>DCUM01000038.1:1720-25127 GCA_002327255.1 bacterium UBA2214 | reverse complement strand
TTGGGTTATTCATTTTGCCCCATCGGTCGTTTCTTGTCGTTGTAAAATCAATTATTTCCCCAACTGAGTGATTCATCACCGTCCCGGAGGCTGTCCGCTTTCAGGAAGGTCACGATGCAGGCCCAAATCGCTCCATTCAGGTGTATGGGGTGTTATCCGCTGAAACCAGTAATCCGACGGCGGCTGGATTTGAAACATTTGCGCACCGGCGCAGAATCCGCATAAAAACCTGGACATCACCGCGGCCCCGTATACTTTATGCGATAGAGGTAATAGACTTCGTCTCCACAGATACTCTCTGTGAACGCGGCCAGTGGCGCTTGATCAAGCGCGTAGGATAGAAGCAGTGTCACATCTCTTTGGGTTTCATCACACAGTTTGAATGCGCTCTCCACGACGAACCGGACATAGGCGTTCACTTCCGCCTGATCATAAAAATTGATATTTTGCCTTTTGGCACTCCATTCGATATAGCTGCCATAGTCTGATGACATGGGGTAATAGATTTTATTATGGAGCCAGGCGCTGACCGGGGAGGCGATGAAATCAAGATCACCGACGATGATATCCTTATCCAGGCCGGCTGTTTGCAGATAGCGTACCACCTCACGATTCGCCGAGAAGGGATGTCTCCAGTCCTGATAGCTCGCCATGATGCCGGCGACGAGTTGAGCGGCGCAAACAAAGGTGAAGAGTTTCATCTGGATACGCTGCAGCCGGCCAGCCAGGTTTTCATCCAGTGATTCCAGGCTTCCGTGAACGTTGTCGATTCGTGAAATCCAATAAAAGCTGAAAAACACAAAAAAGATAAACCCGTGATGCCGCAAGAAACCGGGATAGATGAAAATAAAGAACAACATGTATCCGGCCATTCCCAAGGCATAAAAAGCGGCGCGAAGCGGGCGTTTCATGAAACCCAGCGTCGTCAGGATGAACAATGCCAGGGCAAGCGGTAAATGGGCGAACCCGGGTAGAATCTGACTATTCCAAAAATGAAACACCGCTTTGGGAATGGGGACAAAGCTCTTGTAGATCAGGGAGAATGCGTTCCCGATGGCGGCAAGATTCACGGCAACATTTTTGGCCGGATTGTGCGAGAATTCTGCACTGGGCATGGCATGCAGATAAAAGACCAGGATGCCCAGGGATATGATGGCGAAGGCGGAAAGTTTCGGCAGACTGCTTATAAGGCTGTTATTCTGCCTTCTCCTGTTGGTCCATTCTTCACAGAGCCAGTATGCGCCCAACAGCACGCTCAGGAGCATGCTCAACACGTGCACATTTGCAAGAAGCGCCAGAATAAGTCCCATTAAAATATAATATTTATCCTTGACACGATACAAACTCAAGAAGGCGATGAGGAGCAAAAGACTCAAGCCGTAATTCCTGCACAACGTGCCGTATTCATAGAGAAAATAGTAACTGAAGGTCAGTAAAATTTTCTCAAGTTTTGAAAAGGGCGCCCACTTCAGCAAGATGAGAACCGCCATCGCGACGAAAAGGAGGTTTATGATTTGCATCCCCATCGGGTGGTCTGTAAAAATCTGGATCAATTCCACCGATAAATACCAGAGCGCCGGGTGTCCGGAGTACGGCAGATAATTCATGATGCCGGAGAGATCGTTATCCCGGGTCACCAGCCAGGAATCGAGTTCATCCCTCCACATCTCATGGTTTAACATATTGAAAATCAGCAGTAAAACAAATAGAAACCAGACAACCCCCAAAAATCTGTTTTCAGTCACGTCGGTTTTTTGCATAGGCCTCTTCATTCCTGTTTGGGTTATAACGACTCGAACCGCAAAGACGGCAAGGATGGCTCACTATGGATTTATTCACTTCGAAAGAGAAACACCTCTTCGTTCTCAATTGGCAACCGTGCAGGGCCATGCTGTTTCACGGCGTAACGCATCAAAAGCCGCAGCTTTGTCGTTCCCGTGTGGCCGTGTTTCATCCGCTCCGTTATCGATGGACTGCGGCAACCGCATCTCTCGCCACTCCAGCCGCACGATCTGGGCTGTGAGGACAAATTGATAGGCGAATAGCGTGGGCCAGATGCGCACCAGTTGAAAATATAAAAAATTGACCACATTTGCCATTCTTTTCAGTTTCGTGCTGGTAATGAGCAAGTGAAAGGGAATGGTTGTGAAGCGCTCGTTGAGAATATGAAATCCGGTCGATTTGAGGAGATTTCTCAGGGTCTTCAAGCTATAGAAACGGACATGGGTGCGATCCATGATGCCCTTGTCGGCGTACTCAAACCGGCCGAAGAGGTGCAGAATTCGATAGAGCCAGAGTGCAATATTGGGTGTGCTGATGATCAGACGGCCATCCTCTTTGAGAACCTGGCGCACATTGCGCATCAGCGTTTTTTCATCTTTCAGGTGCTCGATGATATCCCCCAATATGACGCAATCGAAATCACGCCGCAGCGGCCATCCCAGGGGATTCTCCAAATCCCATTGCAGATAGCCATCAAAAACCGGCAAGACGTGTTCCGCGGGCAGGACGTCGACGCCGGTCACCTGACACCCGTTTTTCCCGATTTCGCGCGCGAGTACACCCTCCCCGCAACCAAGATCGAGCACCTGTTCTCCCGGGCGTACGCTTTTCAATATCTGCCTGTGTGAACTGTAGGAAAAATTTTTCAGTTCATAACTGACCGGCAGTATCGGTTCGTACTGCTCCCGGCGGCTGATGCCCAATAAATGCATGCGATAGAGCCACAGGGCGTGCAGGACTTCCCCAATATAGCGGATGCCTTTTTTACGTTCTATTTCAGAGTCATAATAGGTGGGAACGGAGACTTCAAGGATCGGCTCTTTGAGGCGATGGGCCTGCAAAATTATCTGGGTGTCAAAATCAAAATCATCGCTGTTGAGTTTGAAATTTATTTTTTGCAGGAAATCACTGCCATAGAGGCGATAGCCGCAAAAATATTCCGAAAGGGATAATCCCAGAAAAGCGTTATGCGTCATGGTCAGCACCCGGTTAGCCAGAAACTTGTATCCGGGCATGCCTTCCCGCAAGGCTCTTTGAGGAGGTATGAAACGGGAACCGATAATTACCTGTTTTTTATGGCGCAGAGCGGCCAGAATGAAATCGGGCAAATATTCCGGCGCATACTTGCCATCGCCATGCAGTAAAATTACAAAATCATACCCTTTGGCCAACGCGTATTCATAACCCAGCTTTTGATTGCCGCCATATCCGTAGGAGCGCGGATTGCTGAAAATATTTATTTTTTGCAGCATCGCACGATTGACAAACTCCCGGGCGACGGCAGGGGTACCATCCTGGGAAAAATCATCAAAGATAAATATCTCCTCGAGGAGATCATAAATCTCCCGGGGAATTCTCTCAATCACCCTGACCAGCTGTTTCGCATTGTTAAAGGCGACCAGCAATACAGCAAACCTGGGGAAGCGTTTCAAATTCGTTTTGAGAAATAGAATTTGTTTTAATATTTCTTGCTGCTCGTGATTCATAAACACCGTATTTCTTCAAATCTCGCAAAATTAGAGTAGAGATGAATATTGGCGATGATACAAATGTAATGCCATATTTTACAGTATGGCTGCAATCGGGCGCCAGCCGTGTTTTGGCGGTTTTCCGGATCGAACTGTGGCATGTGAGGGGCAGCCGGATGCTGAAGTTGTTCATTTCACTCATCAAGTCACCGTATCGGTTATGCGTGCGGCCGTTATTGCAAGGGCTGGTAGAATTACTTGCATATATGCAAAATTCGAATTATTTTAACGGAAGAGGTTTGCGATGCATGCCGGGCATAAGCCATTATGTTATTACAGCGGAAATCCTGGTTTTTTAACAAAATTTTAACTCGTATATTTTGGGTACAAGGCGACAGACTCTTTTTTTTTGCAGCCTTCAGGCTGCGCAGGGCCATTTTCCTGATAAAAACGCTCGAGGGCTTGATGATCAATCATTTATATCGCAGCCAAACGGTCGACGCGCCGCTGCAGAGCGTCTGGGAATTTTTCTCCAATCCGGCCAATCTCGACGCTTTGACGCCGCCGGAGCTCGGCTTCCGCATCATCAGCCCCCCGGTGAACAAGATGTATCCCGGACAGCTCATCGAGTACCGTATCCGTTTTCTGCCGGGTTTGTGGTCGCGCTGGCTCACCGAGATCGCCCATGTCGAGGAGGGCCGCTATTTCGTCGACGAGCAGCGTCTGGGGCCCTACAAATTCTGGTATCACGAACATCACTTCATCGAGATGGCCACTGGCATCGAGATCACGGATCGGGTCACCTATGACGTCGGATTTGGCATCGCCGGATGGCTGGCGGAAAAACTATGGGTGCGCCGCAAACTGAATCGCATATTCGATTACCGCCGCCACATGGTGGAGAATGCATTCAGATAAGGTAGTCCGGGCGAGCTTGCATCGCAGCAGAGGCATTCATCCAGTCTCAGGTACAGCAAACCATACCCGACCTGACAGGTTTATATGAAAAAAATGTTTTTTACGATTCTATCCATTCTGGCATTGTGGACGCCGTCACTTCACAGCCAATATTATTTCGGTCGCAACAAGGTCATCTACAATGACTTTGACTGGCGTATCATGCAGACCGAACATTTCGATATTTACTATTATCCGCAGATGCGCGAGCTGGCGGAAACCGGCGCCGCCTATGCCGAAGAGAGTTATCTTTTTCTCGAGAACAAGTTCAACCACAGCATCCATGAGCGCATTCCGCTGATATTCTATGCGACCCATGCCCATTTCCAGGAATCCAATACCATCTCCTACCTGATCCCCGAGGGCATCGGCGGCTTTTTCGAATTTCTCAAAGGACGCGTCGTCGTGCCCGCCAATGGTTCGGTCGCCGAATTCCAGGATGTCCTCCGTCATGAGCTGGTGCACGTCTTCACCTACAGCAAGGTGCAGCGTGTCCTGAAAAACCACAAGATGACCAATCATCCGGGGCTGCCGCTGTGGTTCATGGAAGGGCTGGCCGAGTATTGGTCCAGGGGCTGGAACAGCGAAGCGGAAATGTTCATCCGCGACGCGGTCATCAACGGTTACCTTTTCCCCGTGGAGCGCATCTATCAAATCAGCGGCTCGTTTCTCATGTACAAGGAAGGCCAGGCCGTCCTGCGCTACATCGCCACAACCTATGGCGATGAAAAAATCCTTCAGCTCATCGAAAATGTCTGGATGTCGCCCCGGTTCGACCAGGTCATGCACTTCACCCTGGGCGTGCCCTTGCGGGAGTTCGACGCCGCCTGGATTTACGCCCTGAAAAAAGAGTATTACCCGCTCCTGACGCACGAAGATGTAGCCGCCCGCATCAGCGAGCAGATCACCCGTCGCGGCATCAACATCAAACCCGCTTTCTATCGGGCCGACTCCGAATACGTGGTTTTTATTTCCAACCGCACCGGGTATGCCAACATCTATCTCGCCCCGGCGCGCAAGGGATTCAAGGAGCCCAAACTGGAAACGCTGGTGGAGGGTGAACGCAATTCCGAGTTCGAGTCGTTTCATCTTCTCAACAGCGCCATCGATGTCAACGATGACGGCGAGCTGGTCTTTGTCTCCAAACATGGTGAGAAGGACGTTCTTTACATCCTGGATGTGAAAGAGAAACGTGTGACCGAACAGTTCGAGTTCGAAGAACTGGTATCGCTTTTTTCCCCGAAATGGTCAGCGGATGGCAGCAGAATCGTCTTCTCCGGTCTCGCTTTCAGCGGCCGCAGCGATCTCTATCTTTTCGACCGGCGCAGCAAGGGATTGCAGGCGCTTCTCGACGATCCCTTTGATGATCGCGATCCGGTTTTTTCGCCGGACGGACGTTTTCTGGCCTTCAGTTCTGACCGCGGGCCCAGCGGCCAGCACGGATATTACAATCTCTTTCTCTATGATTTGCAGACCGGCCGTGTCCGTCCGCTCACCCATGGTACGGTTCAGGATCTCATGCCGGCGTGGTCTCCCGACGGCGCCTGCATCGCTTTTGTCTCCGATCGCAGCGGCACGCAGAACATCTGGAGTCTGCCGGCGCCCGATGTTGAAACGCCCGACCCGATCGCTGCGCAAGCCGGATTAACGCTGCAGCCCCCCAACAGCCTGAAGCAAGTCACCTCGTTTGTCTGCGGCGCCTACGATCCGGAGTGGACACCGGGGGGCGATCTGCTCTTCACGGTGTTCGAAAATTTCAGTTTTAATATCTATCGCGAATCCGCCGTAATGCAACAGATTGCGGCCGCGCCCGCCCATCCCTCCGACACGCTGGCCCCCTTGGCGCCGCCATGGCAGTATCGCAGACTGGCGGGCTCGGGTGACTCGCAGGACATCAAATACAAGCCCAGGTTCAGCCTCGATATCGCCCAATCGCAGATCACGCAGGATCCGATTTTCGGCACCTCCGGCGGCGCGCAACTGGTGGTCTCGGACATGCTCGGCAACCATCAATATTTTTTCCTGCTCTACAACACCGCCCGCAGCAAAAACGATTTTTTATCCAGTTTCAATTTCGCGGTGACGCGCATGGATTTATCACGGCGCACGCACATCGCCACGGGCTTGTATCATTTTGCCGGGCAATATTACAGCCGCTATGATTACTGGTTCTGGGAGCGGCGCTACGGGGGGTATGCCGCCCTGAGTTATCCGCTGTCAAAATTCAAGCGCATCGAAGCGAACCTCAACGTGCGTTTTTCCGACAAGGAATGGTATGCGACGGGCTACCGCCGCAAAGCCCTGCTGATGTCCAATTTCGTCTCCTACGTCAAAGACAATTCCCTGTGGGGGCCGAGCGGTCCCATCGACGGCACCCGCCTCAATGTGACGGTGGGCAATACACTCGATATCGCCCATTCCAACGTCAACTTTATCACCGCCATCGTGGATTACCGCCGTTATTTCCGGCTCTCCAATCAGAGCGCCCACGCGTTGCGCATCTGGACACAGATGAACCATGGCAAGGAATCCACGCCCTTCTTCATGGGCGGCAGCTGGGATTTGCGCGGCTATGGACTGTGGCGGCTCTGGGGCACCAAACTGGCGCTGGTGAGCAATGAACTGCGTTTCCCATTCATCGACCGCTTCAGTCTGCACTTTCCTTTCGGCGGGTTGGCTTTCAGCGCGATTCGCGGAGCGCTGTTCCTCGATGCCGGCAATGCCTGGGAGAATCACCTCGACAACCTCCTGGGCAGCACGGGCTTTGGCGTCCGCCTGAGGCTGGCCAATATGTTGATCCTGCGCTTCGATGTGGGCCGAAAATTTGAACTCGTGGATATCGATAAATTTTATCAACCCGGGCAATACGATTTTGAATCGGCCTGGTTCACGCAATTTTTCTTCGGCTGGGATTTTTAATGGGTAAATCCGGTTTGATACGGGTGATGAGGAAAATGCTCTCGACAGGGAGTGCCCTCCCGGTTGCGGTTGTGCTGCTGGCCGGTTGCGGGAAATTCATCCTCAAAGGAGCGCATGAACCCGGCGGCGGCTGGCCACAGCTCGGACAGACGCCGCAGCGCGTGCCCGTGGTGGAAATTCAGCCGCGCTTTCCGCTGCAACCGCTGTGGGAGAAACGCGCCTCCGGCGCACCGGGGTCCTCTCTGGTGGGGGCAAAAGACTACATCCTCTACGGCACGCAGGATGGCAGGCTGGAAGGTCTCCACCTGGAGAATGGTGATGGCATCGGAAAAATAGCCGTGCGCAGCACTGTGGAGGTCACCGCCGCGCTGGCGGGCGAGCGTCTGATCATCGTCAGGCGCATCGGCAAAAACAATGTCATCTGCTATGATCTGACCAAGGCCAAAACGCTTTGGGAAAAGAGCGCCGGCACCATTCCCGGCGAACCGCTCATCGTGGCAGGAAAAATCTATCTCGCCACAGGCAGCGGACGCCTGCTCGCCCTGGCCGTGCAGGATGGCGCCACAGAGGCTGAATACCAGATGTCCAACACCTGCTCCGCCACCCCTGCGTTTGCCAACGATCGCATCCTCATCGGAGATGACAAGGGCATCCTGCACGCCCTGTCCGCACAGCTCGAACCGCAGTGGCAGTATGCGACCGGCGCCGCCATCCGCAGCCCGGCGGTTCTCACCGCGCAAACGGCCTATGTCGGTTCCACGGATGGCGTTTTCTATGCCCTGGATATCGCAAGCGGCAGTCTGTGCTGGAAAACGTCCGTTGGCGCAAAAATCTACCATCCGGCCGCCCTGAACGACACGCTGGTATTTTTCAGCGCCACCGACCATAATCTCTATGCGGTATCGCGACAGGATGGCGATGTGAAATGGCGCTACAACAGCGGCAGCATCCTCTCGACGGCGCCGCTGCTTTGCGGTGCGTATCTCTTTGCCGGTTCCATGAACAAAAAATTCCATGCCCTGGAAATCGCCACTGGAACGGTTGTTTGGGAATTCACCGCCAAAGGCAGAATTCGCGGCTATCCTCTGGCCATCGATCCCTATCTGGTTTTTTCAGCGGAAGATGATGTGATCTACTGTTTCCGGTTGTACTGAGGGGAGGTGTGGCGACGTGCTGAACAAGGGCGCCGGTTAAAACGTTCTTCCCGGATCGTTCGACGCCTGCAACACCAGAGGCCGCAGCGCTGCAGCGGCGCGCTGCAGATGCATCCCCAATTCATCCGTTTCAATCCGGTAGCCCTGCTGCCACAGCGAAGTGACGAACGCGCCATGTTCCCGTCCCTGGCGGTAATCGGGCTCCTGCGAGGGATGTTTGAGCAAGCGGTCGATGAGGGACAGATTTGGGTTGACCAGCAGGGAGCCCTGATAGAAAAAGAGCTGCCGCGATTTGAACATCGAACATCCCAGGATTTTACGGCCCGCCACAGCGACATCGCTGATTCCCTGCAACGTCAATCCAGTAATGCCATAGTGCACAGCGAGTGTATCGACCAGAAATTGATTGATGAGGTTGAAAAAGAAATAGGGGGATTCACTCCGGGTGCTGGAGAAAGCCGCTGTCATACAGAGTACCCCCGGCATGAGCACCACCGCGCCGCCGCCGCCGCGGCGGCGGATAACCGGCACACCGTCGACACGGCAGCGCTGCAGATGCACTTCCCTGGCGGCAACCTGCGAATATCCGATCACCACGGCGATGCCGCGGGGTTGCCAGATGTCCAGGAGAAAAGGCTGCGCCGCGTTGATGCGCAGATAGAGTTGGTCGTGCAGGTCCATGTACTTGTCCACTCCGGCCCGGCGGGCGATCATTCAGCCAGCAAATCAATCAAAACCGGGAGTAATGACCGTGAGATAGAGGATACCCTTGCGATAACTGGCTCCGGGTTTTGCAACAACACCTGCCCATGAATCGCATAACCTGATAAAATCATATACCACTAAGGTTTATCGACCACGAAGCGATTGAAATGATCAAGTATATTTAAATCATTATTTGGTAAATTGCTTCTTCGTGCGCTTTAAGGTAAAACAAGTTCTGAAACCTGGCGTATTCTATCGTAAGGCCATGATGCGTGTCACTGCTACTAATTCCATTTTTGATGAATGATTCAAGTCAAGAACATATTTCGTTAATACTCATTCCCTGATCCCGTTTCTTGATCCTTGTGTGATTGAATGAATCAGTTCATGAGAGGCCTTTCACGGAGTATAAAGTAGAGAACCTTTTGTGAAAAATCAAGCGCCTTTTATCCGGGCGCTCCCTCCTTTGCCATGAATGATTCAGGGTAATAATTTCCATGGAAATTTTGCAAATTATTTTTAAATTAACAAAATCGCAGGAGTATATAACGCGCGGAATGCAGCCATGAGCGATCCGACCAACCGGCGCAAATTTGATCACATCACCATCATCGAAACGGACGCAGAGACCGATCGCAACAAGAATTATTTCGATGCCATCCATCTCTCGCACCGCGCCTTGCCGGAAGTGGATTTGCGCGCGATCGATCCTTCCATCTTGTTTTTGGAGAAGCGGCTGACGCTGCCATTGATCATCTCTTCCATGACCGGTGGAGATCATGAGATGCTGCGCACCATCAACCGCAACCTCGCCACTGCCGCTGAAGCGACCGGTGTCGCCATGGCGGTGGGGTCGCAGCGCGTCATGTTCACCCACCCGGCAGCCAGATCGAGCTTTGAACTCAGAACCCATGCTCCGCACACCCTGCTGCTCGCCAATCTCGGTGCGGTACAGCTCAACTATGGCTTTGATGAAAGCCAAACTCAGGATGCCATCGACATCCTGGACGCCGACGGCGTCTATTTTCATCTCAATCCGCTGCAGGAAGCCATTCAACCCGAAGGCAACACCGATTTTTCCAATCTGGCGGCGCAAATCGCCGCACAGCACCGGCGATTGTCCAAACCGGTGCTGTTGAAAGAAGTCGGTTCCGGTTTTTCGCTCGTGGATGCCGAAATTGCCCTGCGACACGGATTGCACCTCATCGATATCGCGGGCAGCGGCGGCACTTCCTGGAGCCGCATCGAACACGCACGCCGCGACGAATCCATCGAGCGCTCAGCCGGACTATTATTTCAAGACTGGGGCATACCGACGCCGTTGGCGCTGCATCACCTGGCGCCTCTTCAGGATCGTCTCACACTGATCGCCTCCGGCGGTATCCGTTCCGGACTGGACATGGCCAAGGCGATCATCCTCGGCGCTGCGCTCTGCGGCGTCGCCCGGCCCTTTCTCAAACCGGCCATGGAGTCGGCGCAGCGGGTCATCGAAGTCATCGAACGCATCCGCCGTGAATTCATCATCACCCTGTTCCTGCTGGGCGCGCAAAACGTGAAACAGATCCATCACAACAAAACGCTGATACTCAATGCCCCCTTCGATCTCACAGACCGGCAGAGATGAGATGCAAAACCAGCCCGCAGCGAAAAGCATCCTGATCATGCGCAACCTGGCAGAGGCCGCCGCAGGCTACCGGGTGCATCACATAAAAACGCGAATGTCATGACCCTGACCTGCTGCTTCCACACCCTGACAGGCGCACGGTGTGCCGCACGGATGATTGCGATCTGCGTGTTCCTGTTGATGCTGCCGGCCAGCATCAACGCCGCCGGGTGGGGAAATTCCTATCGTGACCATCTGCTGCAGGGAATGCGCTGCAGCTTTTCGCAACCGCGCTGGTTATTCGCCGCCGGCGGCATTGCCGGGATCAGCCGGTTTGACAGAGACGTCCGCAGCGCCGCGACAGGCCGCCTGCTGCCAGCCCCCCTCGCCACCATGGGCGACTATTACGGCAAAGGCGTCAACTATCTCCTCGGCAGTGGCTATATCCTCAGCAACCGTCTCGGCGCGGCGCACTGGAGCCGGCAGCAGCGCCTTGAAGAGTGGCAACTCTTCACAGAATCCCTGGTGGCGACCGGCGCGGCCACCTTTCTGATTAAAAAAACGACACAGCGTCTCCGGCCCGATGGCAGCAGTCGGGATGCTTTCCCGTCGGGTCATACCTCGACCTCTTTTTGTGTGGCGGCCTTTTTACACCGGCGTTACGGCGGACGCACGGCGGCGCCGGCAGCGGCCATGGCCATGCTGACCGGCATCTCGCGCCTGCATCACGACCGTCACTGGTTCTCGGACGTTCTCGCCGGCGCGCTGCTCGGGGGCCTGCTGGGTGACGGATTCGCAGAGCTGGAAAAACAGGCAACCCCGGGCACCCCGCCCGATCTGCATTGGCGCCTGAGTTGGGTCGTGGTTTTTTAACGAACCAATGGATCAATCACTGCCGGGAGCATACAGATTTAAATCACACGTGCTTTATGTTATCAAACCGCTGTTTGCGTGTGCAAATTGGTCATCAATAATGAGGCGACAAGCATGACTTCTCTGGCTGATCTGCTGGCACTGGGACAATCCGTTTGGATCGATCACATCGAACGGGATTTTGTCAAGAAGGGGGCTTTGCAGGAACTCATCGTAAAGGGCGTCAGGGGATTGACGTCCAATCCGGCCATTTTTCAAAAAGCCATCAGCGCCGGCGATGTCTATGATGCCGAAATCCGGCATTGGGCGGAACAGGGTTTGGCGAGCCATGAAATCTTTGAAAAACTCGCCATCGCCGATATTCAGGCAGCCGCCGATCTCCTCGCCCCGGTCTATGAAGCCAGCCAGGGGCGGGATGGGTATGTCAGCCTCGAGGTCAGCCCGGAACTCGCCCATGACGCCGAGGGCACCATCCGGGAGGCGAAGCGCTTGCATGCGGCGGTCGCCCGCCGCAATCTGATGATCAAAGTGCCGGCCACCGCAGCCGGGATTCCCGCCATTCGCGCGCTCATTGCCGCGGGCATTCCGGTGAATGTCACGCTCATCTTTGGCGCGCAGCACTATCGCGGTGCAGCCTACGCCTATATCGAAGGACTGGAATCGCGCCTGGCGGCCGGCCAGGCGGTGCAATCCATCGCCTCCGTGGCCTCCTTCTTTGTCAGCCGCATGGACACGGCGGTGGACCCGCAGCTGCTGCAGCGCGGCCTCCCGCAATGGCTGGGCAGGGTCGCCATCGCCAATGCTGCAGCGACCTATCAGCTCTTTTCGTGGATTTTCAGTGGAGCGCGCTGGGAGGTGCTGGCGCAGGCCGGCGCCCAGCGGCAGCGCCTGCTGTGGGCCAGCACCGGCACCAAGAACAAACAGTACGCCGATACGCTCTATATCGACAGCCTGGTGGGCCGCGATACGGTCAATACCATTCCGCCGGAGACGCTGGCGGCGCTCCTCGATCATGGCCGCAGTGCCGCAGCGCTTCCGGCACCCGCAAGCGAAACCACCGCTGTGCTCACCGCGGTGGCGGAGCACGGCATCCCTCTCGAGGAGATCATCGACCGTCTGCAGCAGGAAGGCGTTGCCGCATTTCAAAAAGCCTACCATGACCTGCTGGAGAGCATCGCGCGCAAGCGCAGCCTGTAGTCCGAGGGTTGCCGGAGGGCGCGCCGCAAGAGTCAACCCCGTAAAATTCGACCCCGGGGTCACTCCTGGTAGACCCGCTGATAGGGCACGCCATACTCCTGTTCCAGTTTATCCAGCAGCGCCTGACAGGCAGCGGCGATCCCCGATTGTTCCAAAGCGGAGGTTCGGCCGCAAGAATCCTCGGTCACTGCAAATTCCGTCATCTTTTTCACCACCTGCCGCAGCCGCATGGCGGCCTCCTCCCGCATCTCGGGCTCATCCGCACCCAGAGTCAGTGTACGGATCACATTATCATAGAGGGTGATCGTCAGATCGGCGAACTGCAGCTGTTTTTCCAGCTGCAACACGCGATCGAAGGTCGGATCAGGGGGATTGGCATCGAGGAGGTCGTCCATGACATGGCGCATATCGTGAATGAGCTGAAAGGTGCGTTCCCAATCGACGCCGTCATTCATCTGGCCAAATTGCTCGTAAACGCTGAAATGTTCCATAAAACCCGGCAGAGGCAGCAGGGTGCCCGTGAAACCATCACGCTGCAACTGGTTGACACGCTGCGGCAGGACGTAACGCCAGGCAGAGATGTTGGCCAATGCCTCTTCCGCCATATCAAAATACTCCATGACCTGCGTCGACAGACCCGGGTAGTATGCGGAGAAGTAATCGCTGCGCAGAGAATCGACGCTGAGGCGGCCGTTCCAGGTGGATTGAGCAAAGATGAAATTGAGATAGTGCTGCATGCCGGGTATGGCCGGCGACGGCGCTTCGCAGTAAACGCCCTGGATGCCCAGCGATTGATAGGTGGCCATGTCGCTGTTGAGCACGTGGTCTAAAACCAGCGGCAGTCCGGAAAATTCGGCTGCATAATAGCCCTCGACCACGGCGATGGTGGCATTGGGTGATTGTTTCAGCCATTCTTGCAGGACCTGGCGGAGGGGTTGATTGACTTCCGTGCAGCCGGCATCGCCGATGGCATGGTTATAGCAGCGTGGCATGAGGTGGACGGCCAGGGTCACCTGCTGCGCAGGCCACTCTTTTGGCAGCAGGCGATCCGGCGCAACGGGCGGCACGATGCCCATCAGGCGGCAATCTGGAGCGCACCTCCCCTTTTTTTGCCGTTCCTGCAATTCATGGCCGAGATACCCGAAAATGGCGGTCAGGCGCGTACTCTCGTTCCCCATGGCCTCGCAAGCCGGGCAAGTGCACAGCGGAACGGCCTGGGTGCCGTCGAGGACAAAAAGCCTGGCCTCGGTCAGCAGCGGCCAAATGGATTGCTGCAAGGAACGCATGGCCGCCGCATCAGCCGCGCAAAAACCGGGCTGCCAGCCGGCAAGCTGGCGGCTGCGGCTGCTGTGCACCGCCTGCATGCCCGGGCTTTGCAGCGGCGCAGCGCCCGCCAGCCATGCCGCGGGGACCTGGCGCACGTGTTGACGCTGCCACCACTGCAGCCACTCTGATGGCACAGGGCGAGCGCCGCCCTGATCCGGGCATCCCGGAAAAAACCCCCGCCAGGTCATGGCCGGCTCCTTGATGACCGCCGCGTGCTGGATAGAGAGTTGATTTCTGCCCGGCACCCGGTCGCCATGGTCGCCGGGTGTAAACCAGACCACCCCCTGCTGTTCCAGAAATGAATAGGCGGCATCGAGGATGTCCGCCGGCTGCCGGCAGGTCAACGCCACGATCTGCTGTTCTTCGGTGCGCCAGGCATCGATGCGGATGCCGCCGCGGGAATGCGCTGCGCTGCGGAGCCACAGTTTCTTCAGTCTTGCGGCTGCGTCGCGCCACGCCGACTCTTCTCCCGGCAGTCCCAGCAGAAGAATGCGTCCCGTCGCCGATTGTCCATCATCGATTACCCGGATGCTGCGTTCAGAGAGGCTGACGAGGCGTGCGAGATAATGGCGCAGCTCCTGCGCGGCCACCAGGGCGGCTCGCTTCTCCTCTGCGAATTCCCCGTGCGCGGCCAGGGCCGTATCGAGGTCTTGATAAGGCGAGAGGTCGACGACGATCGTGCACGGATTTTGTCCGTCGATCAGCACAAAAGGTTGAAAGGCGCTTTCGCAGGCGAGCGAAGCCGCAAGCGCCAGCGTTGATAATAACAGGGTAAAACGGTGCATAGGTTGCTCCCCGGTTCGAACCTCAGGGTTTTTCGGGTTCGGCTTGAAGTGATTGCAGGAACTCTTGTTTCAGAATAATGCCCAGTTCGCGTGCCCGTTGTGAATAGAAACGGGCGTTCTGCTGGTCGCCGGCAAAATAGCTGTTGACGGCCAGGGCCTGATAGGCCGGAGCAAACGTGCTGTCCCTGGCCGTCGCTTTGCGCAAGTACGCGATGGCTTCGGCGTAGTGTTTGCGTTCTCCGAGCAGCCACCCCATGCCATAGAGTGCCAGGACATTTTCGTTGTCGTGTTGCAGGGCGGTGGTCAAATAGTTTTCCGCCTCGGCCGGCATTTTTTTCTTGAGATAGATCAGCGCCTGGCTGGCGGCATATTGCGCTTCAAACGGCTGCAGCTGCGCGGCGATGGTGTATTCCTGCAGCGCCTGATCCAGGGCGCCGGTCTCCTCCGCCTGGTTACCGAGCAGATAGCGGCCGCGCGCGTACAACGAATCGTAGCGAGCGCGTTCGCCGATATTTTTGTAGACGTCGGCGAGCGCCAGACAGGTCTCGGCGGCATTGGGTTGCAGCGTCAGGGCTTTGAGCAGATGGGGCCTGGCTTCGTTGAAGCGATTTTGCCTGGCGAGCAGCTGCCCATAGGCAAACCGCAGGGCATGGTTTTCAGCATCCTTGCGCAGGCCGGTCTTGAGTGCAGTTTCGGCCTCCCTGGCATTCCCCTGGCGTTGAGAGATCGCAGCGATGAGCGCATAAGCGCTTCCCATCGCCGGATGGAGCCGGATGGCTTCCTGCAACATGGTGCTGGCTGCCGCGAGGGAATCCATCTTGAAAGCCGCCCCGGCGCGATTGACGCGCCCCTGCGCCATCATTTTCTTCCCTTCCGCATCCCGCTTCTGCGCGAAGCGTATGACGGCGAGATTTTCATAAGGTTCCCAGAGCTCGGGCTGCAAGGCGATGGCTTTGAAAAAGGTACGCACCGCCTGATCATATTGATTGAGCCGGATATAGACTTTGCCGAGGTTATTGTAGACCATGGCATGATCCGCAGAAATCTGCCAGTTGTCTCTGCAGGCCGCCAGCAGATCGAAATATCCCCTGTCAATGGCCTTGCCGGTGCGCGCGAATCGTTGCATGAGATAATCGTCATAGTTGGCCAGAGCCTTTTCATACGCCTGACGGGCGCGGACGGGGTCGATCCCCGCCAGCACGTTGCCGAGACTGTTATAGCCGCTGGAAAGGGACGAATCCAGCGCAATGGCGCGATGAAAGGCTGCGGCCGCTTCATCGGGGTGGTTCAAATCCTCGAGGATCAACCCCTTTTGCAGATAAAAATTGGCAACGGAAGAATCCTGCGCGATGGCGCGTTCGATCGATGCCATGGCTTGCGGCAGGGAGTCGAGGCGCGACTGGACAATGGAAAGATTGTAATGCACGGCGGGCAGTGCCTTCTCATCCGTCACCGCCCGATAAAAATCGCTGAGCGCCGCATCGATCCGTCCCATGAAGAGATGGATCAGGCCGTGATTGTTGCGCGCCGGCGTCATCTCCGGATCGGAAGAGAGCGCTTTGTCGTAATGGTACAAGGCATCTTCGAGCAGGCATTTGCGCGCCAGTGCATTGCCGAGATTGAAATAGGCGATCGCAAAGGTGGAATCGCGGGCGAGTACCTGCTGATACATGTCGATGGCGCGGTCGAGCTGTCCCATGCGAAAATAGAGCACGCCGAGGTTATTGCGCACGTCGATCAATTGCGGTTCCAGATCGAGTGCCTCGCGGTAGGCTTGCGCCGCCGCATCCCGGGCCTCCATTTTTTCATGGATTTCCGCCCTGAGGATGTGCCCGTAGGCACTGGCGGGTGTGTATTGCACGACTTTCGCGGCGGCCGCGAGCGCATAATCGTACTGGCCGATGTCCAGCCAGGTCCTGGCCATATTGCCGTAGGCGCGGGCATAGTCGGGCCGCAACCGCACCGCTGTCTGGTAGGAATGGAGCGCCGAATCCATGACGCCGAGGTGATAGAATGCCACGCCTTTGTTGTTTTGGAGAACGGGATCATAGGGGGTCAGGGCTTCGGCCTGGCGGAATTGAGTCAAGGCCTCCTGATAGTGAGCGGCGTTGATGGCTTCCGTCCCCTTTTGCAGATAGAAGGAAGCGGAACTCTGCAGAAAAGCGCGAATCTGCGCCTCCTCGGAGGGTTTATGCTTCCCGGCACAGCCTGACAGGATCACGCCGGCCATGGCCAGAGCGCCAAGCGATTTCCAGGTGACAAAATGACCGATTCGCAACACAAGGCCTCCACAATTCCTTTTACTGATGCAGTGTGGCGCTCAAATCCTGAAAACATCACAGATAGAGAATGAAAGCCACTGTCGCCAGATAGGCGAGAACGCAAACCTGGATGGGGCGATCCGAGAGCAGGGCGAGCTCGGGCGATTCGCCGGCGTTGCTCTGCAACACCAGGAAGAGATAACGAAAAAGTCCATAGATGACAAAGGGCAGCGTGAATGCCAGATTGCGCGTGCCGAATTTGGCCACCGTCCCGGTATCCAGGGTATAGAGGGCATAGGAGATCAGGCAAGCAGCAGTGGCGATATTGATCATTTGATCCAGAAAATCGAGCGAATAGATCGAGAGTGTATCGCGTACTGCGGCGGCCTGGTGACCGAGCGCCTTCATCTCACTGCGGCGTTTGGTCAATGCCAGAAACAGGGAGAGAAAGACGGTGCAGATGATCAGCCAGGAAGAGACCATTTCACGGGCGGCCAGCGTGCCTCCGATGGCGCGCAGCACAAACCCGAAGGCAATCAGCACGACGTCCAGGATGATGACTTGTTTGAAAAAGAGAGAATAGGACAGCGTCAATCCCAGATAAGCCAGCAGGATCAGCCCAAAGACCGTTGCCAGTCTGAAGGCGAACACCATACTGAGCGCGGTCAGCAGCACAGCGAGAAGAAGTGCCAGCCAAACGGGAAGATGCCCCGCGGCGATGGGACGGAACCGTTTCTTCGGATGCAGCCGATCCCTGGCACGATCCATGACATCATTGATGAGATAACCGCTGCTGGAGACCAGACAGAAAAGAAGAAAAGCCACGCTCGTATCGAATATTTTGCTTTTGACGAAAATATCTTCGGCAAAAAACAGACCGGCGAAGACAATGATATTCTTGAGCCATTGTTTCGGCCGCAGTGAAATCCAGATATGCATGAGCATCTTCACGTCGCGTCCACCCTCTTTGATCCCGCTCTGGATTGAGCGGAAAGGTTCCCGTGCAGGGGTTCATTAAAAAAAACGGCGAGAAGAGACCCCGTTCTTCTCACCGCTGATATTTTCGTTCGCCAGACACTCGCCCGGGCGGCGGAGATACCTGTCTCACGGGATAAACATAATAAAATTATTTCAACAATAAAAGCTTTTTTATTTCATGGAACGAATTTGTTTCCATTCTGCAATAATAGATGCCCGAAGGGACTTGCGCGCCCAAATCGTCCTGTCCATCCCAAAACGCTGTGTGCCATCCCGCCGCCGCCACACCATCCCTGACAACACGGATGCGCTGGCCCGACTGATTATAAATGGAGAGTTTGACCGGACCCGCAGCCGCCATCTGGAAGGGAATATGCGTTGTGGGGTTGAATGGATTGGGATAGTTCTGCCCAAGAACATACTGTGCCGGGCCAGACTGCGGCACGGCGACATGCGTCTGAATATCCAGCGACCACGTAAAGGTCGTCGTGCTGCTGGTTGAAGAGATTTTCACCACGACCTGACTTTTCGCCGGGAAACCCGGATTGGGCGTAACCCGTAAACTGGATTGTGTGCCCACAGCAAGATCGTTGAAGAACCACTGGAAACGCAAAGAATCCCCATCAGGATCTCTGGCTTCTACCGCGAAGGTGACGGGTTGGTGCAATGCCAGGCTCAGCGACGTATCGCCGGGAGAGTAAGAGAGGATCATGATCGGTTGCGATACATTCCTGACCACGATCCGGCAAGGCCATGCAGCCGTTCCGCCATGGCCATCGTCAGCGGAAAAGGTGATGCGGTAAAGGCCGGCCTGCTCATAAGTGGGCGTCCAGGAGAACAAGCCGGAAAGCGAATCGAACACCGCGCCCGCGGGCATATCGGTAATGCGCCAGATGAGGTCGTCATGATCCTCGTCTGTGCCGCGCACCCACAACGAGAGCGCCTGATTTTCGGAAATCGTCGTATCGCTGGTGGCAAAAATCTCGGGGGCATGGTTGGGATGAATCGTGGCGTGAAAGACCGTCTTGACGGTGCTATAGTCCACCGCCTCGGCGCGCAGATACTGCTCCTTTTCCGTACCCAGTTTCCACCATGCCGAGGCGGTGCCATCCTCACCGGTTGTGACCGGTTCCGACGGCGAGACCGATCCACCGCTGGTGATGGGCAAGAATCGAATCGCTGCCTGACGCACTGGTTGCGCCAGTTCATCGAGCAGGCGAACCACCAGGGGCTGCCGCAGAAATTTCCCCGCACGGGCGTTTTGCGCGTCTCCGGAGACGATCTCCAGCGTGGCGGGCCGTGGCGGCCGAACCGTCGCCATGAATGTGACTTTGTCCGTCAAGCCTGCGACGCCGGCGTCGATGTAATAATTGCCGATCCCGGTGCCCAATTGCACGCGCACAGAAGCCATCCCGTCCGCAGTGGTGAACACCGTGGCGCCGTCCGGAAAAGCGCCCATGCCGCTGCTGAAAGAAAAGGTTACGGGGATGCCGGAGGCGGGTGCGCCATCGTGGCCGATCACCCGCACCACGAGAGGATTGGCGAGGAGACGAGCGGAGAGTCCGGCCTGTCCTTCGCCACTGATTTTTTCGATAAAAGCCGGAATAGACTGCTCCGCCTCAGCGTGAAAGGTAATCGCGGGCAGATCACCATAGCAGAAAATGAATTGATGCGAACCCGGCTGCTGGCTCAGGGAAACCTGGCATGCAACCATGCCGGCCGCATCCGTGGCCTGGCGCTGCAAATCGATGCGATTGCCATCGGGCGTCTGCATCGTCACCGTGAGCAGGGCGCCGCTGACGGGATTTTCGAAACTGTCCAGAAGCGCGGCGCGCAGCGGCGCCGGCAGCATCCTGGCGGTTGCAGCGGTCTGCCCATCCCCGTCGAGCGGCACAAGGGTGGCTGCGGGGCCGGCCAGGAAGAGAACCCGGGCGGAATCGGGACTGACGCGTTGCCCATCGACTTCGGCCCAGATTTTTTTCACTTCCGCGCGGGTTGACACCAGGGAAGTGGTGGCACGTCCCTGGGCATCGGTCACCGCGTTCGGGGGCTGCAGGGTGTTATTGCCTCCGGAACTGTAAAAATGCACCGCGAGTCCGGAGACGGGATTATTATCGGTATCCCGCACCTCGGCCGCTATCAGACTCGGCGTCCTGCCATTGGCGATGCAGGGTGTGGTCGCGATGATGCGGCCTTGCGACGTATCCAGCGGCGGTTGCAGCACCGTCACCGAAAAACTTTGCGGCGAATCCAGCAATTCCATGCCGTTGAGCCGGGAAGTGGCCCGGATCGAAACAACGCCCGGCACAGCACCCGCCCTCACGGTGACCGCGGCGTGTCCCTGCGCATCGGTGGCGTGTTCGACGTCGACGGCCCCTTCAATGCCGGCGCTGCCTTGCACAACCTGGAATCGTACGGGATGTCCTGTCACGGGATTTCCGAAGGCGTCGGTCACGGAAGCGATGAAGAGATCTCTGAATGCGGCCTGTGTCACGGCGCTCTGGCCATCGCCGCTGACCTTCAGCAGGCGATGCGCCGCCCCGGCTGCAGCCGTGGCAGTCGCCTCGACCGGAGAGCCGCTCAACGCGCCGGCGGTTGCCCGTATTCTGTTGGGAATACCTGCCACGGTGCCCAGCCGCCACTGACAGCGCGCCAATCCCTCCGCATTGCTCAGAACCTGCACCTGGTTCGCGCCATTGACCTGGCCATTCCCTTCCAGCACCGCAAACGCGACGGGATAGCCGTTGACGGGCTGGCCAAAGGCATCGTTTATTTGCACCGCCAGTGAATCGCTGAGGGCGTGGCCGGCCGTGCCGTTATAGTGGGTGGGCCCCGGCCATTGCATCTCACTGGCCAGGCCATGGGTCATGCCGTCGAAATAGACGGCGATGCCGGGCGTATGGCGCAGAGAGGCTTTCACCTGTTGGCTGGCGCCGGATTGCGGACCGAGGCGCCAGGTGGTATGTGCCAAACCCTGGGCATCGCTGGCCACGATGACCGAATCCGCTTCGGCGACGCTGCCGCCCCCCAGGGTCACTTTGAAAACAACCGGGATAAGCGCGAGGGGCACACCGGCGCCATCGCTCACCCTGACAGTGAGTTGCGTCTGCAGCACTTCAGCGGCGGGGCCGCTCAGGAAGGGTGGCGAGAGGCGTTCCAGGGCGGCTGTCGCGGCATTGAGATTGCGAACGGTGAACGGCACGGCGCCGGGAAAATCCGGACTGGTGGCGATGATCTCCTGGATTTGCAGGGCCGGGGCGACGGCATATTGCACAGCGGCAATGCCGTCAGAGCCGGTGAAAACGGAATCGGTGGGTAAAAAGTGGCCCAGGCCGCTTTGATTGGCGAAGCGGACCCGGGCGCCGCGCACGGGCCGGCCATCGGCATCGCTGACGCGCACCCGCAGCGGCAGGGGCAAGACGGCGCCGGTCGTACCCTGCTGGTCATCTCCGCTGACTTTATCCATCCTCTGAGGCCGGGTAAAAATCACTTTGCGATTGGCGCCGACGCCGGCCATTTTCAGCTCCGTGCCATCGAGAAAACGCACCTTGACATCAATTATTTCGCGAACACCGAGACCGAAATGCTGAACGGGGTCGTCCTGGCAGAGGTAGCCATAGGTATTCATCACCTGGCGATACCCCACCAGATAATTCAGGTCATCCATGTGCCCGGGTTCGAAGAGCCAGATTTTTGTGCCAAAAGCGCCGCCATCCCCTTTGGGACCGCGTCCGGTGACCTTGAGCCAGCGATTCGTTTTGGAGAGATTGTTACGGAAGAGGCGATTGGAGTAGCGCGGCTTGATATCCTTGTTGGCTTCGGCGTAATAGATATCGAGATCGCCGTCGAGGTCATAGTCGGCCAGTCCGGCGCCGCGCGGATCGAAGGCCAGTATTTCGACCCCCGTATTGGATTGGAGGACGAAATTGCCGTTGCCGTCATTGAGATAGATGCGGGAATCGCCATAGGAACGCGGCGCAAAAATATCGACAAAACCGTCATTGTTCAAATCGCCCATCACACAGGAAAATCCATAGAGGTCGATGCGAACGCGGCTGCTGACATTGGTGAAATAGCCGTTGCCATCATTTTCATATACGCTGAGATAGCGCGTGGTGATCTCTTTGGGCACCACAAAGGCATCAAGATCGCCGTCGTTGTCGTAATCGGCAAATGTGGTGCCGTTGCAATCGTTGGTCGCGTCGAAGAGACCGCGCTCGAGGGTTTCGTCCCTGAAATGGCCGGTGCCGTCGTTGATCAGCAGCTGGTTGGGGGCGGGAACGGGGCCGGGACCGAAGAGATCGTTGCCAAAGGCATCCTTGCCGAGATAGGCATAATTGCGATGGCTGATAAAAACATCCATCCAGCCATCGTTGTTGATATCAGCGGCGGTGACACCCTGGGTGCCGATGTTGCTGGGGTTCGGCGGATGGGTCAGACCGCGGTGATCCTCTTTGGTAAAGGTGCCATCGCCATTGTTACGATAGAACTCGTTGGGCTGCGGCGGGGTGATCCACGGTACCTCTTTCTTGTTTTCAACCGGCCCCCAATTGACGCCCAGGAGGTCCATATAGCCGTCATTGTCCGCATCAAAAGCGACGACGCCGCGGGTGCCATAACCGATTTCTCCGTAGGTATCGACAAAAACTTTGATGGCTTTCAGATTCGCCGAGTCGGATACGTCCTTGAAAAATCCGTTGCCATCATTGCGGTAGAGCCGGTTGCGGTCATCGGTGGTCGCATTATAGATATCCAGATCACCGTCGTTGTCGTAATCGAATAGTGAGATGCCGTGGGTGCCGGTCATGCCATGGCTGTCGGAGACGCCGCGTTTGCCATCCTCTTCGGAAAACGCGCCGCCCTTTGGCTGACCGATATACAGGGTTTCCGGAATCCGGCCGTTGGCGCGGCGCACGGCGCTGGAAATGTACAAATCCGGAATGGAATCGTTGTTGACATCGCCCCAGGAAACACCGTGATTGTAGGCACTGATTCTGACACCGTTGACATCGACGCGCCAGCCCCAGGCCTGCATGGCATCGGTGACATCGGAAAAAGTCACCTGCTGTGCCATGACCGCTGTCTGAAAAACCAGTACCAGAAAAACAGGAATTAGTATCATTTTAAGATTGGCCGCCACCCGCACCACACCCATCATCCGCATAAAACCTCGTTCCTT
>DCUM01000038.1:0-1567 GCA_002327255.1 bacterium UBA2214 | reverse complement strand
CGCGGATTGAAGGGATTCGGATAATTTTGCAGCAGCGTATAGTGCTGCACTTCGCTTTGGAATGTTTCGATATCCGTATGGCGGAATATCTGCCAGGTGTGCGACACGGCGAACTCGGCATCATAGACGGTCACCTTGAGCACCATGTGCATGGTCCAGGCGGGATTGGGATAGAGGCTGACGGTCGAGTCGGTGCCGATGTAAACACCATCCAGCGTCCATACATAGCGCAGCACATCGCCATCCCCATCGTGTGCCGACACGGAGAATAGATAGGGCTGGTAGACATCCGTCCAGATCACGCTGTCGGCCGGCGACCACGACAACAACGCGGGCGGCTGGTTGATATCCAGAACCCGAATGACAACCGATCGTTTCTGCACGGCGGCGAGGCCATCATCCGCACACACGGTGACCGTATAGGTTCCGGCCTGGTGATAATCGGGCTGCCAGGTGAAAAGCCCCGCAGCCATCGCATAGGATGCGCCTGCGGGCAATGCTTCCATCCACACCTGAACGCGATCGCCGTCCGCATCGCTGACCTCGACCGAAAAAGTGAGCAGCTGCCGTTCCAGGACCGTGGTATCGGCGAGGCAAACGATGACAGGCGCCTGGTTGGGCCGGGAAGCGGCAGTCAGATAGAAAAGAAGCGATTTATCGACCCCGTTGGTTCGCGCTTCCACTTCATAAAGACCGGGTTGACTGCCGAATTGAAAGAGGCATGCGGCGATGCCATTGCTGTCGGTGATGGCGGTGGCGCCTTCCGGGAAAACGCCCATGGCGTTGACGTCCCGGAAGAGCACCGGCACCGCGGCCAGCGGCATCATCCGGTCATCGAGGACGCGCACCTGCAGGGGAATGGCGAGTCTGCCGCCAACCAGGCCGTGTTGTCCGTCGCCCGCTGCGATTTCGATATCCGCCGCGGCAGCGGCTGTGGCCTGGGCACGGATTTCCAGGGGATCGATGGCGCCATGGCGCACGATGAAGCGGTATACGCCGACGGTCTCGCTCAGGCTCCAGGAAAAAGTGGCGCGGCCGCTGCTGTCGGTGACAGCCGGCGTCAATGCGTCTTCCAGACCGGCGGGATCGATCCGGGAGGCACTCAGCAAGGCGTTACGAACCGGATTTTGCAGGCTGTCGGTCAGGGCGACGATGACCGCGTCGGGCAGCGGTTGTCCGCGCCTGGCGCTCTGATTTTCGCCGCTGATGGCCATCAGCCGGGCGGGCGCGCCGGCCTTGCCCGTGGCGGAAATCTGCAAGGGAGAACCCTGTATCACCCCCGCATCGACCAACAGACGGTTATTGTAACTGCCCGACTGGGGTCCGAGCACCCATCTGATTTTGACATAACCATCGCGGTTGCTGGTGACCACGAGCGTATTCATGCCATTGACGGAGCCGCCCCCGGCCGTCACGGTGACACGCACCGGATGATTGCGCACCGCCCGTTCCTGGGCATCGACGATGCGGCCCGCCAGCGAATCGGGCAAAGCCTTGCCCGCGGTGCCCGAGAAGGTCACCGCGCTCAGCCAGCGCAGGGCTGCGGGGGCGCCATAGGTTGTGGCGG
>DCUM01000232.1 GCA_002327255.1 bacterium UBA2214 | reverse complement strand
TGTCCGGTTGCCCGGAATAAAAAAGCGACTTAAATTAATTTTTAATAATTAAATAGCGCTAATGATAAATTGTTATCTACTTCCACTGCTGTCCAAGATAAATGCAAAACCGGAAAAATGAACGGTAAATAGGGCAGTTAAGTCTTTAAATTCCAATTTTGAAAAACAGGTTTCCTTATTCTTTTTTTTTGACAGGCTCAGATGCTGTCCAAGATAAAACAGAGAAAAAATTGTAAAAATGGCCCTAACTCTACTATTTGGTATCAGAAAAACCGGCTTACCTATCAAATGCTGACCAAGATGATGTTCGAAAAAAACTGTTTTGGACAAGAGTGATCTACTTCGACTCCCAATAGGTCAAATTTGCAGGATAAAGTTTAACCCATCTTTACCATTTAAAGTAGAAAAACAGTCAAAATAAGTTGAAAAGGTATGTAAATAAATATAATGAGAATGAATAAACTTCATTTGTGATACATCTCGGCGCTCTTGGCGCTCTCGGCGGTTAACCAAGTACTCATTTGCCGGATGAACCTTAAATTTGTTCAACCGGACGATAGTGATTGAGTACATTAAAATTGGATGGCAGGAGCCGCCGCCAGGAGGCGGCTGCAAAAATCGAATTAATAATGCATTAAAGGCATTGTCATCCTTGTCTATGAATCAGTCAGTCTAAAAGATCGACCTGAATAGTTTGTGCAAAGTTCAACTGGTTTTGTGCAAGGTTCGTTTCAACTTTTGCCATTCATGGAGCCACTGCACTGAACCCTGGCCAGGCGTACTTCCTGCTGCAGGGGCATGGACAGCCCCACCCTGAATGCCAGGCAATTTCTTAAAACGTCACTGTCACGCCGAACGACGGCAGAAACGGCAGCATATAGACGACGCTGCGGCGGGCGTAGCCGCTGTTGCCGTTGGTGCTCTCGAATCGCCAGTCGTACAGATAGATGTTTTTACGGTTCATTATGTTGATCAAATCGAGATAGGCGGAGAGGGTCGCGTCTCCGGTTTCGTAGAGATAGCTGATGCGCAGATCCATTCGCATATAGGGCATGTAGCGCGCCGAATTTTTCTCTCCCTTGACCACGCGCCAACCCTCCAGGCTGCCGCTGTCCGCCGAGAGGTCGCGTTGCAGAGCCAGGATGGGGGTATAGGGGAAGCCGCTGCCGTACTGCCATAGCCCGTTGATTTGCCAGCGCCGCGCCAGCCGCCATTCGATGCCCGTGCTGGATTGAAAGAGCTGATCATAATCGAAATTGCGCCAGGTATCGGTTTTGAAGCGTTTGTAGCGCGCTTCCGCGATGGCGAGATTGATCCAGTAGCCAAAGCGGTCTTTGCTCTGGCGCGTGTGCTGAAAAGAGATTTCCACGCCCTGGGCCCGTCCGCTGCCGCTGTTTTCGGGCACAAAGAGATCATCGCCCGGGTTGACCAGCAAGTGATCGAGCGCTTTGCGATAGATCTCCACTTTGAGTTGATGACTGGCGTCCATCGACCACAGCAGACCCGCGATATAGTGTCGGGCGCGTTCGGCGCCGATCTGATCCGCATTGGCACTGATGTCCAGCGGTTCGCCACGGCCGATGACCGTGAGAAAATCGGGGTATTGCGAATAGGTGCCATAACTCACCCAGGCGCTTACCGGGCCCCCGGGATTGTACAAGAGCCTTGTGCGCGGATGCCAATGACTCTCGCGATAAAGCCGGGAGTGATCGAGGCGCACGCCCGCGCTCCATTCCCACCAGGGATTGGAGCGCAGCCGCAGCTGCACATAGGCGCTGTTGTCGGTGGAGGCGGAAGAGAAGCGGATCGAATCGGGGAGATCGAGGGCATTACGCCACTGCAGATCCCAGAGCAGATCGGTGCGATGATCGATGGATTGACCGCCCCATTTGAGCGCCAGCCGGTTGCTCGGTGCGTACATCATATCGAATTTTGCTGTCGCGCGCCTGATGACATAATTGAGCTGGGCGTGATAGCGGTAGTTGTAGGTGTCGTAAACCTGGACGTCGTTCTCGTCCCGATAATAACCCAGCAGGCTGACCAGGGAGAGGCGGGGGGTGAGGAGGCTGGCGAGGCGCAGGCCGCCGATATGTCCCTTGCCGGCGTTGAGGAGGTCTAGCTGTTCCTGCTCCACGTCCATCATTTTGGCGCCTTCGCCCAGATGCGTATAAAAGGCCGTGAGCCGGGTGGTGCGCTGGAGGTCGTAGGCCACCTTGGCATGCAAATCGTAATAGAACGGAAAGATGTAATCCTGCTTGTAGAACTGATTGGCGACGATGTCGTAGAAGCTGCGGCGGCCGGCGATCATCCAGCTGCCGCGATTGCGGCCGATGGGCCCTTCGGCGACCGCCCGTGCGGTGAGCATGGCGAGGCTGAGGCCGATCCGGGCGCGATCGCGCCGGCCTTCGCGATTGGCGATCTGCAGCAGTGCGGAAGTTTTACCCCCCTGACTGACATCGAATCCCGCCGGCTCGAGATCGATGCCTTGAATGATATCGGGATTGACCAGGCTGATGCCGCCGCCCATCATGATGAAGAGCCGCGACGGGGTGGTGATTTCCAGTCCGTCATAGAGGATGAGATTCTGATCGGGGCTGCCGCCGCGGATGTAGAGCTGGGTGTTGAGATCGCTGCGCGAGACCACACCGGGCAATATGGTCAGGGCGCGGTAGGCGTCCTCGAGGGCGCCGGCGCGGCGTGCGACGAATTTGGGTGAGATGATCTCGTGCCCTGCGATCGTCTTCTCATATTCGAACGACTGGGTTTCGCGTCGAGCCCGCACCTGGACGTTGCCCATATTGATGGGTTGACGGTTGAGGCGGATTCGCACCAATTGCGGCTGGCCGGCCTGCACCACCACGCCGTTGATGATCATCTTGCGATAGCCCAGGATGGTGGCGATGACGCGGTAGGTGCCCGGAGGGACGCGGTCGATGCTGAAAAAACCGTTGCTTCGCGTCACGGCACCGAGCGCAGTCCCTTCGAGGAGGATGTTGGCGCCGGGGAGGGGGGTATTGTCCGCCGCATCCATGACGATGCCCGCCACGCGTCCGTTGCTGGTTGGTGCAGCGTGAGCGGGAAGCGTCCAGGCCAGCAGGAGAAGGAGGCATATGACGGCCGTCCTATTCATTGATCACCACCCAGATTTTGTCGAGGATGAGATCGTTGCCTCTGACGTAGACCAGCGTCGTACCGTCGGGCGACCAGGCGGGCATTTTTCCGGAGGCGACTATGGTCGCCTGCCGGTCTTCTCCGGGCATATAGAGTTCCAAGCCACCACTTTCTTCAAAGGCAACATAGGGACCGGGCGTATGGCCTGCATTCCACCTTGCGGCCACCGGCCAGCCCCCCAACGGAGCGATGAATGCGAGCGGCGCCACCACGGCGCTGTCGAGACGAAAACGATAGAGTCTTTCCTCATAGGTTTCCATGCCGCTGAAGAGCAGCTCCTGCCCGTCCGCATCCCAACTCAGCGAGAGCACCAGATGGTCAGGGGTCTTGAGATAGTCGACGTGACGGCTTTGCAGGTCGAGCAGGGCGATGCGCCAGGAGGTCAGATAAGCCAGGTGCCGGCCATCCGGCGCGGGACGTATAAAAGACTCATCCCCCGCTTCCGAACTCAGGCGCGACCAGGTTGCCAGAGCCGGTTTGACGCTCCAGAGATCATGATCGCCGAGGCGGTTGGCGATGCAGTAATATTCCGTCGAGTCGGAAGCATAGGCGGGAAAGGTCAGCGTGCCCTTGACGCCAAAGAGGGTGCGGATGTGTTTGCCGGCGATTTCCACTTCACGCACCAGTGTGCTATCCCTGGTTGTGGAGCGCGCGGCATAGAGGATGCGGGCGCCGTCGCCGCGCCACACGGGGTGGCTGTTTTGCCAGCCGTCTTTGACCAGTATCTGCTGCCTGGGGATGATGGTTTCGAAATCGACACTGCTCTGTTCGCTGCAGGAGCCCATCATCCCGGCTGCACAGAGCAGCAGAAGATATAGCCTGGTTTTTATGTGATGATCAGTAAACACAAATATTTCCGTCACACGATGATATTTCAAGAGATGCAGGGGACTATCCGGAAAAAACCATGCAATTGGCGTGCCAGGCTCTGACGCGCGAAATCAATTATAACGAACTGTTTTTACTCATTAATTCCATATTATTACCTGAAACCCTCGCAGGAGTGTCAGAAAATGAGTCACTCTGTCTCAAACTGTGTGCGGGTCGATTCTCCCTCATCGCCCTCCGGGATGCAGGGTTTGCCATTTCCAGGTGTTGTTGCGCGTGTTCAGGCTGCGCAGATCCAGGGTGATCATTTTTCCCTGCTGCCACAGCGGTGTCAGGTCGGCATAATGGGGACTGAAGGGATGACCGCTTTGTCCTGATGGAAGGACGATATGATATTCCCGGGTCGCCATATCCGCGATGTGGCGCACACAGGGTCCGACAAAATGGGTGAAGGGTTTGGAGAGCAGATAAGTGCCGTTGTTGATGGTGAAATGGCTGCCGGCGGAGGGATGCGGTCCGATGTTGAAATAGCGCCTGAACGGGGCATGGGCGCTCAGGGGATGCGATTGCGTCAGCGTATGGAGGTCGCCCCAGCTCCACAGTCCCATGTTTTCGCCATAGCGTTTGCTCAGGTCATCAATGGCGGTGTGAAAACTCGCGGTCAATTGAAAATCCAGTGTCTCGATGGAACTGGTGCGGACATCATCGAACCAGGCGGAATCACCCTGGGCGATGAGGCGGTCGAGGGTGCTGATGTTGAAATGGGGCATATCGAGGAAGCGCCGGAAGAGGTCATCGCCCATTTCATCCGCAAAGGTGCGGCGCATCAGTTCCAGGTAGGTGGCCTCATAGAGCGTGGAGGCGACGCTGTTGGCCGATTGATGAAAATCCCAAAGGGAGAGCAGGGCGCGGCCAAAGTCGGCGGGCGAATTCTGCGGCAAAGCCAGGGGCCTGATCACCCGGAGCAACAGGGGAACGAACCAGGCGGCATGCGTGGAATAGACATCGTTTTGCAGGCTGGTGAAAGCGGCGACATCGGCGACGCGCAGGGTATCCAGCATCTCCCGGATGCGGCGATAGCGGTAATCCGGCTCCCAGTAGGCGGAGAGATAAAAGGGATAAGTGGAATCCGCCAGGCACTGGTTGGCATTGATGATGCGGCCGTCGCCGGGTTGAAAAATGCGCGGCAGTTGTTCATGGGGCACAAAACCGATCCAGTCCGACTGATGCAGCGTATCGGGTGCGGGGCAGCAGGCGTTCGGAAAATTTCGCAGCGGGATTTCCGCGGCCAGCTGCAGGCCGATGCGGCCCTGTGCATCCGCAAAGATGAAATTTTCGCCGGGGCTTTTACAGTTTTTAAGCGCCTCGACAAAGTCGTTCCAGTCGCGGCTCATAAGTATTTTCTGCCAGGCGGAGATGGGATCATCGAGATTGAATCCGGTCCAGCGCAGAATGAGGGGTTGCGGCCGTGAGAGCTCGAGCAGGGGCGTTTGCGCGCTCACCACCGGGCCGGCATGCGTCCATGCCACGCGTATTTTATGCGGTGAGCGATCCCTGATCCGGATGGTTTCGTCATACCAGGTGTAGGCGAGGCGCTGCCCGCGGAAGAGATAGTGATCGGCATCCAGGGTGTCGGGTTTCAGGGGGAGAAAATCGGCATCATCGATCATGCCGTGGGTGACGCCCCAGGCGATGGATTCATTGCGGCCGACCACGAGTCCGGGGAGACCGGGGATGGCGGCGCCAACGGCATTGATCTTTGGCGACTGCAGATGGCAGATGTAGTAGATGGAGGGCGCCGTGAAAGGCAAATGGGTGTCGTTGGCGAGGATGGCCTGTCCGAACGGAGTGCGGCGGCCAGTGACGGCCCAGGCATTGCTGCCCAAACCGGAGAGGGGACTGTTCAACAGGGTGCGCAGGGCCGCTTCGCCGTCCACGAGATCGGCGTTGGCGCGTGCGGCGGATATCCGCGGATAGGGTGGTGGGGTCGGTTTGGTATGTGCAACAGATGAGCGCGGGCTAAACGGTGCGGCTGACTGCGGCAGGGCTTGCGGCGCGATGCGGACAAATTTGGCCGAATCGACGCGCTGCAGCAGTTCTCCGTAGACGAGATCGACGTGCCAGCCCATGCTGAGGAGCCAGCTGATGAGGCGCTGCGCCGCGAGACAGTCATCGGGTTTCCAGGGTTCCGGCTCATAGTTCAACACGCTGAATTCCAGCGGCAGGCGTTTGGCGGTTCTGATGTAGGCGTTGATGCCGGCGCAGTAGGCTTGCAGCCAGGTGAAATTTTCACGGGGCATGACGGTGAGGAGCCGGCCGCCGAGGCGTTCGAAGGCGAGGGTGCGGGCAAAGATATCGACCGGGAGCATTTCCTCGCCGAACAGTTCCGCGAGGCGGCCCTGGGCGGCGCGCCGCATCAAATCCATCTGCCAGAGGCGATCCTGGGCGGTGACATAGCCCTGGGCGAAAAAGAGATCCGCTTCGCTGCGCGCGTTGATATGCGGAATCCCCCATTCATCCCGGCCGATTTCCGTATTTTGGCTCAAGCCCGGTGCCGCAAAATGGCCCGTAGTTGCGGGTACGGAGCGGCGCAGGGAAAAATAGCCCAGGGTGAGAAAGGCCGCGATGACAAAGAGGGCGAGGAAAAGAATGAAAATGATGCGCCGTTTGAGTGACATATCCGCTTCCGTCAATGAAAAAGGCAAGAACAAACCGTCTTGCCTGCTATAGGGTACAATGAATTAATTCCACATCGGCTGCAGCACAATCTTTAAAAATCGATTATGGCGCTCACTTTCTTTTGACCTGTTCCCGGCCGCTCGATTTATTCTCGGGAGCGGAGGTAGAGGTGGTAGAGCGGGGCGTGGTATCCTGTGGCGGCGGCGGTGTGGCGTTGACGCCGGCCTGGGTGTTGGTTTGATTGCCGGTGGAAAAGCTGCGGCGATCGCTCTGCTCGCGGGCAGGGGCTGTGGTATCCGCCTTGTCGGCTGCGCCTTTGCCCAAAGCCGGCGCAACCACCGTAGCGCCATTGCCGCCGGTGAAGATGCCGTCATATCCCGGATCGTTGGGAAATCTTTGCCGGTACCCATCCGGCGCATAGCCGCGTCCGGTTGACTCGTAATTTTCGTACGCATCCAGCCACCAGGCCGAATCGTAATAATAGAGCCAGCCATAATGGTCGGTCAAATGGGTGGGGATGGTCGGATTCAATGGTGCGGTCAGTATTTCCACCCTGCCGCCTGCCTCTCCATCTCTTTCCGCGGCGGCATGAGGCGCGCGAAATGTCGTATAACAGGAAGTCAGGGTCAGGGCGAGCAAAAGCGTGATCATAATCGAAAGCAAACGAACCATAAGGAACCTCATTAATCAGCGCTCGATGATGCGCGCATAGTAAACGATGCGCATGATGCGCATGAAATCACGATGGCCTTGTTCATCGGCAAGAATATTCTTGGCGGTAAATTCCAAAAACATATTGGGTTGAAAAGCCCAACGCATGGCGCCGTTGAGGTAGCCCTTGGCGTTGTTGGCGGATTTGATCTTGTCATCATTCAGTGCAAAATCGTATTCCCAAACCATGGAAAGATCGCGGGTCAACTGCATATCGATGCCGAGGAAGAGATTGTAATCCTTGTCGCCATCGGCGTCTTCGAGGCTGCGATTGGCGCCGACATGCAGGCCCACCTTCCACAGGGATTCATAACCTTTGGAGGCCGCGACGTAGAGGCCGCGCGATTTGACTGAGTAGCGATCGAGCAGGTGCGTGGACGGCGTCACCTCATCCGGTGCAGCGTCCGGATAGTCACTTTTGCGGCCGTAGCGTCCGTAACCCTGGGAATCGAAGCCGATGACGATGGCCGGCATGACGAGATTTTCTTCGATGGCGCGATAGGCGATATGAACCCCGGGTTGCTCATTCCATTTCACGGTTTCTCCGCCGATGATATAATCGCCGCCGTAGGAAGCGCCGAACATCAATTTGCGGGAGATGCCGACGGAGAGCCGCGCCAGCAGGCCACCCTGCTCATAGAGCCGCAGGCTGGCGTTGAGATCACCGGGGGAGAGGATGCTGGCGGTGGGAAGATCGACCAAATCGACGGGTTTGGTGAAATAGGACGGTGCTTCTTCCGCGACGCTCTGTGGGCGTTTCGACAAGGTACGTCTGCTGATCTGCCCCCAGAGTGGGGTCGTCAGGATCGACAGAACGGCTGCCAGCAAGATTATTTTTCGCATGCCTCTATCCCTTTTCCCAATCACAAGTTTTTTAAATATAATGAAAAGGGCTTTCAATGTCAATATCAATTACGGGGCGCCCGGCCATCAGGAGCGTATAAAGATGCCAAATCCCACGCCGACCTGCATCATGGAGCGCCGTTTGCTGAATACAGGACCGGAGGGAAAGAGTTCGATGTATTGCACCTTGACCCGCAGGGTGGAAAAACGCCCAAAACGGGATTGGGTGCCAATACCCGCCATGAGGGCCGGCCCGGTGTAGGTTTCGCCCTTTTGATCGGGCAACGCCCAGCCTTCCGACCACATCCCGGCGCCCAGGTTGAGAAAAACGGATGAACTGATGCCGAGATCGGTATTCATGAGTTCAGGCCGGCGGAATCCGCCCGGCGCCATGTCCAGAAGCCGGATACGAATGCTGTTCATGAAGAGCATGGATACCGAGACAGAATCGGGATAAAAGCCGAAGCGGACACCCGGCTCAAAATCCATACCCACGGAGGGGCTGAAATAGTACCCCAGCAGGACATCGACGCCCAACTCACTGGTTTGGCGCTGCGCGGCATCGGAGTGGGTTCGAAAATAGACGCTGCCGCCGACTTCGGCGGAACCCCGCCGCTGCGCCACGGCTGGGATCGTCATCGTCAGGCAAAGCAGGATCATTATATCGATACGTCGCATCACACCTCCCACATTTCATCATTCCTCAAGCGGCACAACCTCTTTCTGCAGGGATGTCAATCGTTTCTCAATGAGTTCGATATACCCGGCGGCACTGCGCGACAGGCGCCGGGAACGCAGGGCATCCATGCGGATTCTGGTTTCCATCTCCATCAGATTGCGGATGAGGTCCTGCTGTGCCTGATCCAGCAGGCTACTCTCCGGGTAACGGCTCAGAAAATCGTCAAAGAGGACAAAAGGCGCTGCGTACTCATTCCAGAAGGGGGACCAGTAGCGTTCCGTCTCGCGGCTGATGACGGTACGGATGGCGGCGTTGATGGCCGGATCCCGGTTGGACTCCACATAGGTCATGCAGCCAAAATAGTTGGTATAGAGCCGCTTGAGCGCAGCTTCGCGCGTCAGGCTGTCCGGCGTTTGCGCGATCTCTTTTTGCAGATGACGAACATCCGCCATCCAGCGATTCTGCTCGAAGGCCTGTTCGGTCAAGCGGTAACGCAGTATCAGCCTGGTCCAGGCGCTGACCGGGTTTTCATCCAGGGTGCCCGGTGTGAAGTCGAGTTTTTTCACGAAATTCAGGGCTGCCTCATCGAGTACGGCATATCCGGAAGAGTTGGTGAGATCGACCTGTTCGGGTTTGCCCTGCGGATTGACGAAAACCGTCAACCCCACTTCCCCCTCGATGCGTTTGAGTTGAGCAGTCAGGGGATAATCGAGCGGGATATCGGAGATGACTTTGGGCGGTTTAAGACGCCCATGCGAAGCGCAATCGAGCCACAAGAACGCCAACAGCAAAGCCCCTGCTGCGCACCAGTGATATCGCTTCATAACAGGAACCCTTCATCTGGTTTATAAAAAAGTGGGAGCGATAAATTCGCTCCCACTAAAAAGGACCTTGCAAAAGAACCTGTTCCCCTTTGGGGGTTTTCTCAATCCCGGAACCAGTCGCTCGACCGGGCCGGCCTTAAAAACGCAGGGAGACGGTGCCGATGATTTTATTCCAACTGCGATCCACCATGCTGGGTGCGGCGCTGAGGTTATCTATGGATTTGTCCTCCCAGCTGCCGTGCACATAAGTGAGATCGAGCATGACCTGTTTGTCGAGCATCATGCTGGCGCCGGCGGAGAGCCAGGTGCGATCCGGGCGGATGGAAGTATCGACATAGGGCGTCGGATCAAGGAAATAGCCACCGCGCAGCCGCATGCCGATGGGCGAGATATAGACTTCGGCGCCCGCGCGCAGTTTGGTGGTGCTCTTCATCTCTTTTTTGATGGCGCGGTTGAGGACGGAGGCATACTGGCCTTCGATGGGCCCGTCGGTTTTGAATTTGGCCTGGGTCCAGTCCTTGAACTCGAGATCGCCCGAGAGCAACACATTGAGCAGGCGAACCGAGGCGCCGGCATTGAAGGAATAGGGTTCCTGATATTTGTATTCCTGTTTGCCCGCATCCTCCAGCGTGGCAGCTTCTGTGGCCGTGTCATAATATTCACTCTGCTTCCAATTCCACGATTCGGTGATTTTGTAGGTCGTCGGCGTGGTCATGGAGGCGCCGAAGCGCCAGTTCTTTTCGGAACGGTAGAAAAGACCCAGTTTGAAATTGGTGGCATCGATTTCCGATTCGATATCCTGCGTATAAACCCAATAATCCAGATCGGACATGTTGCGGGTGGGTTCATCGAAATAACTGTAGATATTGTAAATATCTTCTTCGCTGAATTCAAAGGAGCGGTTGATTTTGCCGCCGATAAAATTCATGGTCGCACCGAGGAAAAAGTTTTCCTGGACTTCGAGGGCGCCGGACAACGAAAACAGGTTGGCACTGCCGTCATCCAGAACTGATTTGGATTGAAAAAGCGAGTCGCTTACCAAAGTGCTCCATATTTCCGGTGGATTGACCTGATAGTTGTCATAGGTCGGCACCACGTACCACGGAAAGGCAGTGCCTTTGGGATCGAGGACCAGGCCGCCCATGTCCAGCGCCTGGTTGTAATCGCGCACTTTTTGGTAGCCGACGCCGAACACCAGGCTGCCGCGATAGGTTGGAATCGGGAAGACGAATCCCAGCGAATTCAACCGGGTGAAGGTGTCTTTGGAGGAATTGAGCTTGCCGAGAAAATCGGCATCGGCATTGAAGCTGTTATGGGAAAAGCCGATGTTCATTTCCATACGGCGCACCTGCGCGAGGCCGGCGGGATTCCAGTAAATGGCTGAATAATCGTCCGCGATGCCGGTGAAGGCACCTCCCAGTCCGATGGCGCGGGCGCCGATGCCCAGTTCGCTGCCCATATTGAAAATATCTTCGCTGATGACTTTATTCTGTGCCCGGGCCGTGAAAAGGAAGCCCAGGCATAAGAAGAAGAGTAGACTTTTTTTCATCATCCACATAGTATGATTCTCCTTGAGAAGGCCAGTAACACCATTGCCGCCTACCGTTTGCGGGAATTGCCGGACGAGGAGCTGCTGGACGAAGAGCTGCTGCGTCCGCTGCTTGAACTGCCCGAGCCGCTCGAACTCGAAGAAGAGGAGGAGCTGCTGCTGCGGTTACCCGAATAGCTTGAACCGCTGCTCGAACTGCGCGCGGGTGGCGATGACTGGCTGCTGCTGCGCTTGCTGGTGACACTCGACTTGCTTTGCGACGAAGTGCTCCCGGACGAGGCGCCTGAGCCGGACGATTGTGATCCGGAACGGACGGCGGTGCTCGAAGCACGCCGTGTACTGCTGGAGCTGCTGCTCGAGCTGCGTTTGGGTGTTTCGCGCGGGGCGGTTTCTTTTTTGCGTTCCACCTGCGGTGTGGACGGCTTGCTGGAATCGGACGGCGGCGTCGCGGCCGGAGTCTGCTGCGGCCGCACCGGCGTTGATCGTGCATCCGGTTTGCTCTGATCGGAGGTCGCCGGTTTGCGCGTCGTCGTGGCGCGCCGGTTGGTGGTGGAACGCTGCGCCTCACCCTGGGCTGCCGGTTCGTCGCCGCGGCTTCGGGTCACCGGCCGGGTGACGGTATTATCGGTGGCAGAACGATCCACCTGCGTCCGCCGTGTATCGCGATTATACCAATCGTCCACGGTATTGTCGCCACGGGTGACCGGCCGTTGCCCTGGGGCAGCGCGTGGCACCACCTCGCGGCCGCCGGAGGTACGCGTGATGGCGGACTTGTCACCCATTCCGCTACGATGATCCATATCTTTTATACGGCTGCCGGGCGCATTGCCGAAGGCAAAAGGCCGCTGTTTGGGTTGAAACGCCGGACCATCATGATAATGATGGTAGCCATGTCCGCCCCAATACCAGGGGTTATAGTAAGAGTTATGTCCCCATCCGGAGTAATAGAACGGATCGTAAAAAGCCCAGCCGCCGTAGTAACTGAAGGGACGAGAATACCATGGATCGCCCCAATAGAAACTGAATCCCCACCAGGGATCCCAGCGGTGGTGATGCCGCCACCAGTAGCTGGAGCCGTAGGACCAATAGGGTTGATACCACCAGGCATCGATATAGACGGTGGGATACCAATCCTGGACGTAAACATCACGTCGCGATGACTTGTGGACGACGATCGTGTCCGCAGCGTCATAGTATTCATCCATGTATACTTCTTCATCCTCGACGGGTGTCTGCTCTTCCTCATAATAGGCATAGTGCCCGCCCTGGCTGAGCTGGGTATAACACCCTGACAAGCCAGTGGACAGTGCGATGGAGAGTCCGAGGATAAAACCATAGGTTAGCCATTGTCGTGCCATAACGGCCTCCTGCGTTGAAATCTCGCAGTTCAGTGATGATGATCTTTATCTCAATTTAGCAAGTGGAGAGTCCAAATGCAATTAAAATCGACTTTCCCTGCTGTACTCACTTCCCTGTATTCATTTAATCTAACGATACTAAAGGTCAAATGTTCCGAGCCTGTCCTGAAATATTTGTCGCGGTGCGAACCTTGCCCTCTATGTATATGACACCGCAACGATGGAAAACTTGCGCCAGCCGGCCGGCCCATAAAAAAACAGAGGGAGGAGCCTCTGTTTCATGCATTACTTATTAAATTTTCTCGATATCATTCAAATTCATCCAGCCAACCTTGCCATCTGGCAGACCGATTTTGATATAGGCGCCGTTGTGCTCCTCCATGCGCACTTTGGTGCCTTCGTGCAGGGAGAACACTTCCGTGCCCTCTGCGGAGGGCGCACTCAAGACGCTCACCTTATGCGCCATGATGATGCCGTGGTGCAGGTGGTTCGCCTCCTGGCGGTTGACCCAAAACAACAGGGAGGCCAGGAGCGTGATGATGAGCAGCGGGAAGAAGAGGTAACCCGCCACGGTGCGCAGTGTATGTGCAGAGATCAGCAGGCGTATGATGAGGAGCAGGATGAGCAGATTAAAGGCTGTGACGCTGAGAATCGCCCACTGATTGACGCTGAGGACGTATTGGATGGCGTTCCAGACCTTGCCGAGGAAATGAGGTGGTGGTATCATCAGCTTGTCGACCACCCGCAGCTGCGCGAGTTCGAGGTTGAAGGTAATATCCGCATCGTGCGGCAGCAGGCGGTGCGCCCGTTCATAATTCAGAATACTTTTGCCGAGTTGGTCGGTCTTGAAACAGGCATTGCCGAGGTTGAAATAGAGTTCAGCGCTTTCATATCCTGTGCGCAGGGCGTTTTCATAGGCGGTGATGGCCTCTGCGTAGGCGCCCTTTTGAAAAGAGTCGTTGCCCTGTAAAAAAAAGGTTTGTGCTGGTTGCGCGCTGGCGGCGGTTGCCGCCAGCAGCAACAGCAAGGTGGATGTCCACTTGATCATATCGCTTTTTCCAGTTTGATAATGGCCTCTTTGGCGTCTCGGTAGAGTTGTTCCATTTCGGTCCTGCTGCCATCGGCCGGGGCAAATCGTTGAAAATCGCACACCTGCAACAGCTGCCTGTAAGGCTGGATAATCGTATCCGCGACGCCTTTGCGGCGCAACTGCGCGGCCAGGTCATCGCTGACAATGCCGGCTGCCGGGATATTCAATTTATCGGCGGCGAATCCCATCAGGGCGCGGGATACTTCCGCATAGAATTCCTTCTGTGTTTCCTTTTTGAGCAGCTCCGCGGCGCGTGCGAGTCTTTTCATGGCCATGCGATTGGCGCGGCGGCTGCGGGCGTAAGCCACATCGCCGCTCAGTTTGTCGAGATGACGGCGGTAGGCAAACGCCCCCGCCAATCCCAGCAGCGGCAGACCCCATAAAAGGGCCAGGAGATTGCTGCGATAAAAGCCGCCTCCTTGCCGGCGCCATTCCGGCTGGCTTAACTTGATGAAGCGGATATCCTGGCCGATAAAACGCACCTCTTCCTTGGACAATCCGGAGGGGATACCAGCCACATCGCCGCTGCCGCGGGCGACTTTGATGATGAATTCCGGCGTGCTCACCGTGTGATAGCTACGGCTGCGCAGATTGAAATAACTGAAATGAACCGGACGGATGCGCTGTTCTCCGGGGAAGCGCGGCACCAGCAGGTATTCGTAGGTTTTGCTGCCACTGATGCGGTCACCGCTGCGCTGGATGTTTTCACTGACCTTGGGCTCATACTGCTCAAAATCGCGCGGCAGCACCACGTTGGGGCGCGGGATGGTCTTGATGTTCCCCTCTCCCGAGATGGTGACTTTGAAAGTGATCGCTTCATTGGTCGTCACCTCGCGCTTGTCCACGCTGGCCTGGATGCTGAAATCACCCGAGAGTCCGGAAAAGGGGTCGGGTTTTCCTTCCGCGGGAAATGGCAGCACCTCAATGGTGACGGGCTTTGAGAGCACGGTTTTTCGCACGCTGCGGCCGAAAAAAGGATCATCGAAAAAGCTGTCAAAAATATCGGTGCTGCGGCGCCGGGTCTGCATGCGCACATCGCAATCCACGCCGAGACTGCCGATTTGCATTTTGCCGGACGAGGTCGGAAACATGGCCATCTTTTTGATATCCGCCACAATGTATTTGCGGCCGTTGATGATCTCCTCGCGCGTCTGCGGTTGACCCTGCAGGGCAAAATCTTCGCTCCAAAAGCCCGCGGTCTCCGGCAGCTTGCTCAATGCATAGCCCGATACGGTCACACGCGTATAGATCCGGAAGGTGACGATGACCGGCTCATTCTGAAAGACCTGACGCTTGTTGACAATGGCGCGCACGAACAGCTCTTCATCGGAGGTGTCCGCCGCCGGCAAGCCGGAAGTTGGCGGAGCGCCCGGCGCAGGCGCTGCTCCCCTGGTGATGGCGATGGTGATGGGTTGACTGCTGGCGATCTGTCCTTTATGATTGACGCTGATGGCCGGAATGGTACAGGTGCCTTCCTGAATCGACTGATAGAAATAGGTAAAGTTTTTTTGCACCATCATCCTGCCATTGATGATCTGGATATTCTGGGAGGTTCCGCCGGAGCCCAGCAGGGCGAGATGGGAACTGACATCGGGCAAACTGATTTGCGCGATGCTGTTGGCGCCTTCTCCGGAGAGCTCGATGGTCAGCGCCAGTTGCTGATTGAGCGCCAGTGTCGTGCGATCCACGGATGCAGTGACCTTGAGCGATTGCGCGGCAGCGAGGCCGGCCATCAGAAACACGAACATCAAACTGCGTCGTAACATATGATCTATCTCTCTTTAGTCGCGCAAACGTTCAATCATCACCAGTCCTTCACCACAGTGATGGAACCTCGCGATTTTACCTTGCGCTGATCTTTCTGGTTTTTCTCATTCTGGTTGAGCGCTTCGAGGATGCGTGCCGCATCTTCTCTGGACATTTCGTCTTCCCGCTCCTGACCCTGCTGTTGTTGCTGCTGTTGTTCCTGTTGCTGCTCCTGTTGCTGTTGCTCCTGCTCTTGCTGCTGCTGATCCTGTTGTTCCTGATTTTCCTGGTTTTGATCTTGCTGCTGTTGCTGCTGTTGCTGTTGCTGCTGTTGCTGTGGATTCTGCTGCTCTTTCTGCGCTTCGTCTTTTATTTTTTTGCGGACGAACTCGAGGTTGTATTTGGCGTCTTCATCGTCGGGATCGATCTCGAGCGATTTTTTATAGGCCATGATGCTTTCCGGGAGCTTGCCGAGCCGGAACAGGGCGTTGCCCATGTTGTAATAGGCCTTGGCCTGGACGCCGGCTGCGTCGCTTTTCAGCGCCGCTTCGGTCTCTTTGAGCGCCTCTTCATATTTGTTTTTTTTATACTCGGCGGCGCCGATATTGAACGGGACGATGGCCGACTCCGGCGCCTGCACCTGGGCATCGCGATATTTGGTCAGAGCCTCGTCGTACTTTTCATCGCCGTACATTTTGTTGCCCTGAATGATTTTGGCGCGTCCCGGCTGGGCCAGCGCCGGCTGGCCGATGCACAGACACAGGCAGAGAAGCATCAGCCCTGTGATGAAGGGGTAAATTCTTTTCATGGCTAAAAGAACCGTCCTGTCCATAATTTCCTGGTTCTGTTGCGGCGTTCGGAGATCAAGACCTCAACGACCAGGAGTACGATCGCGAAGATTAAAAGATACTGAAAACGGTCTTCGAACTGGGAAAACCGCATCGACCCCAGTTCTTTTTTCTCCATTTTGCCGATTTCGTCATAGATTTTGCGCAATTCTTCCTCGCCGCTGCTGGCGCGGAAATACTTGCCATTGGTCTGCAGGGCCACTTTTTCCAGCGTCACTTCATCCAGCTTGGTGATGACGACCTGGCCTCCGCGATCCTTTTTAAATCCGGCACTGACGCCATAATCCGTCGCCAGGGGGATGGGGTCGCCTTTGGGGGATCCAATCCCCACGGTATAGATGACGACGCCCTGGCGTTCCGCTTCCTCGGCCATCTTCATGACTTCGCCTTCGTGATCTTCGCCATCGGTGATGATGATCAGTACCTTATGCTTGCGTTCCTTTTGAATAAAGGCGTTGAGTGCCTTGGCGATGGCCTGGCCGATATGGGTGCCGGGTGTGGGGATGAGACCGGGTTCGAGAATTTCCACAAAGAGCTTGGCCGCGCCGTAATCGAGCGTCAGCGGGCACTGCACGAAGGCGATGCCTGCGAATGCGATGATGCCGATGCGGTCGCCCTGGAGGCGGTTGATGAAACTCGCCACCTCGTGTTTGGCCTTGCCGAGGCGGTCGGGGGGCACATCCTTGGCCAGCATGGAGGCGGAGACATCGATCGCCACCATGATATCCACCCCTTCGCGTTTGACCTCTTCCATGCGGGTGCCGATCTGCGGCCGCGCCAGTGCCAGAATCGAGAAGATGACGGCGCTGAGGATCAGAGCCGCCTTGGCGATCTGGCGGCCACGGCTGGCGTTTACCGCCAGCTTTTTGACCAGTTCGAGATTACCGAAGCGCTTCAAGGCGCGGGTCTTGGCGCGAAAGACAAGATAATAGAAAAGGATCAAGAGTGGCATTAACCACAACAGATGCAGCAAATAGTAATTGGCAAATCTCAGCATAACAGTGTCCCGGTGTTAGGGGATTTTTCGAAATATCGTATTGGCGAGAACAATCTCCAGGGCGAGCAGAAGCAGCGCCACCACCAGATAATGGACGAACAGTTCGTGGTAGCGGGTATACTGCTTGACTTCGATCCTGGTTTGTTCCATGTCGCTGATTTCCTGGTAGATTTTTTCCAGACTGGTCTTGTCGGTGGCGCGAAAATATTGTCCGCCGGTGATGGTGGCCATGCGCTGCAGCAGTTCTTCATCGATGTTCACCGGCATGCGCACATAGCGGCGTCCGAAGAGCGGGTCGTCGACGGGATAGAGTGCTTCGCCGCGGCTGCCGGCGCCGATGGTATAGACGCGGATATGGTAGGTCCTGGCGATGCGCGCCGCGGTGATGGGGTCGAGTTCACCGCGGTTGTTTTGACCATCGGTGAGGAGCACGACCACCTTGCTCTTCGCCTTGCTGTCGCGCAGGCGGTTGACGCAGGTGCCCAGCGCCATGCCGATGGCGGTACCATCCTCGATCTGGCCGATGTGGATCTCTTCGAGAAAACGCAAAACGATGCCATAGTCGAGGGTCAGCGGACATTGGGTGAAACTCTGTCCGGCAAAGACGACCATGCCGATGCGGTCGTTGGCGCGGCCCTTGACGAAATCGGCGGCCACCAGTTTGGCGGCTTCGAGCCGGTTCTTGGGCTGGAAATCTTCCGCCAGCATGGAACTGGAGATGTCCATGGCGAGGACGATGTCGATGCCTTCGGTGATCATCTCTTCCTCGCGGCTGCCCGACTGCGGGCGGGCGAAGGCGATGATCAACAGGGCAATGACCGCCAGCCGCAGCATAAAAAGGAGGTGGCGGAAGCGTTTGCGGCGCGAATCGCCCACTTCCTTGAGCAAACCGATATCGGAGTAGCGCAGGGTCGACTGGCTCTTGCGGTGGCGTTTGATATACCAGAGAAGCAGGGCCGGCAAGAGCAGCAGGAGGAATAAAAATTCCGGATTGGCAAATCGAAACATCTCAGCGTTCCTCCTCTGCTGGCGCCGGGTCGCCGGCATCGTCCGGAGCGGGCGCTTCCAGGATCAATTTGGTATTTTCGACGAAATCGATGGCCGACAGCGACACTTTTTCCGTTTCTTGCGCAGCGGGAACATATTTGGCAAATTTGGCGAGATCGCAAACCAGGAGAATTTCCTGCATTTGCCGGATCAGATCCTCTTCGATATCATGTCTTTTCATGGCCGACAGCAATTCACGGCTGGTCATTTCCAGGGCGTCGATATAATAGCGGCCGTTGCAATAGCGGCGCAGGATGTCCGCCAATTCGCTGTGGTACTCCTTGATGCGTCCCGTCGTCAGCCAGTCACCGGCCAGCAGCTGCTGCAGCTCTTGCAGGGCGATTTCGTGGGCGGGGCGCGTCGGTTCCTGGCGCACCGGCAGCAGGCTTTTGCCCTGGCGTCGGCGCTGCACATACCACCAGGCGCCGATGGCAGCCGCGATCAGCGCGATCACGCCCAGTCCGATGAGGATCAGGGAGCGGATGTCGCGCGGCGGCGTCAGGGGCGATTTGATATCGCGAATATCGCCCGCCTCGCTGGGATTCAAACTTTGCACCAGTATCTTGATGGACTCGCTTTTGAGAAGATGCAGCGTTGTGTCGCCGGGCAGCCGGTAACGCACCGTCAGGGGGGGGATCTCATACTCGCCCGTATCGAAGGTGGAGATCAGATAGTCGCTACCGACGGTGATCTTGCCCTTTTCTTTCTTTGGTTCGATCACCTCATAGCTGCGCAATTCGAATTGGCCGAGGTTGGCGCCCTGGGAAGGCATATCGACCGTGATCTGTTCGCCATGGGTGACGCGCAGGCTGTAACGCACCACATCGCCGATGAGGATTTTCGCTTTATCGACCCGGGAGAGGATGGCGATATCCTCCTGCGCAAAGAGCGGCCCCGGCATCATGGTCCCCAAAGCGGCCAGAAAAAGTATTTTATTCATCCGCACATTCATTCGCTGTCCAAATAATCATTGCACCTGATCGTTATAAAACTGCACATTTTCGCTGAGCATGGTTCGCGAGATCAATTCCTGAAAAGCCTGCTGATATTTCTGGCGGTAGAGGTCCTGGGTGACCTGCTGGCGCACTTCGTTGAGCGGTCTGTGATGTTTGACTTTGCCCTTGTCATCCTTTTCGGCGTAATCGTCCTTGTGCGCCTGATAGTAGAGATCGACGTCCCCTTCGTTGATGTTGATGCGATCGGCGATTTTGTCCTGGAGGAGGCGCCGCACCATGAGCATTTTTTTGGACTGAAACGCGCCTTCGACGACCTGCGGATCGTTATCGAGACCGGCGCGTTTGGCGGTGTCGTAGAGCAGTTCGGTGGCTACGTACTCCTGCAGGAAGGCGACTTTTTTGTCATGATCGCGGAATTGATCGCGCACGCTGGGGGGCAACTGATCGATCTCGAAATTGAGATCGCCCTGGGTGACCTCGCGCGTACCGATGCGCGCCACCACCGCGCCCGGGCGTTTTTTGGCGACCCGGGTGGGATCGAGGTGCACCGTCTCCTCGAGGGCCTGACGGGCATCCGCGCCGCGGTCGAGCCGTTCCAGGCAGGCGATGATTTTTTTATTCACTTCCGGAATCAGCGTGTGCCCGGGATAGAAGTGTTTGATTTTCAGATAATACGCCAGGGCCTCTTCATAGTTGCGCAGGCGGTCGAAATAGAGGTTGGCGACCGTGTAATAGAGATTGGCGGTTTCGCGGTCATCGGGGCGGAAATCGCGCAGGTAGCTTTCATAGGCGGCGACGGCCTGTTTGTAGAGCGAACGGTTGACGAGGTCGCCGGCGTATTCGCGCAGTTTTTCGCCGTCGGCGGCGGAGGGCTTGTTGCCGCCGCAGCCGAATATCAGGATTGAAAACAGAAGAAAGAGGAGTTTTTTTAACATAGGCTTGTTCCCTGTTTCCCGATACAATGGTTTGGGATTTGAATAAAAAATGCCGTTTCTGGGTTTCCGCGGCTCTGCGCGAGAATCAAAAAACTTGAACTCATGCCAAGACGCAAAGAAAAAATGGACAGCCTTTTTCTGTGCGGCGATGACCCGTCAGGGCATTTTCATGCCGTCTCTGGGTCTCCGCGGCTCTGCGCGATTTTATCCCGCTGAGGCGCCGGGGCGCAGAGAAAGGTTTTCCGGGCCGATCGTTGTTGCATGAAGGCGTTCGTTTTATGGTGCCTTCCCTGTCGCCTCAGTGCGCCTATTAGCGGAAGCGTTTGGCGCGCATGCGGAAAAAGCGGATCAGCGGTTCGATGTATGAACGGGCGGTGTCGATATGGATATAGTCCACGTTCATCGAACGCAACAATTTTTCACGCGCCTCCTTGCCCTGGTGCGCGCGCTTGCTGAAAGCGCGACGGATGCCGGAATCGTTGGTATCCACCAGAAACGATTCATGGGTTTCGGCATCCTCCAGTTCAATGAATCCGGCACCGGGCAATTCAAATTCACGCGGATCGGAAAGCGATATGGCAACGATATCGTGGCGTTTGTTGGCAATCTGCAGCGCCCTTTCATACCCGGTGGAGAGAAAATCGGATATCAAAAAGACGACACTGCGGCGCCGCGTCACCTTGCTGAGGTATTCCAGCGCCTGGCCGATGTCGGTCCTGCTGCCGCGCGGCTGATGATACAACACCTCGCGGATGACGCGCAGCACATGCGACTTGCCTTTTTTCGGCGCGACGAATTTCTCGACCTCTTCGGAAAAAATGATCAGGCCCACTTTGTCATTATTTTTAATGGCTGAAAAGGCCAGCAGGGCACAGATTTCGGCGGCGATCTCGCCCTTCATCTGCGCCACCGTGCCAAACGCGCCCGAGGAACTCACATCGACCACCAGCATCACGGTCAGTTCGCGCTCTTCCTCGAATATCTTGACAAACGGATGCCCCATGCGCGCGGTGACGTTCCAGTCGATGGTGCGCACATCGTCGCCAACCGTGTACTCACGGACTTCGGAAAACTCCATGCCGCGTCCTTTAAAGACCGAATGGTATTCACCGGAAAAGACGTCGTTCACCAAACCGCGCGTCTGGATTTCGATGCGCTTTACTTTTTTTAATATCTCTTTTGGGATCATCTCTGAACAATTTTAGCTGAACATGAGTATAGGCCCATCCGTGGTTGAGCCGCAATAAGGGACGCGGCACAACAGAGGGCTAAAAATTTTCAGACATCAGGGCACTTCGACCTTGTTGATGATTTTGCGCACGATATCTTCGGCGCTGATCTCTTCGGCTTCCGCTTCATAGGTGACGATGACGCGGTGGCGCAGGACGTCCATGGCGATGGAACGGATATCTTCGGGCGTCACGTAACCGCGGCGGCGCAGAAAGGCGTGCGCTTTCGAGGCCATGCTGAGATAGATCGATGCGCGCGGTGATGCGCCGTAGGCGATCAGGTCGGCCAGTTCTTCGAGTCCGTATTCTTTGGGTTTGCGGGTCGCGAAGACTATGTCGACGATATAATTTTCAATTTTGGGATCGATATAGACTTCATGAACCGCGGCACGCGCCTTGATGATATCCTGCGGCGTCACCACCGCCCTGGCGGTTGGCAGATCGCTGCGGGTCATGCGGCGCATGATTTCCAGTTCCTCTTCGCGATCGGGATAAGCGATGGAGAGTTTGAGCATGAAACGGTCGACTTGAGCTTCCGGAAGGGGGTAGGTGCCCTCCTGCTCGATGGGGTTCTGGGTGGCCAGTACCAGAAAGGGGGTCGGCAGAACAAAGGTGGTGTCGCCGATGGTGACCTGGCGTTCCTGCATGGCTTCGAGCAGAGCCGACTGCACTTTGGCCGGGGAACGGTTGATTTCATCGGCGAGAATCAGGTTGGAAAAAATGGGTCCTTTTTTGGCGCTGAAGCCGCCGCTCTTCTGATCGTAGATCATGGTACCGACGATGTCGGCCGGCAAAAGATCGGGGGTGAACTGGATGCGCTGGAATTGTGTCTTGATGGCAGCTGACAGCGTTTTCACGGTCATGGTCTTGGCCAGCCCCGGCACGCCTTCGAGCAGGATGTGGCCGTCGGCGAGCAGGCCGATGAGCAGTCGCTCCACCATATATTTTTGGCCGACGATGACGCTGCCGATCTCCGTGGTGAGTTTTTCGATGAATGCGCTCTCACGTTCGATTTTGGCCTGAATGGCCTGAATATCGATATTCATGGTACCTCCATTAAGACGAAACAGTGATTCGCTGAAAAGTTACAATAGCATCTCTTGCGTGCTCGCAGGGTTGGCGCTCAGCCATGATTCAAACAGTGTGTACATACGCTCCAGCTTGTCGCGGCTCGCTGCGGCGCCGGAAAATTTAGCCACGTCAGCGGTACTCAAAATTTCCCCGGCATCCGCCGCCAGGCGGTCGCCGGCATTGTGGCTCTTCAGAGCGGTGATCAGTTCAGAAGTGGTCTGTCCCATCTGGCCCTGGAAAAATTTTTCCGCCAGATAGAGCCGTACCAGCCGGGAAAGCCGTTCGAAAGCTGCGCGTACGTCGAGATCGACGGTGTGCAAATCGATGGACTCCCTGAGTTGGGCATGGAAGCGTTGTTCGATGGTCTGCACCGTGGCGCGGCGCGCTTCTTCCGCTTTCCGGGCGGCCTCTTTTTTCCGGTGTTGCTGCCTGAGCAGATAGGCGGCAACACCGCCTGCGATGAGAAAACCGATTATCCAAAGCATCCAGGCATAGGAACCGGGTTCCGGGAGCGGATCGATCACCTTGGCCTCGAGGCGGTTGGCGAAGAGGCGGTACTCTTTTCCGGTGACGGCATCGCTGTAACGCACGGCCATGCCGTCGACATAGGCCATGCCGAGCACTTCCGGCTTGAGTGTAAAATTGAATTCCTGAACAGCGAAGGGACGTCCTTCCACCACCCGGACGCGGTTGGCGCTCGAGGTGCTGAGAATGTTGAAATTTTCCATCAACGGACTATCGAAGCGCTGCACTTCATAGCGATCCAGGTCCCCGGCCCACTCCAGGCGCACGGTCAGATGGGCGGTGCGGTTCAGAGGCACCTCGCGGGGTTCGATCAGGGCGGAGATGCGAATGCCCTCTGCATCGGTGGACGGATCGGGTGCCGCACTTTGGGCCCGGATCACACTCGCCAAGCACAGAAGAACGGAAACCAGGCGATAAAACAGGGTCATGGTTAATCTCCATGCATCAAAAAGCCGATAAAGAGGCTTTGGTGTAAATGAAACGCCCATCGATCGGCTATGAATGACTTGGTGATTCAAGTATTCGTAAAGATAAATTTCACCTATTGGGAGACGGTCTCATCCTGGGAAGGGGTTCCCAATTGTAAATCGAGTTCGCTGATATCCTTGCCCAGGTTGTTCAATTCCCAGGTGACCGAAGGCGCCAATTCGTGGTTTGGCCACTTGGCAAGAAAGGCCTCGTAATATTTTTTGGCATTTTTCAAGTCTTTGATATCATTGGCGTAGCGATAACCGATCATAAAACTGGATTGAATAACCAGATTGCTCTTGGGATATTTTTTGATCAGCTGCTTGTAGGCATCGACTGATTTTTGGAAATTTTTGATGTTGTTGGCATAGAGCACACCGAGCCGGTACAAAGTTTCATCGGCCCGTGCGGTTTTGGGGTAGGCTTTGACCAGCCGCTCATACATGTTGGCAGCTTCCTGCCACTGCTCGCGGTTCTCAAAGTCCTGGGCATTGGCGCGCAACTGTTCTTCTGTCAGCTTTTCGCCGCAGCCCACGATCAGGGTCATGAGGAGTAAAGATAAAATCCATCCGATCCATCGCTTCATAAAACGTCCTCCGATAATCTTCCCATTCAAACAGATGCTTTTTCAACGTGGGGCTCAGATAAAAAGTTCCCGAATTTTTAAACTTAGGCACTTTTTTGCTTAAAATCAAGAGAATTGTCCCGCACCGTCACGGCGATGGTCTGGCCCGCGAGGAAATCTCCCTGGAGCAGACGCATCGAAAGTGCATTGACCAGTTCTTTCTGGATCAAGCGCTTCAGGGGCCTGGCGCCGAGGGCCGGGTCGTAGCCATGCTCCGCCAGGTACGATTCGGCCTCGGGTGTCAGTTCCAGGGCCAATTCCTGACGCTGCAGCAGCTTTTGCAGATAGCGCATCTGCAGCTTGACGATATGGCGGATGTCTTCGCGGCGCAGGGCGTGAAAGACGACCATGTCGTCGATACGGTTGAAAAATTCGGGGCGCAACTGGCTCTTGAGCAAATCGCGCACATGCGCCTTGATCTCTTCATGGATGGCTTCGCGATTCTCATCGGTGATCTCCTGAGAGCGCTCCATGATATAGGGTGCGCCGAGATTGGACGTCATGATGATGATGGTGTTTTTAAAGTTGACCGTGCGCCCCTGATTGTCGGTGAGGCGGCCTTCGTCGAGAACCTGGAGCAAGACATTGAAAACTTCAGCGTGTGCTTTCTCGATTTCATCGAGGAGCACGACGGCATAGGGCTTGCGGCGCACGGCTTCGGTGAGCTGGCCGCCTTCATCGTAGCCGACGTATCCCGGGGGCGCGCCGATCAATCGCGATACGGTATGGCGTTCGCCGTACTCGGACATGTCGATGCGCACCATGGCGCGTTCGTCATCAAAGAGGAATTCCGCCAAAGCGCGGGCCAGTTCGGTCTTGCCGACGCCGGTGGAGCCGAGGAAGATGAACGAACCGATGGGACGGTTTTCATCCTGGAGTCCGGCGCGACTGCGGCGGATGGCGTCGGATACGGCAGTGACCGCTTCATCCTGGCCGATGACGCGCTCGTGCAGCCGTGATTCCATCTGCAACAGTTTTTCTTTTTCGCTCTCGAGCATACGGCTGACCGGGATGCCGGTCCACTGGGATACCACCTCGGCGATGTCATCGGAATCGACTTCCTCTTTGAGCATGCGCAGGTCTTTTTGCAATTCGATGAGTTTGAGGTTGGCAGCCTCGAGATTTTTCTTCAATGCGACGAGATGGCCGTATTTAAGTTCCGCGGCGCGACCGAGATCCCCATCTCGCTCGGCGGTTGCGGTATCATTTTTGGCTTGTTCGATTTGCTCCTTGAGCGTGCGGATTTCGGCGATACTGCTCTTTTCCAGTTCCCAGTGGGCGCGCAGCCTGGTGCGTGTTTCCTGCAGTTCCGCCAGATCTTTTTCGACTTCCTGCAGCCGTTTTTTCGAAGCGGGGTCCGATTCCTTCTTCAAGGCCTGTTTTTCGATTTCCAGCTGTTTGGATTTGCGCTCGACCTCATCCAGTTCAGCCGGCATGCTGTCGATCTCGATACGGAGTTTGGAGGCCGCTTCATCGACGAGATCGATGGCTTTGTCGGGGAGAAAGCGGTCGCTGATATAGCGGTCCGAGAGCGTCGCCGCGGCGACCAGGGCGCTGTCCTGGATGCGCACGCCATGGTGCACTTCGTACTTTTCCTTGAGTCCGCGCAGGATGGAGATGGTCTCTTCGACGGCCGGCGGATTGACCAGAACCGGCTGGAAGCGGCGCTCCAGGGCCGCGTCTTTTTCGATGTATTTGCGGTATTCGTCGAGCGTAGTCGCGCCTATGCAGTGCAGCTCGCCGCGCGCGAGCGCGGGCTTGAGCATGTTGTCCGCATCCA
>DCUM01000252.1:58523-61532 GCA_002327255.1 bacterium UBA2214 | reverse complement strand
GCCACCACCGGGCGCGTATCAAACGCCTCGACGCGGGCGCCGAGGCGTTTGGCGGTGGCGATCGCCTGCAAACCGGCGACGCCGGCGCCGATGATGAAAACGCGCGCGGGCTGAATCGTGCCGGCCGGCGTCATCATCATCGGAAAAATTTTTTGCAGCCGCTCGGCCGCCAGGATGACCGCGACATAACCGCCCAGACTCGCCTGCGAGCTCAGGGCATCCATCTTCTGCGCAATGGTGCTGCGCGGGATCATCTCCATGGAGAGCGCGCTCACGCCTTGTTGTGCCAATTTTTCAATCAGCGCCTTTTCATTGAACGGATCGAGATAACTGACATGCACGGCGCCGTTTTTCAGGGCGGTGATCTCATCCGGCGCCGGTTTGCGCAACCGCAGGATCATGTCCGCGCTGGAAAATCCCGCATGGCGGTCAGCCGCCAGTTGCGCCCCGACCTCAACGTATTCAGCATCCGGGTAATGACAGGTCAAGCCCAGGCCGGTCTCCATTTCGATTTCAGCCCCTTTTTTCACCAGTTTTTGTACGTCGGATGGAATCAGCGCGACGCGTGTTTCACCGGGAAAAGTCTCCCTGGGGACAAATATTTTCATATGATTCAGTTCCTCCATGTTCTCCGGGGTAGATTCAGAATGATCGCTCTGGTATTAGATTCGCGTCTCCCCGCTCTGATTCAAAACTGGTATCAAATAATGAAAACAAAATTATCGCGCAACTGATTTCGTCTTTTGCAATAAAAAACCCCGGGGAAAGAATTCCGCGGGGTTTGAAGATTCACCGGTTATGCAAATGGGGGCGTCCAATTAAGATGCTGGCATTACATCGTTTGCAGTTCTGTCTTTGGACGGCTTTTTCACCGGCTGAAGCCGGGACGACGAAAAAGAAAACCATCAAGCTGCAAAAAGATGGTTACACCTTTTCAGGGTAATCAACCGCACACCCGCCCAACTTTTAGGCGAATAAATTTCTTAAAAGCCCCTATTTGCCCCGAAAAATGCATTTTAAGACCGTTTTTGGGGCTTTTATTACGCCTAATTCACTGTATTCATTACAAATAATTTGGTCCGACCCCATATTCCAAATTAGTGTTTGATGTTGGGTAGCTGCAATCCGTATCCCTTTTTCCGGTCCTCCCGCTTTAGCAGGAAGGCGAAAACCAGGCTGGTGACGCCAAAGATCATAAAAATGATCATCGGCAGGGTATAGTCGTAGGTGGTCACGGCCTGTCCATCGAGTATTTGCGAGCCGGTCACGCAATATTTGTCGAGCACCCAGCCGATGAGGGCTGGCACGAACATCAGCGCCCAGGCATTTTGCATCCAGAAGATGAGGGCGAAAGCGGTTCCCAACTGCCGTTCCGGGATGATCTTGGGAATCGAAGGCCACATCGCGGAGGGCACCAGGGAAAAGCCGATGCCCAGAACGATCATCAGAAAAATGGCGATCCCCCAGTGATTCAGCAAGGGGACGGCGAAGAGGAGATGAACGGCAATGATGAGCAGGGAGCCGAGGATCATGATGGTGGCGCCTTTGCCCTTGCGGTCATAGAGATTGCCGAAGAAGGGGGTGAGGAGAATGGTGCCGAAGGGCAGCAGTCCGGGGATGGCGCCGGCCCAACTCTCGGCCACATTGAATTTGTTGACCATGAAATAGGTGGCATATTTGAGAAAGGGGAAAACGGCCGAATAAAAGAGCGCGCAGAGGATGGTGACATACCACCAGCCGCGATTCATGATGATGTCGACCAGGTCTTTGATACGGAACTCCTCGTCGCTGGCAGCGCTATCCTGTGCGGCACTCGCCCGCGAGGCGTCGAGCTTTTTGTCGCGCAGGGTGAATACAAAAAAGCTCAGCAGACCGATGCACAGCATGATCAGACAAAAGAGAATCGGTCTGGAGACGTCGTTGGCCCATTTGGCGAGCGGCAGAGAGGTCGACAGCGCCAGCGCGGTGCCGAGCCGGGCGATGGCGAGCTGCAGTCCCATGGCCAGGGCCAGTTCATGGCCCCTGAACCATTTGATGATGGCTTTGGAGGTGGTGATGCCCGCCACTTCGACGCCGACGCCGAAAATCGCATAGCCGATCGCGGCCATCCAGACTTGCGCCGGAAAGGTCCAGAAGAGAATCGTCCAGTTCTGACCATCCAGGGCATGGGTGGAGATGGCCCAATACTTGATCCCGGTGCCCGCCAGCATGACGACAGCGGCCATCAGACCGGAAAAACGGATTCCTATCTTGTCGAGGAGGATGCCGCCGAAGATGAGGAAAAAGAAAAAGACATTGAACCAGCCGTAGGCGCCGGTATACCAGCCGAAAGCGGTGCTGTTCCAGCCGAGTTGTTTTTCCAGCATACCCTGCAGCGGGGCCATGACATCGGCGAGATAATATCCGGCGAACATGGTGAGCGATACGAGCAGGAGGGAGGTCCAGCGTGCGGCTTTGGAATCGCTGAGAAGTTGAGATGCGGCTGCTGTCATAAATCGGGTTCTCCTGGTAAGGTAACTATTCTATTTGAAGTAGCGGTCAATGTCCAATTTGGCAGCGGCCGCTGCAATCTGCTGCAGCCACTCTTTTACCCCCGCGTGATTCTCCTCCCACCCTTCTCGTGCCGCTTCCTGCCGCTGCATGGCGAGGGTTTGATCGGCCATGGTCTTGCCCTAAAAGGAATTTACATGATAGGCGGTCATGTTGATCCTGAGGTCCAGGTAATAGACTTCCGTGTTGATATCTGCATCGATTTTGATACTATAAAAATGTACAAATCTGTTTCATAAATTCAAAATAGTATTCTTCTGTCTCTGCGGCCCCTCCTCGGGCTCTGCTGCGATTCTTGACGAGGGGTTGTACCTCGTTGCAGCCTCGCAGCAGACCCGCGCGATTATGTGCATTTTTTGAAAGGTTGTTTGCATTACAGGTTTCGATTGACACATTCTCCGGCAAGGAAGAAGCGGTGAGGGGGCCGGATATGGCCTGAGGCTCTGAAAAAGGGAAAAG
>DCUM01000252.1:54417-58432 GCA_002327255.1 bacterium UBA2214 | reverse complement strand
CCTTTCGGGTTTGTATTTTTCGTAATTGCATTGATGTGGAGGCCGCCTCGAAAATGGACCCCCAAATAGAGCGCAGACAAAGAACAGAACCACCGTCGCAGAGAGTATCCAGGTGCCTTTTCGAGGATTTTGAATCTGGATAGCGATAAGTTGTTCGGGCGGTCACTTGATCAGTACCATTCTTTTGGTCTCGACATGTGAAGGGATTCTGATTTGATAGAGGTAAACGCCGCTTGCGGCCAGGCTGCCGTCATCCCCGCGGCCATCCCATATGATGGCATACTCGCCGCCTGCCTGACGGGAATCGACCAGAGTCCGGATGGGGCGTCCGAGAAGGTCGAAAATGCGCACAGTCACCCCATGCATCCCCTCGGGCACGCTGTAGCGGATTTTCGTGGAAGGATTGAAGGGATTGGGGTAATTTTGCTGCAAAGAAAAGTGCTGCGGTTGCGAGAGAGCGCTCTCTTCCACTCCTACGGCAGAAAACTCCGCCACACGGAGATCGTCGAAATAGAGGGTGCCGGAGGCATTGGCGCCGGGTTCATAGGCAAGCTGGATGCTGTCGAAGGCCAGAGTTCCGTCGAGCTGGCCGTCGCCAAGCCAGCTTCCGGGGGCTTCGCTGCTCATATCCCAGCTGATCAGACGCCAGCCGTACCAGTTGACTTTATACCAGGGACTGACCTCGTGATTTCCGGCCGCAGCGACAGGAACGCGGTCGTCCACAGCGAAGCGGAAGAGATTGCCGCTGTTATCGCCAAAGAGGTAGACCTGCAGGTATTTGCTCTTGTCAAAGGTGACCGCTTTGGGGGGGCCGCCGAAAAGATAATCACGAAGGAGCCAGGTCGAGGATGCCATATTCCAGCCGTAATCGATCCCCAGGGAGAGCGATCCCATGGTGAGGGGATTGACGACGTGGGAAACGGCATAGGAACGGGTGCTGTCGGCGATGGTGCCGGTAGTGGTGCCGCTGGCGGCGGGCTGCCACCAGTTGGCAACACCCGTTTCAAAATTATCGATGGACCGGGTGCGCCAAAAGGCGGCGCCGGTCTTGAGGCGGACGGTCTTGGTCCCGCTCTCCTCGTTGCCGAGGGTGTCGCGCAAGCCCGGGGCGATGAGCAGGTCGTAAAGCTGATGGGGCTCGAGGTCCGCGGCCGGCGCAAAGGAGAGGATGCTCCGGGAGCGGACGATATGGTGCACACAGGTGTGCGGTATCGGTGTCGTTGTGCCGTTCTTCTTCAGGGTGAAGAGAGCGGGATGGATGGAACCGGCGTCAATCACCTCGTCGAAGGTGACATTGAGGATGGGACGGGCATCGATGGCCGCGCTGTTGGTGGGGGGATAGACGGCAGCGATGCGCGGCGCGGCCAAATCGCGGGGTCCGGTGCGAAAGGTGAGGAGGTAATCATCTCCTCCTATTTCGTCGCCATTGCCGTCGAACGGATGGCCGTAGCGGTCTTTGGCGGTGGCGGCGATGGTGACCTGGTAAGGAGCCTCAAAATCGAGCGTATCGGGTTTGAAAATCATCTGCTGGTCCTTGTTGCCCCAGAGGAACTGGCCGCTGGCGGCCGGTTCGATTTTGAAAGCGGCTTCAATACTGCTCCGGTCGACCGGCCGGTTGAAGGTGAAGCTGAGGTTTCCCCAGGCGGGGTGGCGGTTACTATTTTGCGCCGGAGAGGAGAGCTTGACCATAGGCGGCCGCTTCCAGACCAGTTTGGGATCGAAAAAGGTGAAAAAGGTGTCGGCCGCCGCAACCTGCAGGGTATCGGGATAATAGTCCGGTGCGCTGACCATGAGCTCGAGGGCGCCGGAGGGCAGGCCATCGATAAGATAGACTCCGTTGCGCAGAGCCTCGGGGTCCGTGGTATATTTGTGAAAGACCGTCTCAAAGCTGTCAGTCGTATAGCTCTTCTCTGCGACGGTCACCGTGGCGCCATTGATGGGCACATTGCGTTCGAGGTCGGCGACGATGCCGGTGAGGACAGGATTGACTGGCAGCGGTATGCCGTGGTATTTGAGAATCGACCAATAGAACGTATAAGCCTCGAGTTTATTGAAAGCGGCGCTCATTTGGCGCATGTTGTGGGTCGGGTTGGTATGATAACCGGCCTCGCTGAGTTCTGCGGGCATGTGGGTGTTGCGCGTCACCGAGAGGTAGGGGCACCAGCCGGTGTTGTAAAAATAGCAGTCCCCGCGCGAGCCTTGATTCGTGATGTGCATGCCGCGGCTGAGTTGATCGACCATAATATCCGACATCCGTTTGCCGCCGGCAGGGGGGCGTTCATTGTAATCGGCCAATTGGCCCCAGAGCAAGAGCGCCCCATTAAGTTCCGATCCTCCGCTGCCGCCGGGGGCATTGCTGTGAATCGAGTGAAACCAGGCCGCGCCGATCGAATTGGCATAAGCCGATCGTGCCGAGAGCCCCACACTGGTAAAATCGTCCTCGCGCGTCAAGTAGACGGCGTCGATATCGGTGGTCTGCAGCAGCAGATCGCGCAGGGCCCAGGCGACACGGACATTTTTCTCCGCCTCGGAAAAACCGCAGACGCCCATGTTCTCTCTGAAACTGTGGCCCGGATCGAGGACGATATTCCATCCGGTCAGGCCGGTGACCTGCTGTGCACAGGCACTGCATCCCCAGAGCAAGGCCATCAGTGTAATGATCGTTTTTTTCATTCTTTTTTCCTGTCTGGTCTTCATTCCTGGGTTTCATCCATAGTGACCGGCAAGCTCCAGATCTCACCGGTTTCATAGAGATCATAAAGAAGAGCATTCCCCCGGGGCGACCAGGAGGGGTGCATCTCGCTGCGGCCCTCGGTTTGCGTCAGATTGATTTTGCCCGTGCCATCTACGGCACTCACATAGATGTCTGAATCCGTGATGGTATGACCGTCATCCCGGGTTACCATATAGGCGATAAAGGTGCCGTCAGGGGAAAAGGAGGGGGCCTCTCCCTCGCCAAGTTCCACCAGTCCCGTGCCATCACTGCGCATAACGCAGAGGGGGCCGCCCAGAATCTGGAAGGCCACCAGGGCACCGTCACTGGATTGGACCAGGTTAAAAACAGGTCTGTTTGAGAGGGCGGCGGGCAACGCCTGCACCGCGTCATCGGCTGCGGGCGAGAGCTTCATCACCCGGTCGGCATTCAGGTACCATAAGGGCAGCATCGGCTTGCGCTGCAGGCTTTTAGGCGTCATTCCGGAAGCCAGGCGCTTCAGCTTGTTGTTGATCGATACAAGGATCTCTGTACCATCCGTACTCCAGCGCGGCAGGCTGACGATGCCGGTCTGAAAGGGGGTCAGGAGGGTATCACGTTGGAGTTCGAGATCGAAAAGTTTGAGGGCGTGGAGGCGTTTGCCGCCCTGCGTGGCGCTGACGCGGGCGAGGATGGCGCGGCTGTCGGCCGACCACTGCAGCCCGAATCCGGCTCCGGATTCATCGCTGATCTGCCGCAGATCCGACCCATCGGGACGCATCAGCCAGATCCCGGCAAAATGGGGGGTCGTGCAGGCTATGGTTTCGCCATCGGGAGACCAGACAGGGCTGCACAAGGGATCGATTTCATCACCCGCCAATTTGAGCGGTGCACCAGCCGATTTGATTCCGCCGTAAACAGCAGCAGCTGCCAGTAACAGAAACACCAGCAATAGATTATGTTTCATCTCTTTCTCCGTAATAGGTTTATAATCTCCAATTTTGACAATTATCTGCATAAAGTCAAGGTTTTTTCCCGGGGCATCCATAGCGCGACCTGTCCGCGAGAGAAGCAAGGCGAGTGCAGCGCCTGGGGGGAGAGAAAATTTTTTTTGCTGTATGAAGAACATTTTCCAAACTTGGATGCTGCGACAGTTGCGGGAATCCTTGTTCAGCGCCATCTGTCTTTGTTATGCCGCGCCGGATGCACCTGGCCCATATTGCCGCAAGCCTTATCCAGGCATGATCCTGCAGGCGCAGGAAGAACATCAACTCGATCTCGAGGGCTCCCCCATCGTCGGGGATAAACAGAGCGATATGCTCT
>DCUM01000252.1:46708-54395 GCA_002327255.1 bacterium UBA2214 | reverse complement strand
GGAAAAGCTCCTGCACCAAATCCCCGCCCTGCAATTTTTGATCAACCCGGGATTCAATTTTCTGACGCCTGGGGAGGCACTTGTTTTGTAGAATAGGCTATACCCATAGTCTGGCCTGGGCGGCAACGTGTCGAGCATCTGGTTTCGAGGGAAATGCCATAAAAGCAAAACCCCACCAAAGTAACGGTGGGGTCTGCAAAAATTATTTCAGTCCTCTTTTCCGCAACAGCGGCTCGATCTCCGGTTCCTTGCCGCGAAATTGGATGTACATCTTCATGGCGTCATCCGCGGAACTCCTCGCCAGTACGTTGTCGCGGAATGCCTGGGCGGTTTTGCGATCAAAGAGTCCGTTTTCCTTGAAAGCCTGGAAGGCGTCCGAATCCAGCACTTCCGCCCAGATGTAATAGTAGTAACCCGCCGAATAGCCACCGCTGAAGGTATGCCCAAAATAGGTCGAGCGGTAGCGCGGGATGATCTCGGGGATGAGTCCGATCCGTTCCATGGAGCGGGTTTCAAAGGTGTTGGTTTCCTGCGGGGCGGTATCGGTGAGGATATGCCAGTCCATGTCGAGGAAGCATGCGGCGAGGTATTCGACGGTGATGAATCCCTGATTGAATTTGCTGCTGGCGATGATTTTGTCCACCAGGGGCTGCGGAATGACTTCACCGGTCTGGTAATGGCGCGCGAAAGACTTTAACACTTCGGGTTCATAGACCCAGTTCTCCATGACCTGGGAGGGCAGTTCGATGAAATCACCCGGCAGCGAGAGGCCGCGATAGGTTGTATTGGAGAACAGGGCATGCAGCGCATGGCCAAACTCGTGGAAGAGGGTCTCCACTTCGTCGGGGCTCAGCAGCGAAGGGGTATCTCCGGTTGGCCGGGAAAAATTGCCGACATTGGTCACCAGGGGTGTGATCATGACGCCGTCGCGCCGTTCCTGGTCGCGGAAGCCGCCGCACCAGGCGCCGGAGCGTTTGCCCGGACGCGGGAAATAATCGGTGTAGAGCAGCCCGATATGGGTGCCATCGGCTTCCCGGACTTCGAAAACGCGCACTTCATCGCAGTAGACCGGGATGTCGTGGCGTTCGACGATCTGAATGCCGTAGAGTTTTCCGGCGAGATCGAACGCGCCCTGGCGCACATTGTCCAATAAAAAGTAAGGCCGCAGTTCATTCTCATCCAGGTCATATTTTTCCTTGCGCACTTTTTCGGCATAGTACCACCAATCCCAGGGTTGCAGCTGGAACCCGCCGCCCTCGCGATCGATGAGCGCTTGCATCTCATCCCGTTCCTTTTTGGCATTGGCCAGCGCCGGTTCCCAGAGCTTGCCGAGAAAATCATAGACGTTCTGTGGCGTTTTGGCCATGTTGCGTTCCAGCGCAAAATCGGCGTAGGTTTTGTAACCCTGCAAATTGGCGCGTTCGACGCGCAGCGCGGCGATCTCGGCGACGATGTTTTTGTTGTCGAATGCGTTGTCGTTATCGCCGTTCATAAAGTAGGCCCGGTAGAGTTTTTCGCGCAGCGCGCGATTCTGCGCGTACTGCAGAAACGGGATCATGCTCGGTTTCTTGATCGTGAAGACCCATTTCCCGGCATCGCCCGTCTGCGCGGCGGTTTCCGCCGCGGCGGCGATGACCGTGGGAGGGAGTCCCGCCAGATCGGCTTCCTTCTCGATCACCAGTTTGAACTCATTGGTCTCTTTGAGGAGATTTTCCCGGAAGGTCAGCGACAGCAGGGAGAGCCTTTCGCTGATCTCGCGAAAACGCGCCTTCTTCGCTTCGGTGAGATCGGCGCCGCTGCGCACAAAGGAGAGATAGGTATCCTCCAGCAGTTTGGCTTCCTCGGTATCGAGCTTCAGATCGGCGCGTTGTTCGTACACCGTTTTGATGCGCCGGAAGAGCCGGTCGTCGAGGCGGATGTCGTTGCGGTGTTTGGTCAGCAGCGGCGTCACCTCGCGGGCGATTTTCTGGATTTCGTCGTTGGTATGGGCGCTGTTCAAGCTGTTAAAGACGGCGCCGACGCGCCCGAGCAGATCGCCGCTGCGGTCGAGGGCGGCAATGGTATTGTGGAAATCGGCTGTCTGTGGATTGGCGATGATGGCCTCGATCTCGCCCTTGTGTTCCTCCATGCCCTGGAGATAGGCCGGCATGAAATGATGATTTTTGATTTGGTCAAAAGGCGGTGTCGCATGTGGCGTCGTCCAGGGCGCGAAAAAGGGATTGGCTTCCAGCGGCGTTGCGCCGCAAGTGTGAGCCAGCGCAGCCGCCGTGATTATCAGCACCATCTGAAGGCAAGTTGTCCATTTCATGAATAGTCCTTTTGATTTGAGAGAAGTATGGCGAATTATTGGTTTTTGTTTTTAACGAGCAGCACGACTCCGATGAGGATGAAGACACAGGCCAGCACAAAAAAAGTGGTCCTGATACCCGATGTGGCGACGAACATAAAAGCGAGGCCGGCAACGACGAACAGGATGCCACCCAGCTTTTGATTGGATAGGGACATGTTTTCCTCCCCTACGTTATTGGGATGGTTGTTTCCTCCTGGCAGCAGTCACCTGGTTTCACATGAACCGCAGCACGAGATAAAAATTGGTGACATTCTACAGAATCGCATATTGAATCACAGCCTGGGAGTTTTTCCGACTTGAACGTTAGTAATTTTTCAACTACTTGATTCATATATTATTATAGAATGATCCCTGAAAACGACCGTAGCGTAGAATCAAACACTTACGACAAAAGTCCGGCAGGCTCCTAGGAATGTACCCCCTGATTGTCCAGATATCCGGGCACATATTCTCCCCGCTTGATCTTGTTGGTCGGCGTTTTGATGAAGGGCGTCGACTGCTCGATGATGCGGCTGATGCGCGCAAAGGCAGGCAGCTGTGCGTTGACCTCTTTGCGCAGTTGTTCCAGAACCTGGGCAATATCCCGGGCGACGGCGCCTTCACTCTGCTCTTTGTCACTTCCTTCGATATAGGCATAGTTGGGATAGATGCGCGCCACCAGTTGTCCTTCCAGCTGATAGACCAGGGTCTCTTCCACAAAGATCGATTCGAGGAGTCTGGCCTCGATGGACTCCGGGTAGATGTTCTCACCGGAAGGCCCGATGATGACATTTTTTGAACGTCCGGTGATGAAGAGAAATCCGTCCGCATCGAGATAGCCGCGGTCGCCGGTGATGAACCAGCCATCGGGTGTGAAGGCGCTGCGCGTTGCCGCTTCGTTTTTGTAATACCCTTTCATCACATTGGGCCCCTTGACGACGATTTCGCCGATGCCGCTTTCCGGGTCCGGCTGCAAAATGCGAATGGAGACATCGGTGACGGCATGTCCCGGCGAACCCATCTTTTGCGTCTTCATGGAAGAAAAAGTCACCAGGGGGGCACACTCACTGAGACCGTAGCCGCAGCAATAGGGAATGCGTCCCTGTTTCATGAATATTTCCACCTCGCGCGAAAAACTGGCGCCGCCGATGATCACGCACGACAGCCGCCCGCCCAAAAGCCTGTTGATTTTTTTGCCGATGATCTTGTAGAGAATCTTTCGCGTCCCTGCGGTTTTGGCCAGCAGCCGCAACAGGGGGCTGCGCGCAACGGTGGGCAAGACCTGTTTGTGATAGATTTTTTCAAATACCAGCGGCACAGCGCCCAGTATGGTCGGCCGCACCTCCTGCATGGCCGCCAGCAGCACTTTGGGGGAGGGCGTCTTGTTGAGATAATAGATGCACGCTCCGCAGTAAATGATCGATAAAAATCCCGAGGTGGAGCCAAAAGCGTGCGCCATGGGAAGGATGGAGAGGATGATGCTGTGCTCATGAATAACGCCGAGGAGATCGGGCCCTTCGAAGGCGTTGCTCACCAGATTTTTATGCGTGAGCAGTACCCCCTTGGAGTGCCCGGTCGTGCCGGAGGTGTAGAGAATTTCCGCGATATCCTCTTCATCAATGGCCGTATCCGCCAAGCCGTCCTGGCGTTCGCGGCTCTTCAATACCTTGTCCGGAATACGGCGCAGTCCCTTCCAGAAACCGGATTTGCTCTCCGGGGAGGGCTGGATGAGCTCGAAATCATCGAGCCGGATGACCCATTTCAGATCTTCCAGGGCGCGCAGATTGAGGGCTGTGTGCTGGGATTGGGCGATGAAAATGCCCACGGCTTCCGAGTGGCGAATGATATGATCGATATCCACTTCGGGAAAATCTTCGAGAACGGGCACGGCGATGGCGCCCATCGAAGTGATCGCCATGAAGGCGATGGCCCATTGCGGTGAGGAGTGCCCGAGCAGGATGATTTTATCCTGCCGGTTGATGCCCATTTCCGACAGCGATTTTTTCAGGGTTTCAACGCGTACGCCCAACTCCGCATAGGTGAAAGGCTGCTCGCCAACCGTGGCCAAAGCCGGCCGGCTGGCAAAGCGTTGTATCACCTGACTGTAAAACCGGTCGAGCGTATAACGCTCCAATCCGAACTTCGATTCTGTCATGAAACCCTTTCCTTTTGAGCAAGCGGATGTGGCGCTAGCGCCTGTTGACGGGCGTAACCTGCAGCAACTCCACGGGCGCACCCTCAACGCAAATGAAAGCCACGAGAACACCATCAGAGGGGCTGTTGGGCGCAATGATGATCTCCTGCCCCGCGAGTGCCGCTTGCAGATCATCGACTTCAAAGGCCACATGCGGCCGGGTTTTCACGATCTCCGGAAAGGGACAACCTGCTGCGTACCGCATCCATTGAATGCCGAACGGATTTCTTTCATGATCGGTGCACCAGATTTTATATTTTTCCAGAAAGATTTCACCCGGTTTGGGTTCGCTGGTGGGGATGCCTATGTGATGATATCGCATCATGGCCTGTCATTTTAATTTTATGGGTTGTTTTGCTCTGCGCGTTGCAGCGTCTTGTGCCGGCCGCAGCATGGCACCGCCCTACAAGATAAGAAAATCTGCATCCAGCTGCAAGCAAATATCTGCGGTTTTCGCTCAGGCGGATTTTCCGCGAATTCCGCTCTTTTTCCGTATTATATAACAAACAACGGACAGTTTACTCGACCCGACACTCAGGTATGAAGGCATCCCAAAAGTTAATTTTATGCTCAGTGCTGCTCTGCCAGGCATCTTTCCTGTTGGCCCAGACCGGCGCGCCCTACTCGCGGGAAGAGGCGGCGCGCCGGCTGGCCCGTATTCAGGCCATCGCCGCTTCCAGCAACGGCAAAATCGAAATATCGGTCGTCTCCCTGGCCGCCGAACCACCACGTCCTTCGCCACCCGCACAGGAAATACGCTACACTGCAGCACTGCCAGTTTCCGCGGATTCGCTCTTTGCCCCGCTCTACGCCAAAGCGTTGCAGTACTTTTACGACCAAAAATATGATGGCGCCCTGGAGTCCTTCCAAAGCCTGGCTGCGATGACGACCGATGCCGCGCGTCGCGGTGACTGCCTCTTTTACCTCGGTGAATGCTATCTGCAGTTCCTGGCTTACGAAGAGGCCATTTCATGCCTTCGCTCCGCCGCCGCCTGTCCGGGTTGCAGCAAACAGGATGATGCCCTCTTCCGCCTCGCCATGACCTGGTGGCGACTCGGTGATGCACCCGCGGCCAAAACGCAGCTGCGCCGACTGCTGGCTCTGGTGCCTGAAAGCGAATATGCTGCCGTCGTGAAAAACTGGCTTTCGCAAATCGGCTAAAAAAAACCGCAGCCTGATGTCCCTCTCGCGGGGAATCACAGCAGCGGCTTTTATTTAGTCCGGCTTAATTAAGACCTACATTTCGTGCATCACCTCTGCACCGGAAATCTCGCCAATCACCTTGCTCTCTTTGCCAATATAGACTTTCACTTTGATATCTTTCTCAGATACGACAATATCGCCTTCAACCGTGGAGCCGCCTTCAATGCGTAATTCGATGCGTCGATTGAGCGGGTTGGAGGTGTTGCTCTTTTTGACGATCAAGTCACCTTTGACGATGCTGTTGTTGAAGAGATGAATATCGCCGGTATAGGTCGTGATATCGCCCCCGACCGTTGTATGATCCAATTGGATGCGGCCATTGATGTTCTGAACGTCGCCTTCGATCTTTGTCCCCGCGGCTGCGGAGACACCGCCATTCACCGTTTGTACGTCGTCGCGGATACGGACGTTTTCTCCCAGCACGATACTGCCGTTGACGGCCTTGAGATCGTTGACCTGGGAATTGGCGCCGATACGAATCGAGCCGTTGACGGTGCGGCAGCTGCCGCGAATGACGCAGTCGCTGCCCACGGTGATCTTGCCATTGACTGTATTGATGCTGTCGTTGCGGCGTTCACCATCCTGCACATAGATATTTTTATTGATGGAAGAATCGCAGGCCATGGGCAGCACAACCGTCATAATAAGAAGCGAAAAAGTGATCATTGTTCTCATAAATGATTCCCTGACCCGGATAAACCGGTATCGTTGTCGGGCGAGCAGCCTGCTCGCCCTGCAATATTGCCATTTGCCATAAAAAATAATTGATATGATACTAACCCCTTCTCCTCCTGATCTGATCTGTGGATAAACTGCCACGCACGCAGAGATCGTCGGATTGAGGCTGTTGTTGTCATGGAAAGAACCTGAGCTGAGCTACTCTTTTAAACGGGATATTTATGGAAAAGTTACGCTATTATACTTTTTTTCGCCGCCGCAGGTGGATGAACTCCGGTGCTTCGCGCAGACTGGTGGCCAGCAACTTGAACGAGCGCAACAAGGCGCGCCACCCGGTACGCTTGAACTCGGCGCCAGCGCTGCCCACCTCGGGAAAGCCCTTGTCATCGCTGGTGAGCGTTTCATAATTGCGGAAGAGACGGCCCCAGGGACTGCCCAGGGCCTCGTGCATCTTGCGTTTGGCAAAAAAGGGATACCAGAAGCTGTCGTGATAGACCACCGAGGCGATATAACTCCACGGCGCCAAAAACGTCTTCAGCGACCACTCCAGAGGCTTTTTGAGCGATCCCCAGTAAATACGATGCTGCATGCGCGAGGCAAAGGTCATTTTTTTGAACGGCCCGGTGAAACGCCAGTTCTCCCGCGCCGCCTCGACATCACCGGCGATTTCGATTTCCCGCACATCCCCGCAGCCGAGGCCGCGTTCATGCGCGAGACGAATATATTTGATGGTCAGTGGATCGAATCCCATCAGGTGTGCCGCCACCGCATCGATCGCCACCTGGTCGGCGCTGGCCAGAAGGAGGTTCTTGACATGGGGCGTCATGCAGCGCGGACCGGGTCCGTCGCCGGCGAAGGTGCCATCCATGACCGCAAAAAGGCCGGTGTGAATCTTTTGCTGGATCATGAGCAGATCCACCAGCGTCTCATGGATGACCGGATGCGTCCAGTGACGGCGCTCGTTGAGAAGACCACCGAATGCGTTTTTCATCGCACCGGTGGTAGTGGTGAAGACGTGGGTCTTGACGGTGGGGAGGTGGATGATATTTTCGCCGATGAAACGGCGCGGTATGTAAAAACCGTTCTTGTAAACCTCATTCAGACAGAGGAAGGCATCGGCGAGATCACCGACCGCATCGCGGATGTGAATCCATTCCTCACCCTCGTAAAGGTGTATGTTGCGCAATCCGTATTTTTCAACCACCGGCAGTTGCTTGTTTTCCCGCTCGCCGAGGCGGGCATCGATGACCACCGTGCGGTTGTGACAGGCATGCATTTTATCC
>DCUM01000252.1:38758-46686 GCA_002327255.1 bacterium UBA2214 | reverse complement strand
CACGATCGATATATTTCTCATATTCCGCAAGGTGCATGAGACGGTGGTAATCCTGCCAGATGGTCTCCGGAGAGGTACGGACGATGGCTACTTTGGCGTGTTGCATGGGACGATCCTGTATGGATGATTGTTCACAGCAAAAACAGACCCCACGGTCTATCCGGCCGAGTCTGTCGGGCACGGCGGTGAGGCGCGCTTTTCCGCGGCTGCTCCCGAAACTCACCAACCCCGGCACTCAAACGCCGGGGTCAATTGAGCGTTTGCACGCGTTCTCTTCGGCGTGCGTTTTTGCGGGTGATAGATTCTTTTCACCGCCGCTACAAGCTGCCGTCATTCCGCCGCCGGCGCCCCATAGGCCGCCCACTCCTCACGCGCGGGGCCATAGATGCCGGGTACTTTCAATCCCGCCTGACGCATCAGGACGGTGAGTTGGGCGCGATGATGAATCTCGTGTTTGATGAGGACGTAGAGTGTGAATCCCCGCGTCCATCTCTCACCGTACATGTCAATCTCTTCCTGCAGCCGCTCATCGTTCCACTGCGTCTGCACGGCCGTCATCAAAGCCTCCGCTGTTTTTCGATAAGCCGCGGCGATGGCCTGAGCGCTCTCAGGAACCGGCTCTTTTTCGCCCGGTGCGGCGAAGGAGAGTCCGGCGCTTTGCGCCATCTCCCCCAGCGTCAAGACGATGTGCCAGGCGATGCGCCCCAGCGTGCGGCCCTGATCATCCACCTTTTGCTGCAGGGAGACATCGTTCAGCGCCTCCAGCATCTTGAGCGTGGCCTGACGTTCGCTGTTCCATTCTTCGGCAAAGGTTTCAATACGCGTGAACATATCGGACTCCTGTGTTTTTCATTACAAAACGAATTGCACCTTGTCTTGCGGGGTACGGCAATCCATGTCCGTGCCGCGGTCGCGGTGGTCGGCAATCTCTGCAGCGACCCCGATGGCACGGCCGTAGAGAAATTGTGTAAAACTGAGCGCCTGGATCATCTGCGGCGTCATGCGGCCTGCCTGCAAGTCCCCCCATACCAGCTTGAGGATGATTACTGCCAGCACGGCATCGATGTTGACGCAAAAGATATTCTTGGTGGCACCCTCATTGAAGAGTTCCTCCACCAGCCGGTGATAAAAATCCAGAAAGACATTATAGATGTCGCGGGTCTTGAATTCGCCGCGGATGTACTCTTCGCGCGGATCAATGTTGATGTCATTGCCTTTAAAGACCGGGTGGTTGATGCACGGGATGCGCCTGTAATTGAGCTCCCCGGTCTCCTTTTCTTTCTTTTTGTACTCGCGGTACTGCCGTGCCGCCTGATTGGCCATTTTGGTCAAATCCAGGCCATGATGGGAATCCCCCGGACTCTTCAGCGACGGGTCGAATTGCTCGAGGAGAAATCCCACGGCCTCAAAACCGTTGCCCCCGTGCGCCAATCCGGTATTGGTCAGGAAGCCGAGAAAGGCGGTGGCGATGTGATTACGGGCGCTCACCGATTCCTTGGCGCCCTTGGCGGATAACGTGCCGGGTCCGTTGGTGAGCGTCAGACCGATCAACGCCTTGAATTCATAGAGCTCCTCCTCCGTGGGTTTGCGGTTGAAAAGCACCGTGAAGGCATTTTCGGTGAAGGAATTGCGCAGATTGCTCACTTTGGCGTCGATGAGTTCGCGCCAGAAGGCATTGTTGGTGCGGTCAATGACCGAATAGGCGACGATGCGGGCGATGATGTAAAAATAGGTGACGACATCCTCCACGACCTGGCGGCTGATGCGTTTCTCCAACATTGGTTTCCAGAACATCGAGACGGCGAGGCCACCAAGATAAAATTCATAGTTGTCGCGGATTTCCAGTCCCTTGCTTTCCGCCAGCTTGATGATGTGCTGCAGAACCCGGATGGGGAAAGACTTTTTCGAGCACTTTTTAATCTCTTTCAGCAACAGTTCCGAAACATCACTCTTTCGCACCGCCTCCGCGGTGAGGATTTCCGTGACGACATAAGCATCCATTTCGGGCGGAAATTCCTTGGTGAGATCGTCGATCTCGAATTCACGAATCATGTCGATGAGAAAGGCCGTCGCTGCGCGCGCTTTGCGCAGGAGGGGTTTGTCGCCGATCAGGGCAATCTGCGAACCGATATAGGCGTTGGGCGTGCATCCATTCGCGCGCGCCACATCCACCAGATCCATGCGGCGCTCGTCCATCTTGAAAAAGAGGTTGAGCAGGATGTTGATGGTCGGCACATCCGCCGCATCCGGCAGGATTTTGGCCAGGGAGAAGTAGAGGTTCTCCTCCATCGTATAATTGGAGAGTTCGAGGATCGATTTGCCGTGCAGCTCCGCGACCTGCGTCTTCGTATCCATGCGCGAGGCGCCCGATTTATCAGCCATGTTCTGGCGGAGGTAATGGGCGCCCACCTGCTTGTTGATCTCGCGGATTTGCTGGTCATACGGCGGCATGGCGGAGACCACGGGGACGTCCAACTCCGGCGGCAGCTTGAACCAGTTGTCGCTGATCCACAACTTGAGCGACAGATCGCCGCTGGCGGGAAAATCCCGTTCTTCATCGATCAATTTAAAAATGGCGCGCATGGCTTCGGGGAAGTGCTGAATCGAGGCGACGCGCACGCCGCGCTTGCTGACCAGCGGATGGCGCGGATCGAAGCCCGGCACGCCGAAATATTCATCAAACCACGCTTCCTTGGATTCGGCGTCATCACCCGAACCCGCCAGAGCGCCGGCATGGCCGCAGGAACGCTGGATATTCTTTTTCCATCGCCCGGTGACGCAAACGACAATGGGCTTGTTAAAGCCAAAACGGCGTTCCTTGATCCAGTCAAGGGCCTGCTTCTCGTAATAACCGCCCGGTTCCACATACAAGGCCACCGCCTTGGTGCGCGGATCGTTTTGCGCCGCATAGAGGAATTCGGGAAGAGCGAAGTGAATATAGATATCCTTTCCGGAACTCACCGCTGTGGTCAATCCAAAACCTGCGGTGCGCAGATATTCGGCGATGGTGGTGGTGAAATTGCCGGAATTCGAGTGGATGGCGATCGAGCCTTTTTTCAGTGTCTCTTCCGGGTGGTCGCCCGCCAGAGCGCCACCGACGCGGACATGATCCCAGACATTGGCGACGCCGAGACAGTTGCAGCCGATGACATCTACCCCCGCTTCCTGGCAGACAAAACGGATGTTGCGCGAGTCCCGCGCCGGCACTTTCTCCGTCACAATGACGATACGCTTGAGATTCATATTATAGGTCGCCAACTCCGCCACCGCCTGACTCACCGCCAGCGGCGGCAGATAGACGACCCCGATGTCAAAAAAGATGTCATTGTCCATGACATCGCGGATGCTGCTGTAAACCGGAATCGTGCCGCGCTTGGTCTCCAGTTCGCCCTTGCGGCCGTACTGGACGCCGGCGACGATGTTGCCGTTGCTGTATTCATGGGATACCGGCGTCACCTTGCGGCTCTCATTGCCAAGAATGTTGATCACACAGACGCGCGATTCCCTGGTGACCAGTTCCTCCAACGAATGAACGCCGACATAATAGGGAAATGGCTTGGTTTTTTGCTGTCTCATCGCTTAAACCTTTTTCTTTTCGTATTCTTTTTTGCCCTTTTCAGCCCACCATTGATCGATTTTTTGGGCGAATTCCAGAACCTGAATCATGGAGGTATCATAGCCGAACATCTTGTAGGGCAGCTTGAGCGTATCGAGTATGTCCTTGCCATAAAACATGCCTTTGACCAGATTGGGCCCGCCGCGGCCGATGACCGTATAGATGGGCGTTCTGCCATGGGTGGCCATGTGGTCGCGCAGGGCATCAAAGATCCCCTTGAAGGTGACATAGATATCCGTGTTGTTGGCCTTGCCGCCGATGAGGAGCAGCACGTTCGCATTGCTGAGCCAATTTCTGAAAACGATGCGGGCGATGTCATACATCTTTTCGTAGGGGGGATTGCCGCCAAAATCGGAAGAGAAAATGGCCGAGCTGCCGAGGGTCTCCGTGGCCGCCGAATTGGCTCCGCCGCCGAACATGAAGGGGATGATGCTCCCCTGCGGATTGAGCTCGAGAACGTCGCTCTGCCCCTGATAGGTGCGCAACTGGTTGATCTGCGCTTCAAACGGCGTGATATCGGATTGAAAAATGGTGGAAGGCAGTCCCAGCCGTTTCCAGGCGGGATTGTCCTGATCAAAAGCCGCTTTGAGATCGCAGGCCACCGGCACGATGCGGTTATCGGATTTCATCATCCGCACCGGATTGATCTCGAGCGTGGTCAGGCTATAGTTATCGTAAAGTCCCCAGAGCTTGGGTAAATGCTGCACCAGCGGAGAGATGAGCTGTTCGGGACAGCCGGTGTCCATCAGGGCATTGGTGATGTCGAAGGATTTGAGACCGATGAAGGGATCGATCCAGATGACCTGTTTTTTTTCCGGTGGCAGGGTTTCGATATCCACGCCCCCCAAAGGCGTGATGGTGAAGATGGGTTTGCGATGGGTCGTGGAAGTGGCGATGCTGAAATAGACTTCAACTTCTGACGGGATGAAGGCTTCGAAGGTGACGCCGTTGGCGGTGACGGTTTTATTGCCGTAATGGTGGGTGGCGAAATAGAGTTCTTTTTTGGCCTGCAGCGCATCTTCGAGCGTTTCGACGATGCGCACCAGGCCGGCTTTGCCCTTTTTGCCGACGCCGCCGGCAAAAAAGGGTTTGATAACCAGTTTTTTGTACTGCGCAAGCATGTTCTGGATTTGCTCCTTGTTGGCATCCGCGGTTAAAAAGGGGGCATACGGAAATTCCACCAGATCCAGAAGCTGCGCACCGTACTTGAGGCCGGATATTTGCATGGTGAGTGCCTTTTAGGTTTGGTTGTGTGGTGCGTGATCTAAAACGTCCATTATTTTACACAAACCTTTCTCAAATAGCAAGATAAAATACGTCAATACACCCCTCCGGGAGGGCGGAGGGGTGGTTATGAACTTTATGGGATGAATGCGTCGGAACGAAGCCATCTCCTTGGACCACAAAAGCCTGCGTGCCGCTTGTGCAGAGGGGGCCCGCATCACGATCTTCGGAACGAAGCCATCTCCATGGGCAGCAAAAGTCTGTCATGCGTCGGCATGACCGAGGGTTACCAGGTTGCCGTTGAAAGATATTGGTGCATACCATCCATCCTCAAAGTGAAGGGCGGCCTGAATTGCTTTTTGGCTCGTGCTCCCATCTCGTCGCGTGATTTTTATGCGGTAGCGGCGCACATCGTGTCAGCTGTTGCTGCCTGATCCGGAAATATGAAACTCTGTGGATCGCATGGGTACTGCTATTTTTTTCATAGAATGCTTGCATAATTCATTCTTTTTCATAACTTTTCTTTATAGAAAGCGATGCAGGCAGTATTTCGGTATGGATGCCTTTAGGAGGAGATCGGATATGAGACGTGTTGTCATCACCGGTATGGGAGCCGCTTCCGCGCTGGGACTGGACTTACGGGAGATCGAACGCACCCTCCGCCAGGGCGTCAGCTGTATCAGCCATTGCCCCGAATTTGAGGTGCACGGATTCAGCTCTTTGGTAGCCGGCTGGATTCACGACTGGCATCCGGAGGAATATATCCCCCGCAAGGTTTTGAAAACCATGGGACGCGGTTCCGAGTTCACCTCGTATGCGGGTTTGAAAGCCCTGGAGCACAGTCAGCTCATCGAAGCCGAAGTTCAGAATGAACGCTGCGGCGTCATAGTCGGCTGCGGTGAAGGCAGCGCGATGGATATGTTTGAGGCGGCTTATGCCATGAAGGAGCATAACAAACCGCGGCGGATTGGCATTCGCGTGCCGCAAACCATGAGTTCCTCCCGCAGTGCCAATCTTACCATGCTCCTCAAGAATCAGGGCATGAGTCTGGCCTTATCAGATGCCTGCGCCACGGGTCTGGTCAATATCGGCTACGCTTATCAGGCCGTAAAATGGGGATTGCAGGATGTGGTTTTTGCCGGCGGCGGCGAGTCGTGCGACTGGGCCGGCAGCGCGTTCTTTGACGCCATGGGCGTCCTGCCTTCGCGCTTCAATGAGGCGCCGGAAAAGGCTTCCCGGCCTTTCGATAAGGATCGTGATGGTTTCGTGATGGCCGAAGGCGGTGGTGTCGTAGTCGTGGAGGAACTGCAACATGCGCTGATCCGCGGTGCCCGCATCCACGGCGAAATTGCCGGCTATGCCACCAACTGCGACGGCGGCTATTCCATGGTGGCGCCTCTTCCCGATGGTGCAGCCGCCTGTATGCAGGCCGCCCTGAAGGATGCCGGCATGACGGCATCAGACATTGATTACATCAATACACACGGGACTTCCACCATCGCCGGGGATCCCTCGGAAATCACTGCCATCAAGAAAGTCTTCCAGGAGCAGCGCCCCATGGTGACTTCAACGAAGAGCCAGATCGGGCATTCCATCGGCGCCGCCGGCGCCCTCGAACTCATCGCCGCACTGATCATGCTCAACGGCGCCTTCATAGCGCCCTCCATCAATCTTGACGTCGTGGATGAAGCCTGCGCTTATGAAAACTATGTGACTGCCTGCCGGGAGGTGGCGTTCAATACCTTCCTGACCAATAATTTCGCTTTTGGCGGCAGCAACGCCACCATGATCGTCAAGAAATACCAGCCGGAATAGCCGGTTGGGGTCTGGGGTCGGACCTCAGCCGAATTATTATTTTTAATAACTTAGTGACCGAAAATGAGCTAAAATGGGCCTTAGCTGCCATTTTTTAAGGGGGGAAAAATGGCAGCTAAGGAGTTGCCCAAAAAGTGCTTTGCGGGAAGAAACGATCGTTTGACGCTAAGGATTCGTCTTGACTGCCACTTTTTAAAGGGGAAAAAATGTCTTGTAAGGCGCGTTTTGACGTTTTCATAAGGTATAACATCTTGTATTTAATGACTTCGTTGAGGTCCGACCCCAAATGCTCAAATGCTCATAAAAGACGAACGATGAACTGTCCGAGCATGGTCAGAAGGATATTGGCAAAGGCATAGACGCCCGCATACCCGAGCACCGCGTATTGGGAATCCGCGGCGCGGGTGACAATTTTTAGCGCCACGGTGGAGGTGACCCCCCCTGTCGTCGCTCCGAAGCTGGTGTTCCAGTCGAAACGGAGGATGCGATGACAGAACCACAGCGTCGCCAGCAGCGTGACGGAAGTGACCAGTGCGCCGGTGACAAAGATGGCCAGGCCGGCATCCCTGAGATGTTCGATCAGCCCCTGTCCCGCTTTGGTGCCGATCCCGGCGAGAAACAGCAGCAATCCCAATTCCTGCAGGATATAGCGCGCGGCCACCGGCACGCGGCCGGAAAAAGGGCCGAAATTGCGCAGATAACCCAGTAAAATGCCCATGAAGAGCAGTCCGCCGGCGTTGCCGAGAGAAGCATCCACAATCGGCCACTTGATCATCCCGACAAAAATGCCCAGCAACAGGCCCGCGGAAAAAGTGAAAATATCGGTCTCGTAGATTTTATGTTCACGACGTCCCAGCTCTGCGATGGCGGCCTCTACGTTTTTATCCGCTCCCGTAATCGTGAGAATATCACCGCGTTCCACCATCAGATCGGCGGAAACCGGCAAATCGATGCCGCCGCGCTGCAGCCGCGTCACCAGGACCCCGTATCGTTTGGTCATCGCCAGTTGCCGGAAAGAACGCCCAAAGATCCCTTTGCGGTTGATGACTACCCGCTCTGTGCGTTGCACGGCATCGTTGCATGTCTCGAGTGCCACTTCGGGGCCGATATACTCCTCGAGTTTGAGCAAATCTTCCAGTTTGCCCTCTGCGAGGACGCGATCATTGAGTTGGAGAATGGAATCCGCTGTGGCCAGTTCGACGGAGTCGCCACGGTGAATGGAGATTATGCCGACGCCTGCCAATTGACGCAGCTTGAGTTCCCGCAAGGGAAC
>DCUM01000252.1:6706-38684 GCA_002327255.1 bacterium UBA2214 | reverse complement strand
GCTTTCAGATCGATCCCTGCCCATCGCGGCAGAAATTGAATCATTAACAGCAGACCGACCAATCCGAAGGGATAGGTGATGCCGTATCCCACTGACATCAAGGGATCTCGTACCAATTCATAGGCTGCCGCGAGGGTGGATGTGGAGGTGAGCGCCCCGGCGATTATGCCGGGCAGCAGGAGGTAGGGGATGTCCATGAGCGCCGCACAGGCGAAGGCCACGCCGGTGGCGACCGCGGCGACAAAAATGGCGACAACGCCAAAACGGAGGCCATTTTTCTGAAATGTCTGAAAAAATCGTGGTCCGGCGCCGAAACCGATGGCATAGATGAAAAAAGCGAATCCAAACGAGGCGATATCATCCGGGAGACTATAGCCGCCATGGCCGAAAGCCAGGGCGATGAACAAAACCCCGCCGGCAGCGCTCAACTCCACGCCGGCAATTTTGAACTTGCCCAGCAGCGCCCCCGCGGTGAGGATGAAGAAGAGGAGCGTCAGATCATTGTGCAGTGCGGTTTCGAGAAATTCCATGATAACCTGTTCATTGGCCCATCGCGGCATGGAAACACGGGATCGCGACACCCCCCAGCCGTTGCATCGCCGGCTGTGCCATTTCACCCGTTGGGACGAATAAGCGATACTGCGAGTTTAATCATTTGACCCGAAAATGTCAAGCACAATGCGCACAGCAGGGCCGTTTTATGGGCAATTATCGGGGTCGGACCTCAGCCGGATATTGATTTTTATTGAATTAGTGAGCTAGAATGAGTCCATATGGGCCTTAGCTGCCATTTTTTAAGGGGGAAAAAAGGCCAGTTGAGGCATTGCCAGCAAAAGCCATACGCGATGAGAAATAATGATTGGACGAATGGCTTGCTGTCCTACACCCGCCTTAATAGATGTTCGTCAAAGATCATCTGCGTGTCAAGGCGTTGTCCAATCACTCGTGCGCGCTTCAATACGATCGATTGATGTGCGAGGCTCACCTTAACTGCCATTATTTAAAGGGGAAATAATGCCATTTAAGGGCTATTTTGGTGGTTTTACATGAGATAAAATATTGTATTTATTAATTTCGATGAGGTCCGACCCCAAATATCACCAAATACCAAATTGGGCTTGATTTTACCAACATGAAATGCTAATTTACAGATCATTCGGGGCAAACATTTCGAGCCCTTGTCTGGCTGCTGCCAGCAAAGGCGTTTTCACCAAGCGAAAATGCCGGCTACTGGAGCCAGCGCCTGGTGAGTTTGGCCTCTTTGCATCATGACAATTCTTCTCAACAACCGTCTGGGATGGCATGCCATGGAATCCAATAACTCAAACTCGGTGCGCACATTTTATGACCGGTTTTCACAAGAACAGCTGAGAACCGGCCTCAATATCCGCCACCGCACGATTCTCCGCAATCTCAAACGACTGGGCTTGCGACGCGACAGCGCCGTGCTGGAGATCGGCTGCGGCATCGGCATTCTCACCGGTCTGCTCGGTGCATATTGCCGCAAAGGAACGGTCGTCGCCACCGACATCAGTCCCCAATGCATCGAACTGGCCCAAAAATGCACCCGTAAATTGGTTCATGTCCGCTACCACGTCACCGATATGGATGATTTCAATGTTGCGGAGAAATTTGATTTCATTCTCCTGCCCGACGTTCTGGAACATATCCCCCTTGAAAAGCACGCCGCTCTCTTCGCGACACTGCAACAACACAGCCATCCCGATACGGTGGTTGCCATCAATATACCGGATCCGTACCTGCTGGAATGGTATCATGCATACGGACCGGAAAAACTCCAGATCGTCGACCAGCCATTGTATACGCATGACCTGCTGCAAAGTATCTACGCCAATGATTTTTATCTGGAAACCCTGTACCGTTACGCCTTGCATACCCGGGAGCCGGATTACCAATGGATTGTCTTGAAACGTCGCCGGGCGTTGGCCAGCATCCATCCCAAAAGCCGGTGGCACTTGCGACGGCAGTCACTCTGGGCCAGACTCTTTTACTAATCGCAGTTATTCACCGCCAGGGATGTTGGGAGACAACACGCATTTGAACAGGGCAATGGCTTCAATATTTTGTAGTATTTTATCAAATATTTTTTGTGAAAAAGGGCAAAAATTATGAGGCGAGCAGCCTGTTCGCCCCGCAACGGTTCCGGTTTATCCGGGTTGGGATTTTATTAAATAACAGCTTTTAGTTATTGTCCGCTACCCGGCGGATCGATCCGGCGGCCTCCACGCCATTTGCGTTTGATGAATCAATCGAATCAGAGTGTCCAATTTACATTAACTGTAAGAGACAACCTGCCGGATTCCGTGATTCTGGAAGCGGACCATCCATTATGAGATGGCAGAAAAAAGCCATGAAGAAACCCGCTCTCTTTTTTACAGCACTCGCTTTTCCATCCTTTGTCAAAAAGGACATCGCCACGCTGGGGAACAGGTTTGACGTTTTTGTCTACCAGTTTCGCGCCACCCCGAAATGGTTGACCCCCGTGCGGTTTTTGCAGCAATTATTCGTACTCATGAAGCGGCTTTTTTCGGTCGATGGATATGTTTGCGCCTTCGGCGGTTATCACAGCTTTTTGCCCGCCTTGCTGGCGAGGCTCACCGGGAGACCGTGTCTCATCATTGTGGCCGGAACGGATTGCGTCAGTTTTCCATCGATCCAGTATGGCAACCTGCACAGGAAATGGCTCGGCCTGTTCACGCGGTGCTCCTATCGCCTGGCAAGTCATATCTCGGCGGTGCACCAATCCCTTTTATTATATGATTATACCTATTATCCGGCTGATTACCCGCAGCAGGGCATTCTCGCTTTCTGCCCGGGGCTGAGAACAGAGACGAGTGTCATGCCGTATGGCTATGATGCGTCATTCTTTCACAGGGTAGGCGACAGTAAAATGCCCAATTCTTTCATCACCGTCGCCGTGGGCGCCGGCGGTTTGTCGCGCTATCGTTTGAAAGGGATCGATCTGGTGGTATGGGCGGCGCGGAATTTTCCGGAATACGCTTTCACCATCGTCGGCTCGGAGTTGGAAGGGGGCGAAGCCCTGCCCGGCAATCTGCGCACCCACGGTGTCGTGACCGCGGAGCGCCTGCGGGAATTGTATAGTGAACATGAATTCTATCTGCAGCTTTCCATTTCGGAGGGGTTTCCCAATGCGCCCTGTGAGGCGATGTTGTGCGAGTGCATTGTCATCGGCAGCAGGGTGGGCGCTCTGCCGGACATCATCGGCGATACCGGTTTTGTCCTGAATGTGAGGGATGAAGCAATGCTGCGGCACCTCATTCAGGTAGCGGTGCAGTGCGATAAGCACCGGCTGGCGCAGGCAGCGCGGCAGCGCATCATCGATATTTTCCCCAGTGAAAAGAGGGAGCAGGCGTTGCTCGCCCTCATGGATCGGTTGCTGAATAGCGACCGCTCCCCAGGCGATTGGGCTGCCAGGCCTTCTGCGTCATGAATAGAATCTCAGCGGCCCTCAGGCACAGTGGTGATGGACAGGGTTTGGTATTCCGCCTGGTGTTGCAGTTGAAAGACGGAGATTTCCGGCGGTGTCAGAAAGCGCAGGGGCAGATAGACCGATCCCAGGCCCTGATTGACATAAATCCGGGTTTTGCCGGCTGTGGACCATCCCGCGGGGGCGCGAAAGCGTCGATGCAAATGCTTTAGCAGCAGGCTCAGGAACGGCAGGCGAATCTGCCCGCCGTGGGTGTGGCCGCTCAGTAATAAATCGATGCCCGCGGCTGCCGCCTCGTCCAGGGTCTCGGGGGAGTGACAGAGCAGCAGTGTGAAGGAGCTGTCCGGGATGGCCGCGGTCAGCAATGGCAGCGCCGCCTCATGATAATGGAAATCGATCCAGGCCGGCGGTTTGAACGCCCTGCCGCGCCGCTGCCAGGATTCCTGCAGAAGCGTATCGCCCTGTGCCGAAACGACCAGCAGATCCGCGAAACGATGGCGGCCCTGGTTGATGCTCCACAACCCCACCGTGCCCTGCTTGAGACGCCGGCTCGATGAATCACAAGCGACGGCCTGCCATGCATTGGGTTCAACCTCATCCTCCCGCCATATCTTCGCGGCCATGCACGTCTCGTGGCTCCCGGTCGCGACTTCCACCTTACACCAGTACCAGGTGTTGGCCGTCATCCGTACGGGAACATCTTCTTCCCCATGGGTGATGACTGTGTTGTGCGGCACGAAGCGGAAGCCAGGCTGCGAAGAAGACCATCTCAGCCGGTAATAATGATCAAGCCCGTGGTGGAATTGCGAATAGAAGGTGATGCCGGCGCCGCTCTTGCGGTCATCGGAAACCCACAGGCGGGCGCTGAGCGTATAATCGCGCCAGAGTTTGTCTTCACCCCGGGGATGGAAATGGGTATATGAATTTTTCGCCGAAGGGCCCGATTCGATAAAGAACGCATCATTCTCATCTTTGGGGATAAAGGGACGCACCTGCAGGGTATCGTTGGCGGAGTAATCGAGGCCGAGCAGATAGAGGGATTGACCATTCAATAAGATCTCTTCGCACTGGTTGGTGAGGACGCGAAGGCCGGCGTTGCGCAGGGCGTGGAGCAAACGATCGTTCACCTCCTTGTCATCGCCCATATCGTGATTGCCGCGCACCATCCACACACCCAGCGGGGCGTGCAGTTGCGACAGATAGCGGATGAGCTCTTCCAGTTCTGATTGCAAGATGGGTTCATTTCCCTGGCTCATGACAGACGAGGTGCTGAGGACGTCGCCGGTTATGACGATCATTTCCGGCGCCTCATCACGAACCGCTCTGAGCACTTTTCCCCGCAAGGAGGCGCTCATCGAGGGCAGATGCAGATCGGACATCTGCAGGATGCGCAGGCCGGGATGTTCGCGCGACCACTTTGGCGTTTCTATGACAAGGCGGTTAACCCGCAATTGATTGGGCTCGATGTAGCGGGCGTAGAGGAAGACCCCCACCACGGCTAACACCAGGCCCGGGAGGATATGCCACTTCTTTTTCATGATCATTCCGTATGCTGTACAAATAGTCTAATAGTATATTGAAATTCTCAGAAGGAATCAAGTGGTAAGATCATGACGGGTCAGTCCGTCGCGTTGTGGAATGTTTGTCAACGTAGTGAAGGCGTAAATATTTGCCGTATCTTGGTGAGCAGTCGGGTGCAAATCGGAGAACTGGTGTATATAAAGCGAGCTTAAAAAACCGGCAGATGAGTCGGCGGCCTCATGGCAAGATCATCATTTCTGCGCTGGATTCACAAGGACGGAATGGATAAAGATGTTCAATTCCTTGTCAATTTTTTCTTTTTGGGTGTGACTAAAAGCATAACCAAGCAGCGGGATGCTGCCCAGGAGGGGGATTTTTTTCTGGCTGGTAATTTCACCTTGTTGCGTCAGCCCGCCAATGGCGATGATGCCGCCGTCTTGAACACAGATATTGGTCTTGGCGTTTCGTTTTGTAACCAGCGGCAGTCCGGAAATACCAATTTCGGTCACTTCGCTGACCTCGCATTCGACATTTACGGTGATTTCATTCGTCGACGAAACCCGGGGCAGGATTTTCAGGCTGATGCCAGCGGGTATCTTTTCAAGACGTGTGTACGGATAGTTAACCGGGCCGGTGACGATGGAAAAATACCGCTCGCTGCCGATGAAAATATTCGCCTCTTGTCCACTGAGCGTTGTCACCTTGGGATTGGCTTTGATGGTGGCTTTGCCACTCGTCGCCAGCGCTTTGAGCGCCAGCATCATATCATAGTTGTAGGTTTTATATTTGACGCCAGTGCGAATCAGGGTACCAACCAGGCTGGAATCGTTGACAATAGTATTCAAGTTGCTTGCTGCGTTCAGCTGTCTGCCGTCACCCTGGCCCAGCCATCCCCAATCAAGACCGAGACTTTTCTTCGCTTCGTTGGACAATTCCGTTACGATGGCTTCGATGGAGATCTGTTTTAGCGGCACATCGAGTTGTTCGATGCAGTCGTTGATTTTCTGCATTATATTGGGCGGTGCTATGATGCCCAAGCGGTTCGATTTTTGATCGAGTCGCAGGTAGACCTGGTATGAACTGGGCAGCAGTGCTGGTATCTGTTCCACCGTGACGTATTTGGGATTATAGTACTGGACATCCGCCAGCAATGAGAAGGATGGATTTTCCGGTTGTGGCGCGCCGATCAGATAATAATCGTCAATCTTTCGATAGGTATACCCGCCGCTGGCCAATATTTTATCGAGGACTTTATCAAGCGGGGCCTCTTCAAAATTCAGGGTGACCAGTCCCTGGACGCTGTTATCGGCGATGATGGGTATACTGGTGGCTTCGGAAAGATCACGCAAGGCTTGCCGCAGATCGGTTTCAAAGAAGACATTCGAAACGAGCGGTATGCCGGTCGCATCGTTTTGGGACAGCGGGGGTTCGTCGATGGACGGTCGTGCGTCGGAATTGATCGATTGTAAGCTGTCAGATAGCCAGGACGGAACAACAGAAACAGTCCTGCCTGAAGCATCTGGTTCCTGCTGCACCGTGTCCAGTGTATCGGCGCGCATCTGACATAAGAGTTCGCTGGGAGAATAAAAGCACCACAGTATGATGATAAATATTTTTCCTGCTTGCTGCATCGGTTTCATGTTCTGCTCCAGATCGTTTCGACTTGAATCACTGGCAGAAATCAATATCAATGAATGAGAACCATTTTTTTTGTTTGTTGCTGCTTTTCGTTGACGCGCAATTGATAAAAATAGGTTCCTGATGGTACACGCGAACCGGCTTCGTTTTTCCCATCCCAGAACACTCTCTGATCCCCCATCTCTTTCTCACGCTGTTCAAGAATCCTGATTGGTTCGCCCGATAATGAGTAAATAGCCAGAATGACCCTGCATCTTTTATCGAGTGAAAAGTCAATGCTCGTCTGTGGGTTGAACGGATTTGGATAATTTTGCTTCAGAGTGAATAGCCTTGGTTGGTTCAGCGTTACTGCGTTTTCAGCATTCTGCGGTTTGACTGCCTCTGTTCTGGTCAACCGTTCCCTACCGGCGAGATCTCGCTCTTTGACTTGATAGAAATGCACCACATCGGCCGTGACGTTTTCATGCAAGCCATTAAAAAAATTGGTGTCATTTTTACAGACGTGAGCGATGGCAGTGTGAGTCGCTAGCGTGTGCCACGCCCTATTGGATTCACTGCAATGCATAATTTCAAAAGAAAAGTCCCTGGTGAGGGAAAGGGTTTGCCATGATATGAAAATTTTATCGGCTGCGACATAGGCGGCACGGAACGAGCTATCAATGACCAATTTGAGAGAGTCGGATGAATTCATCGCTGTCGTGAAGTGACGCATTTGGAAATCGGCCAAGTTGTTGTTGGTATCATGGCCTTCGGGAAAGCGTTGTATGCTTCGGGCTGAATCTGGCGCGAGCGGATTCGGAGAAACGGGTGGTCCTTTGCGTGGTTCCAGGTATCTGACGGGCTGGCCTTCGTTGGTCACATTGACCAGGATGCGTCCCCACGCCACGGCATCCAGTGTGTCCGTGAGTGTGGCATTTGCCAGAATGATCTGGGCATCAGAGAGCAGGTCGCCGCCCATGATGCCGTCTGCCTTCTTTTTTTCACTGCATAAATCGGTGACGAGCAGGAAATAATGGAACGGCTTGATAAAAGTGGAATCCGGGAATCGATAAAGGACACGATGTGTCTGGCCATCCAGCAGAACTTCTTCAGGATGGAAGTAGGGCAGACCATCGCGATTGAACTGCAGGAGCATGTATCCGCTCATATCGAAGAGTGAATCCGAAACATTGAACAGCTCTATAAATTCGTCATAAGGGCCATTCTCGCCGATCGTTTTAACCTCATTGATACAGATGTAATTGGGCGTAGTATGTTGCGCGTCGGCGGATGGGGACCATAACATGACGAAAAAGAGCAGATAAATGAAATTTTTCATTCCCTTTATCCTCACGATTATTTGATATGAAAGATAAACTCCTTTTTCAGTGACTTGGTGGTTTTGGTGAACTCGGTTGTCACTTCCGCCCGGTATCTTCCTGGTGGCAGGATACGATCCCATGTAATATGAAATACTCTCTCCAACGCAGGCAAGATGAAAGAGTTACCGCCGAAAGGAATGGGGTCACCGATGCGCTCGTTGGCGGCATCAAATATGCTGATACGTCCCTGAGGCAGCACCGATATATTGCTTTTATTTTTGACAGTGACCGCAAACATTATATTTTTATTTTGTTGCGGCTTGGCTTCAAAGAGGGTGTATTCGCCATCCAACTGGTCTGTTTTGATGGCCTTGACAAAGGAGAGCACACTCTGTGTCAGGAGGAGTGCGGGCAACTCGCTCTGCTTGGTACCTTCGCGGTTGAAGAGGATGGCGTCAAAGTACTCACCGGATGCATCTCTGGGAAGCTGCGTATGAATTTTTATGTTTGCTTTCCCACCAGGTTTGAGTAGGAAATTTTCCGGTGAAATTTGGATATTTTGTGCCAGGTGCCTCCCGTGACGCGAGGAGGGAGCGAAAAAGATATCGCCATCGCTGTCCTGATCCCAGGGCACGACTTGCGCGGTGATCGATAATTCCCTGTTGGTGATATTGGCCACTTGCACCATGCTGAAGCGCTTCCCTCCGGGAGCCACTTCCATATACAATTTGTTGTGATTGAGGACAAAGCCTTGTATAGACTCTTCCAGTTCGGCTGCTTTGGCGCTTTCGGGTCTGCCGGGGTACACCTGCCCTCCGGCGATGTAGAAGGGAATTTTTTCGGTCGCAAATTTATTCAGATGGGTCTGGCCTACTTTGACGTCGGCCGTATAAATGCCGTCGGGCAAGGGACCTTCTCCCTCGGCCTTGAATTTTCGCCGTTGTCCAGGCAGCAGATAGCCGCGACCGGCGACGAGCCCTTGCTGACGCACCAGCTGTCCTGCGTCACTGAAGATTTGCACCGTGCCATCGAGCGTCAGATGGATATTGCCATCATTGCGAACGGGCAATTCCAGATACCAATTGCGCTCGTCGGGCTTGCCCGCCGGGTTGCCGCCGAAGATGATCGGTGCTTCTGGTTCCACTTTGGCCTGCAAGTTTGCACCCTTGACGATAACCATGACGACCACGGCCATTTGAAAACGCATGCTCAGGGATGCTTGCGCCTTGGTCTGCGTGCTCTGGATGCGGGTTGAACGCGATGTTCGCGCCAGGATCATGGCGTAATAACCGCCGGGATCGGTTTTCAGCGGCGGACGGACGCTGCATGGTAGTTTCTTGGTTTCCTTTGCTTTCAGAATGAGAGGACTTTCCGCATCAATTTTTATCCACGACATGGCGCTGCGGATCGAAGTGTCCGCCGGCACCGGCATGCCCGCTTCGGTCATCTCCATGCTTCTCAAAAGCATGGTGCACTCCACATCATTCTCACTTTCATTGATCAGACTGAGATAAAAAGTGTGAGTCGATGCCGGTGTCGTTGCCACCTCGACGATCGGCGGTCCCATGCGGATCACCTGGGCATTGCCGGGCCGAATGGCGAGGGATTGCAAAATAACAGCGACTAGGAAATAAACCGTCCTTCGGGCCATGGTTGTGTCCCTTCCAAAGGGGTGGATTCCCCAGGACGGCCTGGGGAATCCGGTGAGCTCTTTAGAGTACTGGTGCGACTGTAACCAGTGGATCCATTTCGTACCGGCCGTCCGGCTGATGGAACTCCGGTCGTATGATTATTTTGATGTCGAATGGATGACAGCATTGCAAGCCGTTACAAAGCAGCCAGGTTATCCCATATAGCTGTCCGGCGTTCCCGCCTTGTGAATAGGTGCCGAGTCTGAAATCGGCATCACATTCATCCTTGAGATACCATTCCACGGGTATATCATTGGGCATGGGGCGCCCGTTTGCGGTATACCATGCGCGCGTGCGTCCGAAAATATCCTGCACAAAGAATAATTTGGTCAGATCTTTCGTGTCCAATTCGGAACTCACAAACAAGTACTGTCCATTGTTGGAACACAGCTCACCGTGCACGAGGGCTTCAAATTCCGTCCCGTCATCGGCGATGTGGAAATAGATATCCGTGGCATCCAGTTCCATCGACATATACATTTCAATGTCTGCGGTCACGGTCATGTATGATTTGCCTGATTCCGTGCCATGCTCCCAGCTGTAGGACGAGGGATCATAAATCCATCCATCAGCGGAGTATGGACTCTGATAGCTCACGGAATTCCCCGCTGTGCCCCAGTTATATGGCCAGGGCGGTGTCGGTCCTGTTTGTGTAAAGGCAAACGCGGCCAGCAGCAGGATAAAAGCGACAACAAGATAGCGTTTCATGGAGTACCTCCTCCTTGAGACATTTCATCCCGGACGGTTCTGCCCGCAGGGTCCATCCGTTATAGATGAGATTAAATACATCAATGAGAAAAATTGATCCTGTCGATGATCTATGATGAGTCAAAACAGGATGGGGTATTTAGTCTCTTCGCCTCCAAAGCTGAGGTACTTCGCCGATGCGGGCGTCGCGCCGCCGGCAACCATCGTCGAGTACGGGTCCTTCGTGATGGATCGTTTTTCCGTGCCTCTGGCACCCCGGGGTATTATCATCACCACCCCGGGGAGGGGGCCGGAAAAGGTATCACGCGATTCAGGCAGTATCACACCGATTTTCTAAAAAAGCAGTTGATTTGCTGAACCGCAAGTGGTATATTTAATCGACCACTTACCTGCCGGTTTCGGCAGGTTTTGTTGGGGCGAGCCGGTTATTGTCTTGGTCTGGCGGCCACATAACCGGCTCTCGCTTGTTTAATCGATCGCAAAGATCTTTTGCATCTGCAGCGATCTGCTCACTCCCGGTACCTGCATCAGCACCACGGCCTGATAGATTCCCGGTTTCCTTTTAGTAGTGTTTTTCCAACTCGCTCTGAATAATCGTTTATGCAGTGGTAGAATGGTGCCTGTTTTAATGTTCAACGGTATCCGGTCGATAATGCGTCCGCCCTCACTACTGACAATGATGGAACCTTTCACCTTGAAATGTAAGTCACCGCTGTTTTCGACAATAACGCTGAAATCCGTCTGTTCCCGGCGTTGTTCGATCTGCATCTCCAAAATCCCTGCCGCCATTTTATTGCGGCCGATCGTCTCGAGCATGATAATGCAGCCCATCTGAGCCGCCAACACGATCTCTTGTTTGCCGCTGCTCCGTTTTTGGGTGTGAGCCAATACAATGGCGTATCGTCCGCCCGAAGTTGAATAGGGGACGGTGACGCTGATCGGCACAACCATTTTCCCAAATGGTGCGAGTTCAAAAGAACGGCTCGGCATTCGCAGCCATGATCGACAGGAAAAAGTCGAGTCTTCATCACGTGCGACAGTGGCATGGCCCTGCAAATTCATGCCGAGGTTTGCCGTGACGATGTTCACCGGCAGTTTATTCGCGCCCTTGTTTTCAATGGACACTTCTGTCTTGACCGTGGCGCCGGGTCTGGCCTTGAGATGGATGATGGGTGGCGATAGTAAATAATCAAATACCGGCTTTTGTAAGGTTTCGGCCGGACCTGGTTCCAGCACAACGAGTAGTGTCAATATGAGCGGTATCATGGATCGGTCAAAAAAGTGAACGTGATCGTGCCTTGATAACGCCCTGGCCGATCTATATCGAGTGTCTGTAATTTAAACCACATTTGCGCTACTTCCTGCGGTGGGAGGGCGCTCCCCTCTGCGACGACCAGCGTAGCGTCCAGTTTATGAAAACCGATGCCGGCGCCAACGTCGCCGGTGAAGGCATCGGGTTCAATTTTCATATAGATGCGACTGTTGGGGATCTCATCGTCCGGGCTCGTCAACGATGTCGCATCACACGTCACTCCCCAGCTGCTGCAATTGGTGCCGACGGTCAGGATCGGCGATTTGTCGCCCGGCCAGATGTTGGGCGGACCGTTGGCATGAAAATAGAGTGCTGTTTCTGAAAGCGAAAAGGAAGAATATTCGGTCACATCGATGTAAAGGTCCAATGGCCTGGAGAGATTCAGTTCCGGGATCGTCAATGCGACAACGACGTGATAATTACCCGGGTGAACCGACCACGTAGTCAGTATCCTGAATTCGAGGAGCGCCTGGCCGGTGCGCCCAACACGGTCGCCGGAGATGATATAGGGATGGTCGTTGACAGGTTGAAATCCGGGCCCAAAAGTATCATCCGTATTTTCAGTCAACGAGCTGCGCACCATGATATTATCTCCATTAAACGTTTCAAAGGAACTCGAAGAAAGAATGGATATATCAATGTGCCAGTCAGTCGTATTGCTGTTGGTGATGGAAACATCGATGGGCGGAGCGATTGCATAGAGGTTGGGTGAAGACGGCGCGCTTTCCAGCCGGGAGGGTGTGATGGCAAAAGCCAATGACTTGAAGATATCGACGATAAGAAGCAGCTGCGCGGCTTCCACACCGTGATTGAAAAAATGCACGGTGCCCATATACTGTCCAGCCCATTCCGACCCATTTAACTGCACTTGAAAGCTGAGCCGGTTGATAATGGCATTGTAGGGATCTTCGAACGATGTTCCCGTGCCCAGATCCATGGCTGTTGTGAAGGGCTGATAGACATCGATCAAATCGTGCTTGATGTAAATTTGTGTGAGGGGAATTTGTGAACCGGAAGCTGCGTGTAGCAGGGGTTCTGCGCTGCAAGTGACGGCCCAGTTGGTGGTCGCGACCCCGACCAGGATAAAATCATCATGCGTATAGCGTATTGGATCTTCACTCTGAAGCAGCGTTATTTGCGCCGGATCAACATAGACCTCCTGTGTGAATGCTGGCGGCACTGCAACACAAATCATCAAGAGAGACAGACAGAGATACCCAACTGAACGCATTGAGACCCCCTCGACAAAAAAATGCGGACGCTAGAACCTCTTTTACGCTAGCCATTAGTTTTCGGGCGCACCACTCCCACAGAAAATTGGCAAAAAGACGCAGGCGCAAGAAACCACCCGGCCATTCGGGTAAGCCCTATGCAGATCAGCCGGCAAAAAAATAGTCATTGTAATTTGGAGGATAAAGGTTCCCCAGAATTTCCCCAAGCATCGGTTGTGTGGATCAAAATGTCGAATTAATCCACATTTTAACCATAATTAAATATAATATTAAAATCGTAATATGCAACACATTTTATTATTATTTCACTTTTTATGATTCACCTCACGGACGATGCGTTGCAGGATATTGGTCCGGGTCACGCGACTCGGAGCCGCAGAACAATCAATACTATTCATCGCGACTATCGTTTATTGCGCGGGAGAAGATAAGGGGTCACCGTGTTAGCAGGACTGGATAAGCCCGGCTAACACGGTATAGGAACTGATGAAAATGGCACTCTGCAGCCACCTGTTTTTTTATCACAGGGCGATGCGGACAAATCCGTTGCTGTCGCGATAAAATCCGCCGACGGGAACGCCACCGCTTCTGGCCGAGGCGTTGTCATTATACAACGGCATGCCGACCGTCTGTATGGGCGTTTTCCCACCTTCTATGTAAATGCCAACATCATTGCCAGTGGTGCGGCGGTTATGGAAATGGCCGGCAAAAGTCTTGAAGCCTGCAGGTATGGTTGCGGTATCGTAGATGTCTGCCGATATGCCCGACATATATTGTTGACTCATGTGTTGATAACCGATGCTCGCCTGGGCAATCTGATTGGAACTGAGAGGATCATTTTTATTGACCAGTGATCCCTGCAAGGCGATCCGGGCACCGGTCGGTGTCGAACTGCCGCTGCTTGAAGCAGTGAACTGGCCCACCAGGAGGATTCCGTTCTGGGCATCACTCCATCCCATCTCTTCCCCATAAACGCTTACATTGGCGGCTGTTCCCCAGGCCGGGATGCTCATCGGTTGGCTGCTTTTAACGTGCATTTGGGCGGTTGGCGCAGAGGTTCCAATACCCACTTTTTGACTGAAGAAACTGGCGCTGTTGCCTTCGACGGCAATGCCAAAGTCCGTGCTGCCGCTTCGTTCGTTCTTGAAATGGCCGGCAGCCGTCGTGTATCCACTGGGGATTTGCGGAGCAGAGTAGATATCCGCCGTCATTCCGGCAATCAACTTTTGGCTGTGATGCTGGTAACCCAATGCCGCCTGACTCACCTGCCTGGTGGCCGCCGGTTCTGTGTTGTTGATCAGAGCAGCTTGCAGTGCGAGGCGTGATCCGGTTGCCAATACCGTGCTTCCAGAAGAACTCGCCGTGAATTGTCCGACCAGCAGGTGATTGGTGCTGTTGTCTGCCAGACTTGTCTCCCGGGCATGCACCACCACATTGGCGGTGAGATTCCAGTACGGCAGCACCATGGGATTGCTGCTGATGGCATGCAGCCGCGCTGTTGGTGTGCTGGTGGCGATGCCAACCAGACCACTCTGCGTAACGGTTGTGACGGGATTCGAGAGACTGTTTTTTACCTGCAGCTGGGCCAACAGTGACGGAGCTGAGGATAAAACCAAAATGCATATCCATTTTTTCATAGGTTACTCCTTTCGCAAACTGTTCACGTATAGTGTTTATTCTATGAGCAAAAATTATACCACGCATTGAAATAATTTGATCCATAGCCAGTTTCATAATCGCTTAACCCTAATAATTATAGCGTGAAAATGGATTGTCAGAATGCACATAACTGATAAATGAAGCTGTTGTCCATCATAGTGACACAGAAAAATGACACCTGTAACCGCTTTATTACATTTTGACGAAGGTTATGAAGATTAGGGTCGGACCTCAGCGAAGACAATATAAACAATATATTAGGAACACAAAATGACGTAAAACCGGCCTTAACTGCCATTTTTTGTAGGGGAAAAACGGGCAGTTAAGAGCCGATTGGGGGGGACTGAACACGCAGACCCATGGCATAGGAGACTACTATACAGCCATCAGCTTTCCTTAACACCCCTTTTTTCCCCCTTAAAAAACGCCTGCTAAGGCCATTTTGGGATGTTTTTTGACTTCTAACTACATGAAAAATAATAATTGGCTGAGGTCCGACCCCGATTTAATATTATGGTTGCAATTTCAGGCAGAATTGACTAGTTTACCTGCAATAGACAGCTCCGCGGCTGCATGCATTCCTGAAGGAACAGGTAGCGGCGATTGTGCCGGAAGAAGCGGCTGCTCCTTTTCAGTGCTCAAGATAACGAAGAAGCGCTGTTTATCGCTACGAACCGGTGAAAAACAACGGAGGCAGAATATGAAACGGATGTGGATATCTTTGATGATCCTGCTGGCGGTCTGGTGTGCCGCGGCGCAAGTAACCGATGTGACGGGGGAGTTTGACGGACGCTTTAATTTCTATGTCAGCTCCGATCAGGGGCGCAACGGTTACTATGACCAGAAGCCGATCGCCGAAAAGATGGGCGAACTGGCCGAAGCGATCGATCCGGAATTTGTCGCCCTGGTGGGAGATGTCCATCATTTTTTGGGCGTGGCCAGCGTTAACGATCCCCTGTGGCTGACCAATTACGAGCTGGTCTATTCTCATCCCGGCCTGATGATTGACTGGTTCCCCGTCCTGGGCAACCACGAATACCGCGGCAACACCCAGGCCGTGCTCGATTATGGCAGGGTGAGCCGCCGTTGGGTGATGCCGGGCAGATACTACACCCAGGTGCATCGCGTCGATGGCAAGGGCACAACCATCCGGCTCCTCTATATCGACACAGCACCACTCATCGATAAATACCGCGAGAATAGCACCGATTATCCGGATGCCGTCCTGCAGGATATGCCGCGGCAGCTCGCCTGGATCGACTCGGTTTTGACAGTGGACAACGCCACCTGGACGGTGGTTCTGGGACACCATCCCGTCCACGCCGAGACCAACAAGAGCATCAGTGAACGATTGGACATGCAGAACCGGCTGGAACCCCTTCTGATCAAACACAGCGTCGATTTCTACATCTGCGGACACATCCATAATCATCAGCACATCCGCCGTCCCGGTTCGGACATCGATTATCTCGTCAACACATCCAGCTCGCGCAGCCGCACCGTGAAGCCCATCGAAGGGACGTTGTTCTGCGACGGCGGCACCGGATTTTCCGTCTGTTCGGCATCAGGCCGCGATCTGCGGTATTACATGCTCAACAAGGAAGGACAGATCATCTACCGGGTTGAACGCAAGAAATAATGCGGCCGTACGCGTCCGCTGGCGGCCATTCCGCATGGCGCCGGTCGCGAGGAGCTGGGACGGAGCGCAGGGACAGGGCGGGCGGACGGCAGAAAAGGCGTCCTGCCCGCCATGCGTCTGTCCGCACTTTTCTCCTTGTATCAGACCCTGTATTTTTGCTAATTAGAACAATAGACTGTAATACACATGGATTTTGTGCGTCCGATGAAACCGGTAACCCGGCGGGTGTCCGAATTTTCGAAGCATTGGAGAGCTGACAAGTATTCGCGCTAAAGCAGCTGGATGTGGAAGATAGAGAGGAGCGTGCGCGCATGATAAAGGAGTTCATCGATATGCCGCGGTTTGAACGCTGGGTGGGCCGGACGTTTGCATTCTGGTCACCGAATGCCTGGACCACCATTTCCCTGTTCATTGCCATCGCCGCTTTTTTTCTGGTGAAAGAGGGCGCAATCGCCTGGGGAGTGGGACTCTTCGTCTTCAGCGCCATATGCGATTTCATCGATGGCAAGGTCGCCCGGCACACCCGGCGCGACAGCAAACTGGGCGCTTTCTGGGATGGCACGGTCGATCGTTTCGTCGATATGCTGTTTATCCTCACTTTTTTCTTCCTGAATTTTCCGGAGGGGATACTGCCTCTGCCGGTGTTGCTGTTCCTGCTGCTCTTTTTCACCCTGCTGCCGCCATTCATCGTCGCCTACGCCAATCACCGCGGTGCCGTCCCCGATCCCACTGAAAAGGTGATCTGGCGGTTTGCCTTCCGCGTCGAATACCTGATTTTCTTCATTGCCATCATTGCCCTGAATGGGCGTTTTCCTGCACTTACCTACTATCTGCTCTGGGCCAGCCTGATCCTGATGGCTGCCACGGTACTGCAGTCCATCATTTTGGTGTTCATCAAGGCAAAAAATTATCAAAAGTAGACGAATTTTCTTGACTTCACCTCACTTTCATTGTATATTTGTATAGACAAATATACAATGAAAGATAATACCATGATTATCGACCGTGACAGCCCCATTCCCCAATATTTTCAGCTCCAGTCCTGGCTGATCGAGCAGATCGAGCAGGGTTTGTTCAAGCCCCATGACAAAATTCCCACCGAAGAGGAGATCACCCGGCGCACCGGACTGGCGCGCGCCACCATCCGCCAGGCCATTCAGAATCTGGTCAATATGGGCTATTTGTATCGCAAACGCCGGCTGGGTACCTTTGTGCTGTCGCAGTCGGCCGAACCCGGCCGCAGTGCCGTGGTCGGCGTTCTGGTTCACGATATCCGCAGCGGCTATGCGCCGGAATTCCTGCGCGGCGTCGGCGATGAAGCCGCCCGGCACAGTTACAGCATCATCCTCTGCAATACCGACGATCTTTTTATCCGGGCCGATTTTCATGCCAATCAGCTGATCAAGCATGGGGTGACCGGGCTCATTTTCATGCCCACGGCAGCGGCGCCGGAGAAGAACCTCCAGCTCATCGAAAAATTTCAGCACAAGAACATACCGGTGGTACTGGCGGACCGCGAGATACCCGGCCACAGCCATGATATGGTCACCACGGATAATTTTGACGGTGCGCATGCGCTCACCTCCCATCTGATCGGCAAGGGCCATCGCCACATTGCCATTACCCTCAGCACCCTTTTCAGCAGCGAGCGGGCGCGGCTGGCCGGTTATCAACAGGCGCTTCAGGATCACGGCATCGATCCGGAACCGGCCTTGCAATTTACCATCGGAGAGCGCTTTATCGAAAAACATTACCAGCACTATGTGCGCCTCATCCTCGCTGAACGCGAAAAATTTACCGCCATCATCGCCGGCAACGATCCCATCGCATACCTTCTCTACAATGCGGCGATCGAGTTGGGCATTGCCATTCCGGATGAACTCTCACTGGCAGGCTATGACGACCTGACTTTTTCCAATGCACATCCCATGGAGTTGACCACGGTGCACCAGCCCATTTACGAGATGGGGCAGGAGAGCATGAAATTGCTGCTGCATCGCATCCAGGGCGGTACCGGAGCGGTGCAGAGCATCATATTGAAATCCCATCTGGTGGAGCGCCGTTCCGTGCGCCTGGTGGTCCAGGATTCGCCGCGATGATCAGAATCCGCCCGGGCCGACGCGTCAGGCGGAACCGCCCCGCCGACAAAGGATTTGAAGCGGTCGATTGGCATCTCAATCTGAATCCTCTGTGGCGGGGTAGATTCATGACGCCGCCTGAGGGCTGCAAACAAAACGAATCTTTCGTTCAGTGTTCAAATAAGACAAGTCAAAATCTCGCTAATAACACACGAGATCTGGCGTCATCGAACAGCGCGCAGGGGTCGCCGGGTTGCATCGGTTGCTGCCACGGAACGATTGGTAATCCGGTTTATTGCCTCGAGATCAGGATCCACGAGGATGGCTGTTTTTATACGCAGTGCCCCGCGGCGTTCTCGGCGGTGATAAAAAACGGAGATAACTCCTTAACCTAATCTGGACACAGTGACTATGAAAAAACGTATCAATGTCGGGCTGGTGGGCGTCGGCCGCCTCGGGAAAATGTATGCCGAGTTTCTCGCCTATCGCGTGCCGCAGGCGCGGGTGGTGGCCATGGCGGATTTGATCCCGGAGCGGGCGGCGACCGCCGCAGAGACCTATGAAGTGGGTAAATGGTATGACAATCATCATGACCTCAACCACGATCCGGATGTGGAAGCGGTCATCGTCACCGCCACGACGGTGAATCACAAGGAGATCATCATCGATGCGGCCGCGGCCGGCAAAGCGGTGTTCAGCGAAAAACCGCTGACGCTCTCATTGCCCGATGCCCGCGACGTGAAGAGAGCCGTGGACCAGGCGGGGATTTTCTTCCAGATGGGCTTTCAGCGCCGTTTTGACAAGGGATTCGCCGCCGCCCGGCGCAAGATCGTCGAGGGCGTGGTCGGCATTCCGGTGGTGTTCCGCGGTTCGGCGCGCGATCCCTACCGTCCCAGTCTCGAATATCTCAAGCCGGAAAACAGCGGTGGCCAAATCCTCGATATGGCCATTCACGACATCGATATCGCGCGCTGGTATATGGGCGAGATCGTCTCGGTCTATGCCGTCGGCACGGTCCTGGCTTACCCGGAAATCAGGGAGGTCAACGACACCGACAATGTGGTCATGGTGTTGCGCTTCGAGAGCGGCGCGCTGGGCGAGATCGATATCAGCCGCAACGGTGTCTATGGCTATGACATCCGCGCGGAAGTGCTCGGTTCCAAGGGCACCGTGCAGGCCGGCTATCTGCGCGAGACGCCGATTCTGGTGATGACCGAGCAGGGGGTGACCCATGACGTCGTGCCCTATTTCCCGGAACGCTTCGGCGAGGCCTATGTGGCGCAGTTGAACGACTTCCTGGCCAATCTCTGTGCCGGTGTGGAACCCATGCTCAAACTCGACGATGGCATCAAAGCGCTGCAGGTGGCCACTGCCGCCACTCACTCGCTGCACCATGACTGTATTGTCAAGGTCATGGATTTCTAAAACATATTCAGCGGGCGGGTTTTGCCCGTCGATTCGGTGTCCTGCGGTTGAACCTTTGCCACCCTGGATGATTCACAAGGCGCTCTCTGCGCGACAACAGCGACCGGGGCATTTTATTTAACAAATTCGACCGCAAGCCCCGGATCATCCTGACAGTGCGCTACGAGACGACATCGGTCCGGGCATTATTTCAAGCAGTTTCGTCTGTAAGCCCTGGCTGCTCCAGAAGGGGCTCTCTGCACGATGCCGCCGAATCCATTTCTCAACCAATCGAAAGGATGGACTATGAAGGCTGTAACCCTGAACGCGGACTGGGATCCCAAACCAGGATTCAAGTTGGGCGCCAAAGATATCGATGGGAAATTGACCTACCTGGGCAGCAAGGTCTGGCGCAATCCGCGCATCGAAATGATGGAGAAACAGCTCCCCGCCATCGGCCCCACCGAGGTACTGATCCAGGTCAAAGCCTGCGGCATCTGTGGCAGCGATGTCCACATGCTGCAATCCGATGCGCAGGGCTATATTTTTTATCCCGGTCTGACGGCCTTCCCCTGTACCCTCGGCCATGAGTTCTCCGGCGTAGTGGCCGAAGCGGGCGCTGAAGCCTTCAACAAACGCACCGGCAAGCGCTTTCAGCCCGGCGAAGCAGTGTGCGCGGAAGAGATGATGTGGTGTTCGCAATGCCGCCCCTGTGCCGACGGATTCCCCAACCACTGTGAACGTCTTCAGGAGATCGGTTTTTCCATCGATGGCGCCTATGCCAAATATATCAAGGTGGATGCGCGCTACCTGTGGAGCATCGAAGCCTTCCGGCCGTTGTATGGCGAGGAGAAAATGTATCTGCTCGGCAGTCTGGTGGAGCCGGCGTCGGTGGCCTACAACGCGGTGATCGTGCGCGGTGGTGGCGTGCTCCCGGGTGAGAGCGTCCTGATCATGGGTAGCGGACCGGTCGGCATCGCCGCCTGCGCGGTGCTGCGCCGGGCGGGTGCGGCCAACGTCATCATCTCCGAGCCCTCGCAATCGCGCCGCGAGATGGCGCTGGCTCTCGGCGCCACCCACGCCATCGATCCGACGCAGGTCAACGCCGCCGAAGCGGTGCTGGATATCACCGAAGGCATGGGGGCAAAAATCATTCTCGAGGCCACGGGACTGCCGAGTGTGGTGTGGCCGGACATCGAGCGCATCATCTGGGAAGGCCGGCAGTTGAACAGCACCGTGGTGCTGGTGGCCCGCGCCGATGACCGGATTCCCATGAACGGCGAGGTCTTTCAGGTCCGCCGCGCCAACGTCGCCGGCGCCCAGGGCCATTCCGGCCATGGCATCTTCCCGAATGTCATCAACTCCATGGCTGCCGGCATGGATCTGACGCCGCTCATCACCAAGAAAATAACCCTGGAGCAGACCGCCGAGCACATCCAGTTGCTGCAGACGAACCGCGAACAGGTCAAAATAACGGTACTGCCGTGATCACCCGCCGTAACTGGCCGCACAGGGCGCATCATCCGGCCGGGATTCTGAAAGTACCCGGCCGCTATGGATCGTTTTTCCTGGCGCCAAATTACTACGGAATATAGAATGAAAGGAAACTGAGATGACAACCTGGTTGAACACCGATAGAGCCGATCTCTTTTTCGAAGACACTTCCGTGGGACGAATGAAAAAGCGGATATGGGAGGCGTCGCCCGAAGAGATCGATAAGATATTAGCCGATTATGGCATCCCCGCCGATCCTGAACTCGGCAAGGCCGGTTCCTATGTCCAGAACACCATCCGCCATCAGGTGGTGGAAAACCGCAAAAAGAACGATATCGTCTTCATCCCCATCGGATGCACCGAGCAGCATGGCGATCACACCGTCTCCGCACTCGACACCTTCATGGTGACGCAGATCCTCGAGGGCGTGCGCCGCTTCACCGCCAAACGCGGCGCGCCCTGCAATCTGGTTTTCCCGCCGCTCAATTACGGCGGTCATCCCCATCACCATATCGGCATGCCCGGCACCATCCATCTTGAGGATGAGGTGGTGAAGAAAAACCTCATCAACGTCATGGTGGGACTGTGGAACGATGGTTTCCGCAAGCAGATACTGGTCAACAACCACGGTCACTCCTGGCTGCTGGAAGCGGCCATCCAGGAGCTGCAAAAAACCTGGAATCTGCCGGGCATCTTCCGCACCCTTGACTGGCACCGCTCCGTGCGCGAATTTTTTCGCACCAAGGCGCGCGGCGGCGAATGGGACGACGATTTCGTCCATGCCGATGAGGCCGAAACCTCGGTCATGCTGCTGCTGGCGCCGCAATTCGTCGAGATGAATTACGCCGCCGAGACCAAAGTGGAGGGTTTTCTCCCCGACGGTCATTTTGACAAGGCGGTGGATCCTTTCGGCCGGCCGAGCCGCTGGTCCGAGGGACAGGGACATTCCCCCATCGAACTGGCCTCGGTGCCCGAGGGTGTGGTGGGACGGCCCACCATAGGCACGGCACAGAAAGCCAAACGCACCATCGCCGCCATCCTCTCCTATCTGACGCTGATCAACGACGAGATACTCGCGGCGTTTCCGGCCGGCAAACTGCCGCCCATTGAAAAGACCACCATGCGCACCGCCGCGGAGATGGAACCCTATTTGCAAGAACCCTTCACGCCGGGCTGGCGCTCCATTTACAGCATCCCCAAAATGGGGTTGTGATGTCGCATAGACTGAGCATCGTCCTTTCGGTTCAGGCGGCGACTTTCTCGGCCCTCACGTATCAGGGGAATTTGGCCGCCAATTTGGCGCGGATCAAGGCGCTGGGCTACGATGGCGTCGAAGTGGCGATCCGTGATCCGGAGACGATCGACCGCCATGAACTCTTCGCCGCACTCGATGCCACGGGCCTGCCGGTACCGGCCATCGGCACCGGTCAGGCCTACGGCGAGGAGGGGCTCTGCTTTGTGCACGAGGACAAGACGGTGCGCGAAAAGGCCATCGCTCGCATACGCGCCCATGTCCCGCTGGCGCAGCAGTGGAATGCCATCATCATCATCGGACTGATACGCGGCGCCAGGCTCAACGCGCTTTCCAGGCAGGCCGCTGAGGAATATCTCGAATCGGCGCTGCGGGAGACGGCCGGGCGCCATCCGGATGTCCGCTTTGCCATCGAGCCGATCAATCGCTACGAGACCGAATTGATCTGCAACGTCGAATCAGGTCTGCGCTTTCTCGACCGCCTGCGGCTGGAAAATGTCGGCCTGCTCCTCGACACGTTTCACATGAACATTGAAGAGCCCTCTCTCGCCGCCAGCATCACCGCGGCCGCCGGACGCGTTTTTCATTTTCACGTCGCGGATTCCAACCGCTGGCATCCTGGCGCAGGGCATATCGATTTTAGGGCGGTTTTTGCGGCGCTGGAGCGCATCGGCTATCAGGGGTTTGTCTCCGCGGAAATCTTGCCCCTGCCGGACGGGGATTCCGCCGCGCGCGATACGATCGCCCACCTCCGAAAGCTGCGGCCATGAACGGCAAGGTGATTCTGCAGATGCGCCATATCAGCCAGCGTTTTCCCGGCGTCGTGGCGCTCGATGATGTGCAGTTTGACCTGCAGGCGGGTGAGGTTCATGTTCTTCTCGGAGAGAACGGCGCCGGCAAGTCGACCCTGGTCAAAATACTCAGTGGCGCTTATCTGCGCAGCAGCGGACAGATATTTCTCGATGGCGAGGAAATCGATCTGCGCACGCCGCGCCAGGCGCAGGCGCTGGGCATCAGCATCATCTATCAGGAACTCAATTTGGTCCCCCAACTCAGCGCCGCCGCCAATATCTTTCTCGGCCGCGAGCCGCGGCTGTGGGCGGGGCTGATCGATCAGAAGAAAATGAATCGCGACGCCCAGGCGCTGCTCGATCAACTGCATACCGGCATCGATGCGCGCCGCCGCATCAGCACGCTGAGCGTGGCGCAGCAGCAAATGGTGGAAGTGGCCAAAGCGCTGTCGATGCACGCCCGGATACTGATCATGGACGAACCGACCTCTGCGTTGACGGAACAGGAGATCGCTGAACTGTTTGCGCTGATCCGCCGCCTCAAGGCGCAGGGCGTGGCGATTATTTATATCTCCCACCGTCTCGAAGAACTTTTTGAGATCGGCGATCGCGTCACCATCCTGCGCGACGGCAAGTATATCGCCACCCGGAAGCTGCATGAGATCGACACATCCGAGTTGATCCGTCTGATGGTCAATCGCGACCTCGGCGACCATTACCCCAAAGTGCCGAGTCCGCCGGGCGAAGAACTGCTGCGCGTCGATGGTTTGTCCCGCCGCGGCGTCTTGCACGACATCTCGCTGACACTGCATCGCGGCGAGGTGGTGGGCGTCGCCGGCCTGCTTGGTTCGGGAAGGACGGAACTGGCGCGGGCTATTTTCGGCGCCGATCCCATCGACGCCGGCAAGCTCTTCATCAAGGGTCACCCGGTGAAAATCAACCGGCCGGCCGCGGCCATCCGCAACCGGATCGCCTATCTCAGCGAAGACCGTAAATCGCAGGGACTGGTGCTCCATCTCTCCATCAAGGACAACATCTGCCTCCCCAGCCTGGAGCGTTTTGCGCGGCTGGGCTGGATCCGGCGCAACGCGGAGCAGGAGGTCGCCGGCGCCTTCGTACAAAAACTGCGCATTCGCACGCCGGATGTGAACCAGCAAGTCCGTTACCTCAGCGGCGGCAACCAGCAGAAGGTGGTGCTGAGCAAGTGGCTTTGTTCACAAGCCGACATCCTCCTCTTCGATGAGCCGACCCGCGGTATCGATGTGGGCGCCAAAGTGGAAATCTACCAGCTCATGAATCAACTCACTGCAGATGGTGCCGCGATTCTGATGATCTCCTCGGATCTGCCCGAGATGCTCGGCATGAGCGACCGTATCCTGGTGATGTGCCGCGGCCGCCTGGTGGCCGAATGCGCAACCCGGAACGCCACCCAGGAACGCATTTTACAGTACGCTTTGGGAGAAGGTTAAATGCATGTGCAAAGTGTGATGCTGCAGCACGGCCGCCAATTGGGCACCCTGATCGGCTTATTGCTCCTCATGCTGGTTTTTTCCCTGCTGACGCCCCATTTTCTGACGCTGTCCAATGGCATGAACATCGCACAGCAGACCGCCATCAATGCCATCATCGCCGTCGGCATGACGTTTGTCATCATCAGTGCGGGCATCGATCTTTCCGTCGGTTCGATCGTGGCCTTCTCCGGGGTGGTGATGGCCGGCGCCTTGAAGGCCGATGTGCCATTGGTATTTGCGCTGGCGCTCGGCCTCGCGGCGGGATTCCTGTGCGGCTGCATCAACGGCTTGCTCATTTCGCGGGGCAAACTGCCGCCCTTTATCGCCACGCTGGGGATGATGAGCGTGGCGCGCGGAGTGGTGCTGATGATCAGCGACGGCCGGCCCATCTCCGGTTTTTCGNNGTGGTTTATATCGCAGCGCATCTCGTGTTGACGCGGAGCAAATTGGGACGTTATACTTACGCCATGGGCGGGAATGAAGAGGCCACCGTACTTTCCGGCGTCAATGTCAAGTTTCACAAAACCATGGTCTATGGCATTTCCGGATTGCTCAGCGGCATGGCCGCGATCCTGCTGACTGCACGGCTGAATTCGGCGCAACCGATCGCCGGGATGATGTACGAACTGGATGCCATCGCGGCCACTGTGATCGGCGGCACGTCGCTGATGGGGGGCGAGGGACGCATGGCCGGCACGCTCATCGGCGCCCTGATCATGGGCGTGCTCAGGAACGGTCTGAATCTGCTCGGCGTCTCCTCTTTTATTCAGCAAACCGTCATCGGCGCAGTGATCATCTTTGCGGTACTGCTCGATATGGCCCTGAAAAAGCGTCATGCCTAGAAAAGGAGAACCCTGATGAAAAAATGGATATTGCCCGCACTCCTGCTGGCCCTCCTGTCAGCGTGCCAGCGGCCGCAAAACGACAACCCGTCCGCAGCGGTGGTCGCGCTGGTGATGAAAACGCTCAACAATCCCTTTTTCATGGACATGCAGCAGGGGGCGGAGGAGGCGGCCGGGACCCTGCAGTTGCAATTGCTGGTGCAGGCGCCTGAGCGCGAGATCGATGTCGAAAAACAGATGCAGATCATCGAAAACCTGATTCAGCGCAAGGTGGCGGCGATTTGCGTGACCCCCTCCGGGTCGCGCGAAATCATCCCGGCCATCGTCAAAGCCAACCGCGCCAACATCCCGGTGCTCATCCTCGATACGCGGGTGGACTCCTCGGCGCTGGCGGAAGCAGGTGGTCTCATTGCGACGTTCATCGGTTCCGATAATTTTGATGGCGGCCGGCTGGCCGGCCGGTTTATCATTGAAAAGCTGCGCGGTAAAGGCCTGGTAGCGGTCCTCGAGGGCATACCCGGCCACGAGACCGGCGATGCGCGGCTGCACGGATTTCATCATGAAGTGGACCCGGTCCCCGGCATCCGGATTGTTGCCTCACAGACGGCCAACTGGGAACGCGATCAGGGCTACAATGTGTTTCAGAATATTTTACAATCGCAGCCGAACCTCCATGCGGTCTTTGCCTGCAACGACATCATGGCCCTGGGGGCCGTCGAGGCCATTGCCGCGGCGAACCGCCGTGGACAGATTCTGGTCGTCGGATTCGATGCCATCAGCGACGCCCGCGAAGCCATCCGCAACGGCGCCATGACGGCCTCCATCGCCCAGAATCCCCGCGCCATGGGGAAACTGGCGGTTGAATATGCACAACGTGTCATCCGGGGCGAGACCATTCCGGCCTATGTTCCGGTGCAAATCGAATTAATCCAATAATAGATATAATCCAGGATTCACCGGTCCTGGCGCTTTCCGGCCTGAGTGCGATGGCGCATCAAAACGGCCATCGCATGCCATGAAAGACGCCGGACGGTATCCTGTTCACGTGAGAGCGAGGAGATACCAATGGAAACGATGAACGCGCTGATGTTCAAAAAAGTCGGCCAGATCGAACTGGAAAGGGTTCCCGTCCCAACCGTCCAGGAGCCAACCGATGTGATCCTCAAGGTTACAGCGTGCGGCATCTGCGGATCGGATATCAAGATTCTCGAAGGCAAGCATGCCTACAAGGAGAATATCATTCTCGGACACGAGTTCAACGGCGTGGTGGTGGATATCGGCGCATCGGTCACCACCCTCAAACCGGGCGATCGCATTGCCATCGACAACAACCCGCGTTGCGGCGTCTGCGACTTTTGCCGCATGGGTATCAGCAGTCAGTGCGTGCACATCAAGGAAAATACGCTGGGCATCTACAAGCACGGTGGTTACGCCGAATATGCCGTGGCGCCGGAGAGCGTCTGTTTCAAAATTCCCGATGAAATCGACGACATTGTCGCCACCCAGGTGGAGACGCTCGGCACGGTGCTGAACGGCATGAATACCGTGCAGATGCAGCCGTGGGATTCGGTGCTCGTCCTGGGTTGTGGGCCGATCGGCTATCTCTTCGTGGCGCTGGCCAAAAACATTGCCGCCCAGACGGTTGTCACCGAGATCGATCCTTTTCGCCAGGGGGTCGCCCGGCAATTGGGCGTGTCCGTGTTCGATCCCAACGTGGACCATCTCGAAAAAATCAGCAAAGCGTTGACCCGTGGCAACGGTTTTGACATCGTCATCGATGCGGTTGGCACGCAGCTGGAGAACGCGCTGAATTACGTCGCGCCCGGCGGCAAAGTGCTGGCCTTTGGCATGGACGACAGCGTCAAAGCGACCATCTCCCCCTACCAGGTCACGCGCAAAGCCATCAAGATTTTGGGCACTTACATCGGCCAGAATACTTGCCTGCCGGCGATAAAAATACTCCAGACCGGCAAGCTCGATCTGGCGCACTTCTTCACCGAGATACTCCCCCTGGAAAGAGGCCTCGAGGCGTTTCCGAAACTCGGCCTGGATTTGGCGACGCTCAAGCGTTTGCCCAAGCAGGCGATGAAAATTACGCTGAAGACTTGACGGACGAAATCAGACGATGTGGAATCCCTTGCGTTTTTTCGCCGCGGGGCCGGATGCGCCCCTGATCGGCGATCGTGATGAAATCGATCGCCGCTTCCGGCGTCATCGCATCACCATCATGCTGGCCATCACGCTGGGTTACGGTTTTATGTACACCTGCCGGCTGGCGCTGTCGGTGGTCAAAAAACCCCTCATTGACGGCAACTATTTTTCCGCCGAAGATTTGGGTGTCATTGGATCGGCTTTTTTCTATACCTATGCCTTCGGCCGTTTCACCAACGGATTCCTGGCCGATCACGCCAACATCAAGCGGTTTCTGCCCTTCGGCATTATGGTTTCGGCGTTGATCAATCTGGTGATGGGCGGGAACGCCCTCTTCGGGGTCTGGGTCTTCCTGTGGGGTCTGAATGGCTGGTTTCAGGGCTTTGGCTCCCCCGCCAGCGTGGTCTCCATGTCGCACTGGTTCAGCAATCGTGAGCGCGGCCGCTACTACGGCATATGGAGTGCTGCCCATTCGCTGGGCGAAGGGCTGACTTTTGTCGGCACTGCCGCCCTGGTGAGCGCCTGGGGCTGGCGCGCCGGATTTATCGGTCCCGGACTTTTTTGCCTCATCACCGCGTTTGCCCTTTACCTGGCACTGCAGGATCGGCCCAGGACGCTGGGTTTGCCCACCATTCAGGAATGGCGCAACGATCACGGCGCGCCCGCCGTATCGCCATCAACGTCCACGGCGCAAATCCAGCGCGCGATTTTGAAGAATCCGGCGCTGTGGGTCCTTGGGCTCTCTTGTGCGGCCATGTCGGCGACACGCTATGCGATTAACAGTTGGGGCATTCTCTTTTTACAGGAGACGCGCGGCTTCTCCCTGTTGGAAGCCGGCGGGGTCCTGGGACTGAATACGCTCGCCGGCATCCTCGGCTGCACAGCTTATGGTTTCATATCGGACAAACTTTTTAAGGCGAGAAGGCCGCCGGTGACGCTGATTTTCGGCATCCTCGAGGTGGCGGCTTTGGCGTTCATCTTTTTTGTTCCCAGCGCCAGCACCGCGGTTCTTACGATGGCGTTTGTGCTGTACGGTTTCAGTCTCAGCGGCATTCTCGCGGCGTTGGGTGGCCTGTTCGCCGTGGATATCGTCTCCAAGAAAGCGTCCGGTGCGGCCATGGGCTTCATCGGTGTTTTCAGCTATCTGGGGGCGGCCGTCCAGGAGCGCATCAGCGGCCACCTCATCGAAAAAGGGATTCGCATCGTCGCTGGCGTGCGCCAGTACGATTTTGACGCCGCGGTACTCTTTTGGCTCGGCACGTCGGTGTTTTCTCTGATCGTGGCCGGCACCTTGTGGCGCGTTCGTGCCGCCGAGTGACGCTCTGTGCGCACCAGTTCTTTACACAAACCAGAGGATGCCGGAAAATATTTTGAACCTTCCCGAATGGATCTCCGGATGGAGGATGATGCAATGCACTGGAAGGAAGGATGCGATGCGCGTGCCGGAACAACTCTGTAAGTGAATGAAAATAAATAACATAAAAATGGACGCCATCCAGCCATTATCCGGTTTTCGCCAAAAGTGCCCATGTTAAACGCAATTAATTCAATATATTATGTTCCCATATCAGACAGAATCTATTTGAACTGGGATTGTGCCAAATTCATTGCTATTAGTTTAAGTTATAGACCTTTTAATCAAACAGCCGGACGATAGTGACACAATCCATAGAATAGAAAAAAACCGGCTACTTGCAAAGAGTCGAAGTGACAACTCTGACAGCCCCCGGCAGATCCACCTGCGCGCCCGGGAGATGCGGTTGCAACTGAATGCATTGTTGAAAACGGAAGAAGGACGGTATGAAAAATCCTTTTCGTTTTTTCGCCACCGGAGCGGATGTCGAACCGCTCACCGATCCGCAGCAGATCGACCGGCTCTATCGCCGCCGCCGCCTTACCATCATGCTCGCCATCACATTGACTTATGGCATAGCCTATACCTGCCGGCTTGGACTCTCGGTGGTGAAGAAGCCGCTCATCGATGGCGGCATATTCTCGGCCGAGCAGCTCGGCATCATCGGCTCGGCCATCTTTTACGGGTATGCCTTCGGCAAGCTGGTAAACGGCTTTTTGGCGGACCATGCCAACATCAAGAAATTTCTCGCCACCGGCATCCTGCTTTCCGCCTTCATCAATATTGGCATGGGCTGGTCCACGGTTCTGTGGGTATGGGTGCTGCTCTGGGGCTTTAACGGCTGGTTTCAGGGATTCGGCGCGCCGGCCGGCATCGTCTCCCTGTCGCAGTGGTTCAGCAACCGCGAGCGCGGACGCTATTATGGCATCTGGAGCACGGCCCATTCGATCGGAGAGGGGCTGACCTTTGTCGGTTCGGCCGCCCTGGTGGCCTTTTTCGGCTGGCAGGCCGGATTCGTCGGTCCCGGTTTGCTCTGTATTCTCGTGGCTGTGGCCGCCTATCTCTTCGTCTACGACCGGCCGCAGACGATGGGACTGCCCCCGGTGGCGGTGTGGAAGAACGATTATGCCGGGAGCGAAGCGACCGCCGCCAAACCCCGGAAATCCACCTGGCAGATGCAGCGCTCCATTCTCAAAATGCCCGCCATCTGGATACTCGCCCTTGCCAGTGCTACCATGTACATGACCCGCTACGGTCTCAACAGCTGGGGCATGCTCTTTCTCCAGGAGTCACGCGGATTTTCCGACATCCAGGCCGGCGCGCTGTTGGCCCTGAACCCGGTCGCCGGAGTGGTGGGCTGCGCCGCTTATGGTTTCATCTCCGACAAACTGTTTCAGGCCCGGCGTCCGCCGGTCAACCTGATCTGCGCCGTCCTTGAAGTAGCCTCGCTTCTGATGATTTTTTACTGGCCAAGCAACAATCCCCTCTGGCTCACGCTGGCTTTTCTGGTCTATGGCTTTTCCATCAACGGACTGGTCACCTCCCTGGGCGGCCTCTTTGCCGTGGATATTTCGCCCAAGAAAGCCGCGGGCGCGGCGATGGGCTTCATCGGCGTGTTCAGCTATATCGGCGCGGCCCTTCAGGAGCGCATCAGCGGCGGTCTCATCGAACGTGGTACCACCCTGATCGGTGGGGTGCGGCATTATGATTTCAGCAACGCCATCTACTTCTGGGTGGGCAGCTCGGTGCTCTCCCTGCTGCTGGCGGCTCTGCTGTGGCGCGCCAGGATGCGCGACTGATGCAGGTTCGGCGCGATTATTGGCTGAACCGGCGGCGAAAACGGCCCTTCGTTGTGCAGCCATCAAGCTGCGCCAGGCATTATTCAGGACAGATCGATTACTTGCAGATACTTGTGGTTTATCGGACCGGCAAACTCCCGGTCTGAAAACTGCATAACCAGAGAAGACTAACGCACGTAAAAATTCCCGGAGAGCTGCCATGACGGAAAAACGTGTTTATGACGTGGTGATGATCGGCAATTATACCAAAGATACCATTGTCTCCAGGGCCGGAACCCGGCATGTGGATGGCGGCGGCTTCAATTACGGCGCGCATGTTGCGGTGATGATGGGGCTCAGGACGGCCGCGGTGACCCGGTTGGCCCAATGCGACGCCCACGTCGTCGAGGCGCTCACCCGGATCGGCGTCGACGCCTATCCGACCTACACCCCCCATTCCACCGACATGCGGCTCTATTATCCGACCGATGATGTCGATGACCGCATCCTCTCGGTCACCCACACGGCCGGATCGTTCACACCGCAGGAGGTGGAACCCTTTGAGGCCAAAGCGTTCATCATCAACGCCTCGGCCCGGGGTGAAGTCGGTATGGACGTCATACAGACACTCCAGAGCAAAGCGGGTCTGCTGGTGGCCGATGCGCAGGGATTCGTCCGCGTCATCGATGATCAGGGCGTGCTGCGTTTCGATGCCTGGGAGGAGAAGGTGCGGTTTCTGCCCTATTTTGACATTCTCAAGACCGATGCCGTGGAAGCAAAAACCATGACCGGCGAAGAGGACATCCGCAAGGCGGCCTTTATCATCGCCGGATGGGGCCCGCGGGAAATCGTGCTCACCCACAGGGACGGTCTGCTGGTGCTCGCCCATGGCGCGGTGCATGAGGCGCCCTTCACCGCCGAACCGCTGATCGGCCGCAGCGGCCGCGGCGACACCTGTATTGCCGCCTATGCCGCGAGGCGATTGACCGCATCGCCCGAAGAGGCAACCCTGTGGGCGGCCGCGGCTACCAGTGTCAAGATGGAGGCGGAGGGTCCGATCAAAAAGAGCGTTGCGGATGTGGAAAAAAAGATCGCGGAAAAATACCGCGCGCGCTGATCTCAGGCAAGGCTATCGCGCAGCAACAAGGATCTG
>DCUM01000252.1:0-6638 GCA_002327255.1 bacterium UBA2214 | reverse complement strand
TTCCCGCTCGAGCCGGCCAGAAAAATGATGCGCGCGCCGCGCCGGCGCTGAGCCGCGCCATTCTTTTTTTTATTGAAACCGCAAATATCTGTTGCACAAATGCCAATAAATTAATACAATCAAAGCGTGAAAGGAGAACAAGATGCGCGATGAATCCAGGAAACGCTCTTTCATAACCGCTCTCTGTCTGATTTCTTTGGCGGGTGCTCTTTTTATTTTCTGTGAAAAAAATTACCATGATCCCGCTCTCACGCCGATCCAGCCGCGCATCGTCACCGAACCGGTGCAATTCGACGCCGATGATCCGGCCATCTGGATCCATCCCACCGATCCGGGCCAGAGCCTGGTTATCGGCACCGACAAGGAAGCCGACGGCGGACTCTATGTCTTCGATCTCCAGGGGAAAATCATCCCCGAAAAAACCGTGCGGCCGCTGCAGCGGCCCAACAATGTCGATGTGGAATACGGACTCGTGCTCAACGGTGAGGCCGTGGACATCGCCGTCACCACGGAACGCCTGGTCCATAAAATACGCGTTTTCAGCCTGCCCGACCTGCAAGCCATCGACAACGGCGGCATCGAGGTGTTTACGGGGGAAACCCTGCGCGATCCCATGGGCATTTCACTTTATAAACGGCCCGCTGATGGAAACATCTATGCCATTGTCGGCCGCAAAGACGGTCCAGGCGACGGCAGCTACCTCTGGCAGTACCTGCTCGAGGACGACGGTGCCGGCGCGGTCAAGGCGACCAAGGTGCGCGAATTCGGACGTTACAGCGGCAAGAAGGAGATCGAAGCCATTGCCGTGGACGACGAGTTGGGCTATGTCTATTATTCCGACGAACAGTACGGTGTGCGCAAGTACCACGCCGATCCGGACCACCCGGATGCCGCTGCCGAATTGGCGCTTTTCGCTCGCGAAGGATTCGCGCTGGATCACGAAGGAATATGCATCTACACGCTGCAAGATGGCAAAGGCTATATCCTTGTCTCCGATCAGCAGGCCGACGAGTTCCATGTCTTCAAACGGGAGGGGGAGCCCGGGAATCCGCATCAGCATACCCTGGTCAAGGTCTTTCGCGCCTCGACTCTGGAGAGCGATGGCTGTGAAGTGACCTCGATCGCTGTGAACGAGACCTTTGCGCACGGACTCTTCGTCGCCATGTCGACGGACAGGACGTTTCACTATTATGCCTGGAGCGATATCGCCGGGGAGGAACTGCTGTCCGCTCTTCCCCCCGTCAATCAGTGATCCGCGCGGACGCGGGATGGTCCGGATGGTGATGCTTTGCGGGCCGAGGAACAGCAGCCGGCAGCCCGCGTTGCGATCTCTGCGCTCTTTTTCATTTACAGAACCAACCGTCACCAGGTGCTCCCGGATGGCACGCCATCCGGACGGACAGGAGGAGGACGGTTTCTTCGTCCCGGGAACGCTGACCGGAAAGATCAGGCAGTTTTCCACGGCAGCGGAAATCATTCCATTGGCATGAATGAAAGGAGGACAAATCTCTGAGCAGTCTGTCAGTTTTGTTATCAAGCGAACTAACAAGGAGGCAGCAATGTTCTCAAAATCAGCACGTTCCATCCGTCTTTGTGGGGTCCTGGTTTTTATGGTCGCGTTGCTATGCGCGGCTTCCATGCTCTTGGCCCAGGGTACGGGCCGCATCACCGGTCAGGTCAGCGATGCCGGCACCGGAGCGTACCTGCCGGGGGCTAACATCGTCGTCGAAGGGACGTATCTGGGCGCTGCGACCGACCGGCAGGGCAGATACGCCATCGAAAATGTGCCCGCCGGCAATCAGACGCTGATGGTCAGCTATCTGGGCTACGAAAAATTCACCACAGCAGTCCGGGTCGCTGCAGGCGGCACGGTGAAACAGAACATCGCCCTCTCGGTCACCCTCATCGAAGGTGGTGAGGTGGTGGTCAAGGGGTTGCGCGAAGGCCAGATCAAGGCGCTCAGCCAGCAGCGCACCGCATCGAACATTCAGAATGTTGTCGACGAAGAGCAGATGCAGCGCTTTCCCGACGTGAACTCGGCCGAAGTGCTGCAGCGCGTATCAGGCATTGCCGTGGAACGCGATCAGGGTGAAGGACGCTATATTCTGGTGCGCGGCATGTCGGCACAGCTGAGCAGCGTCACCATCAATGGGGAAAAAATCCCGTCGCCCCAGGGCGATGTCCGCTATGTGGCCCTGGATGCCATCGCGGCTGATCAGTTGGCCGGCATTGAAGTCACCAAGGCGCTCACACCGGACATGGATGCCAACGCCATCGGCGGCTCGGTGAACTTGCGCACCAAGAGCGCCATGGATTACCCGGGACGCGTCTTCAGCATCACCACGGGCAGCGGCTATGACAATCTGCGCGGCAAGCCGATCTATCAGGGCGGCGTCACCTATGGCAATCGCTTCGGCGAAGAGCAGAACATCGGCCTGATGTTCAGCGGCAGCTATCAGCGCAGCCAGCGCGGTTCGGACAACAATGAAATGGAGTGGGGCGGCGCCAAACTTGCGGATAAAACCGAAGTGGATTGGGCACTATTGAATCTGGAAACGCGTGACTATGCCTTCATTCGCGACAGGATGACCTTTTCCGGCACGCTCGATTATCTCCTCAAACCCGGCCACAAGATATACCTCAACGGGATTTTCAGTCGCTATGATGACAGCGAAAGCCGGCGTCGGCTGCGAATCCGCCCGGGCAAAGGCACATTCACTACAGCGACGGATATCACAAAAGCGGCGATCGATGCGCAGTATCGCAACCGCGATCAAAACCAGACGATTTACAACATGGCCGCAGGCGGCGAACACCAATTCAATGCCATCAAGCTGGATTATCGCCTCTCTTACAGCTATGCCGAGGAGGTGGAGCCCATGCACATTGAGGCCAATTTCAAGCTTGATAAAAAGCCGAACCTGAAGCTGGATCTTTCAAACACCGATACGCCGAAATGGACGACCAGCCTTGGGGAGGGATACGAATACGATCCCGCCCACCATGTATTCGATATGGCAGAGATTCATGACAATCTCACCTCTGACAAGGACCTCAACGCCCAGTTCAACCTGCAAATTCCTTACATGCTGGGAAAAAATCCTGGCAGCTTTAAGCTGGGTGCCAAGGCAACCATGAAGAAGAAGGATCGAGAAGAGAACATTTGGGAATACGGTTGGGAGGGCGACGATGATGTTACCATGAGCGGTTTTGTCGGTGATTACAAGAACGACAATTTTTTGCAGGGTAATTATCCCATGCCACCGGCGTTCGATTCCGACAAAACCTGGGCTTTCTTCAATGCCAACAAGGGCAAAGACCTTGAAGGTGAGATCCTTCGCGAGGATACCGACGGCGGCACCTACAATGCAACCGAAGACGTCTATTCGTTCTATGGCATGACAACCCTTAATTTCGGCAAGCTGATGGCCCTCGCCGGATTTCGCCATGAGATGACCAAAACCGACTACACCGGCCGCGAGGTGATCTTTGATGAAGAGGGAGATTACGAGCGCACCTCGGTGCTGAACAACAGCGCTTCGTACAGCCACTTTTTGCCCATGCTGCATCTGCGCTACCGCATGACGCCGAACACCAACGTCCGCGCCGCATTCACCAACGGACTGGCCCGGCCCAATTACGAGGCGCTGGTGCCCTTCCGCATTATCAACAACGCAGACGAAGAGATGTCGATCGGCAATCCCGGGCTGGTGCCCACCACCTCGATGAATCTCGATCTCCTGGCCGAGCACTATTTCCAGGGCATCGGTCTCCTTTCCGGCGGTGTCTTCCACAAACAGCTCAAGGATATCATGTATCCGTCGTTTTATAAGATTGATGATAAAACCAGTCCCCTCAACGGCTATGAAGTGGAACAGACCGTCCAGGGCGAAGAGGCAACCCTCACCGGTGTCGAGCTCAACTGGCAGCAGCAGCTGACCTTCCTGCCCGGCTTTCTCAGCGGTTTCGGCGTCTATGCCAATTATACCTACACCACCTCCAAGGCCTCTGTGGTTTTTGCTGGCGAAGAGCGCAAGGACATCCCGCTGGCCGGTCAATCTCAGAACATCGCCAACTTTGCCATCAGTTATGAGAAGAGCGGTTTCACGGGTCGTATCGGTCTGAACTATCATGGCAAATTCCTCTATGAACTGGGTGAATCCGCTGATGAAGACATCTATTATGACAACCACATCCAGTGGGATTTTGCCGCCAGCCAAAAGATCACCAGAGGACTGCAGTTCTACCTGCAGGCCATCAACCTCAACAACGAGCCGATGCGCTATTACATGGGCAACACAGCGCGCCCCGTTCAGCGTGAATTCTACTCCTGGTGGATTCACACCGGCCTCAAGTACGAACTCTGAGGCCGCATGGCTGCTGGAGCATAGGAGTGGCTCGTTAGAGTCGCAGAATCGGCAAATGGAAATCCCGGGTGCTGCCATGAGGCGCCCGGGATTTTTTTAGGCCCCTGTCCGTGCGAGAGCGCATTCCGTGGTTTTCCACGATCACTGCCTCGGCGGCTCCGCTCCGCTACGCTTTCGGGCGTCTTCCGTGCTGGGCAGGCCCCTGTCCGTGCGAGAGCGCATGCCAACGCTGGTTTGATGAAGGACTCCCCGGTCACTTGTTGGATGCTTTCGAGCAGAATTTTATAGGCAATTTGACAAAAAAATGGCCGGGCGAGCAGCCTGCTCCCCCGGCAGCGGTTGCGGTTTATCCGGTTTCGGTTAATATTATTACTTGATTTTCTGGTGTTCGTTATCTAATTTCTCCTCCATGCGGGGAATCTGCGCGGCCCTGTTTTTTCGTGCCTGGAGTCCACCGGGATCAATCATGACGGACTGGAAAACGAATGTACCTCGAATTCGCGAAAAAAATCTGAACCACACGTGAAGAGTAAAAATCATGAAAAACAAGATATCACGCCGCCGTTTCCTCACAACCGCTGCCGCAGCGTCGGCAGGTGCTCTTTTCGGTTTGCGCTGCAGCAACCGGTTCGATGTCATCATCAAAAACGGCCGGGTCTGCGATGGCAGCGGCGCCGCGCCGGCAGCCACAGATATCGGCATCAGAGGTGAGCGCATCGCGGCCATTGCCGATTTGTCCGGTTCTTCTGCTGACCGGATCATCGATGCACAAGGTCTCGCCGTCTCCCCCGGTTTTATCGATATTCATACGCACACCGATACGCGCCTGCTGGTGTGTCGCGAAGGAGACAGCAAACTCCATCAGGGCGTGACGACGGAGATCGGCGGCAATTGCGGCTCTTCGCCATTTCCTCTGAACGATGAAGATTTTCAGACGTTGTATAGGACAAGTGCCGAGAAGCATGGCCTTGAAGTGAACTGGCACAAGCTTGATGGATTTTTCAGCGCCCTGGAAGAAAAAAAGATCGCCCTCAATTATGCCACTTTCACCGGACATGGCGATTTGCGCGCTTTCATCGTCGGCAAGCACGATGTCCCCGCAACACCGCCACAAATTTCCAGGATGCAGGAAATCCTTGCGGAATCCATGGAACACGGCAGTCTGGGACTGTCGACGGGGCTGGAGTATGCGCCGGGCAGCTATGCCTCCACCGCTGAACTGATCGCGTTGTGCAAAGTGGTGTCGCAGAAAAACGGCATCTATGCGACCCATATGCGCAATGAAGACGATACGGTGCTCGAAGCCATCGAAGAGGCCCTGAGCATTTGCCGGGAGGCGGAAGTAGCGACGGAATTATCCCACTTTAAAGCCTGCAACAAGGCGAATTGGCATAAAAAGGACAAGATGCTGGAACTGCTTCACCAGGCCCATGCCTCCGGACTGCCCGTTCATGCGGATCGATATCCCTACATTGCCTACTCGACGGGGCTTTCCCAATTTTTACCCCTTTCCGCTCGCCAGGGCGGCAATGCGGAAATACTCATGAAACTGAAAGATCCCCGAAATCATAAGGCGATAAAAGAGTATGCGGAGAGCAGATGCAGCAGAATAGGCGGCTGGGATCGCGTGGTCGTCGCTTCGTGCAAAAATCCCGAGTATAGAGTGTTGGAAGGCAAGTCCATACTACAATGCGCAGAAGAAAAGAAACGTGACCCGCTGGATTATGTGATTGAACTGCTCATTGCCAATGACAACACTGTCAGTATCGTCGGGTTCGCCATGGATGAGGATAATCTGAGAAAAACGTTGCAATCGGACCTGGTGATGATCGGTTCCGATGGCAGTGTGGCCTCGGTGCACGGAAAATTGTCGGAAGGCAAGCCGCATCCCAGATTCTATGGAACCTTTCCCAGGGTATTGGGGCGCTACTGCCGGGAAGAAAAATTATTTGATTTGCAAACCGCGGTGAAAAAAATGACCGGCATGCCCGCTGAGAAATTGGGACTAAAAGGGAGGGGGAGAATCGAGAGGAACTATTTTGCGGACATTACCATCTTTAATCCCGAAACGATCATCGACAAAGCCACCTTCACTGCGCCGCATCAATATGCGCAAGGCATCGAATATGTCCTGGTCAATGGTCAGCTGACCCTCGAAAAAGGAACCCCTACGGGCAAATATGCTGGAAAGGTTTTGCGACATTCTGCATAGTGGGGTATTGGGGGGGCGGACATGAGGTTTTTGATAAAACTGCTTCAGGGTGTTTGCGG
>DCUM01000231.1:6588-16977 GCA_002327255.1 bacterium UBA2214 | reverse complement strand
TCTCAACTTTCAATATACAAGGCCTATTTTCAAGCTTTTTCCCCGGTTATCCTCTTGTTTCGTTTTGAATTAATTTGGTCCGACCCCATATAAGCCCATTCTAAGGCCTATTTTAAAGCTTTTTTTGCAGCTATCCTCTTGTTTAATTTTGAATTAATTTGGTCTGACCCCATATAAGCATATAAGCCATCAGAACCAGTCTCAAGGTGAACTTGTCACCATATGCGAAATCAAGGCTCCGGCCCTTTCCCATTGCGCTACTTGAATCTCGCAAAATTTTAGAACTTTTCAAATAACTTTTTGGGGCACCTCCAGTGCCCCCAAAAAGTTTGACTTGGCTTTCAAAGGAATAACTTAGAAAGCAGTTTTTAGGGCAAAATAGGCATTTTAAGGCCTGTTTTTAAGCTTTTTTGAGGGCTATGTTATTGTTTCATATATATATAATTTGGTCCGACCCCGATTCATCATTTACGCGGGCCACGGCGTCGGCCATGGAAAGCTTTTTTGAGGCAAAAACAGCGATTCCCGTGCTTGTTTTTAAAATAAACCAGGTTCTATCTATTTGTATTGTATAGAAATAACTTGGTCCGACCCCAACCAGTTATTTGGAGATGTCCCTGGCCCAGAGCGCACCGAGGAGGCCGAGATAGATGAACGCGGCAATGCCCCAAAAGAAGCCATCCACCCAGTCGGTTCCTTTCTCCTGAACGACGTAGCGCCGCAGCAGGACATCGATCTCGGCAATATCGATGTATCGTATCGCTTTCTGGGTGAAAACTCTGAAAGGTGCGAAAGAGAGCCAGGTAAAAACCAGCAGCGTCAGCCGGCGGATCAATTTCAGGGCGGGCGCCTGATAATGAATCAGCACCAGCCAGACCAGCAGAACCCCGCCGGTGAGGGCGATCTGAAAATTATCGAGTAGCAACTGTTTGAGAGCGGGCGTCATGGCCGACTCCTTCCCGTTGGAACACAACCCCTTCTGCTCAGGCGCAGTTTAATCACGCTTCCGCATCCGTCGTGCCGGTATCCTGGTAGCGGAACTCTGAAAAGGTAAGTTGAATCTCTATATTGAAAAAGCGATAGAGGTCGGCGAGCATGGTTGCTCCATCGTCCTCCCTGGCGCGGCAGACCAGAGAGAGCGCCACATACTCCTGCTTGACCACATCGGCTTCATCCCCCTTGCTCAGGGTGACTTTTTTCTGTTTGATGTTGAAGGGTTTGATGGTCACCGATGGAATCTCATATTCTTCGCCGGTGAGATTGTCCATGAGCGAGAGGTGTACCAGACCGCGAACCATATCGGTATACAAAGCACCGATCTGATCGCTGTTGTCGATTTCCGCCTCTGCCTGCATGATGACCTGGTGTATGGTTTGCCCGTCTTCACCTTGATCTTCTTTGGGCCAATAGCGTTTGATCACCGCCTTTTCGAAAACCAGCATGTCGTGTCCTTTCAGCTTTTATCTTGCTACGAACATACTAAAAATTGTGCAGCAAAGCAAGTGCTTATTTTCAAATAGGCGGGGGGCAGCCGCCGGAAAATAAACCTTGACACTGAAAGAGAAAATGTTTAAAATTAACCACATTCAAGGCGGTGCGTTATTTCATCAGAGGAGGTAGAGTTCATGCTGGTCCGCGTTAAAGTTGAGCGTGTCACCCTGGACACGGCGACCAGTCGCTTTGTGGTGATTCTCAAGGATGAGAAGCAGAATCGCTGGTTGCCCATTGTGGTGGGTTCCACCGAGGCGCAGGCGATCGCTCTTCAGCTGGAGAATATTGCGCCGCCACGGCCTCTGACCCATGACTTGATCCGCAATTTGCTGGAAATACTGGAAGTGAACGTCGACCGCGTGCTGGTCAACGATTTGCGCGACAATACCTATTTCGCCCTGATCACCATGACCAGTGATGGTCTGGCCAAAGAGATCGATGCGCGTCCCAGCGACGCCATCGCCATTGCGCTGCGCATGAAGGCGCCCATCTTTGTCGAGGACGAGGTCATGCGCAAAGCCGCCATCATCGAAGGCGCCACGCCGCTTGAGGAGGTGGATGATGAACTGGCGCCCAGCGACCGGCTCGAACAGTTGAATATCGACCTCATCAATGCCGTGCAGGACGAGCGCTATGAGGAAGCCGCACGCATCCGCGATGAAATCAAAAAAGTAAAGTCCCATTTGCGCGAAAAAACCACCTGAATACACCCGGTGTCATCATAGACAGCCTCATTGACGATGAGGCTTTTTTTTGTCCACGAAAGCGAGCCCATCCATGAGCAAAACGAATAAACCGGCAGCGCCGGTGAATGCGCGAAATCCCTGGACCTGGGTACCCTCTCTCTATTTTGCCGAAGGGATTCCCTACGTCGTCATCATGACCGTATCGGTGATCCTGTTCAAACGCCTCGGCCTCTCCAACACCGACATCGCGATCTATACCAGCTGGCTCTATTTGCCCTGGGTGATCAAGCCGCTGTGGAGTCCAATGGTGGATATGCTCAAAACCAAGCGCTTCTGGATCGTCTATATGCAGTTGCTGCTCGGCGTGGGCTTTATCGGCATCGCAGTGGCCATCCCGCTGCCCAATTATCTCATCTGGACTTTGGGTATCTTCTGGATTTTGGCTTTTTCTTCCGCCACCCATGATATCGCGGCGGATGGCTTTTACATGCTAGGACTTTCAGATCACCACCAAGCCTGGTTCGTGGGCATTCGCAGTACTTTTTACCGCCTCGCCATGATCACCGGTCAAGGCCTCCTCGTCATCGTCGCCGGCTATATCGAGAGTCATTCCGGACTGCCGGCTGTTAAAATTCCGGTGATTTCCGAGCCGCAGCGGGCGATAGTCCAGATGATGCATCCGGATTCGCTCTTCATCACGGCGGAGAGCGGAGACCTGCGCGTGGTCGCCCAGCCTGCCGAGCTGCGCATTGCGACGAAGCCGCGGCCGAAAAGTGAGGTCGATTCCCTGCTGCGCTTCGCCCACACCTGGAATCTGCAACACGGCTTTTATCCCCAGGAAGAAGCCGTGCACAAGGAAATCAAGGCCCGCAGCGGGCCTTCCTGGTGGCAGCGTAACGTGACACAAAACCTCGCCGGCTTTTTGCGGCGTCATTTTGGCGAGGAACGGCAGATGACGCTGGTGGGGGAAGCGCAGGTGGGCAATGTCGGCGTCCTCTTTTTCCACCTCTCGCGGCCACCGGGAGCGCAAAAGGAAATCGTCGCCCATTTCGGCCGTGACAGCGGCGACAAATCGATCAATCTCATGGAAGGCGGCCGGCTGGTCTTCACGGATAAAAACTGGGACAAGCCGGCGATGGCGGTGATCCAACTCGATCCCAATATGCAGTCGGCGGCGCAAAGCGATTTTATCGTGCGGGCCGGCAACATACCCCTTTCCTGGTCCATCACCTTTGCCGTCCTCGGCATTCTCTTTTTCCTGTTCTTCTTCTATCACCGATTCATCCTGCCCAGACCGGCCATCGACACCGCGGTCAAATCGCACCATTTTCTCCAGGAATTTTTCGAGACCTTTGTCTCCTTCTTCAAGCGCAAACGCATCGGCGCCATCCTCGCCTTTTTATTGCTCTACCGCTTTGCCGAGGCGCAGCTGGTCAAGCTCATTCATCCCTTTCTTCTCGACAGCCGTGAATTGGGGGGTCTGGGGTTGACCACCGGCGAACTTGGACTGGTGTATGGCACCGTCGGGATCATCGCGCTCACCTGCGGCGGTCTTTTGGGCGGATTTGTCGTGCCGAGATTTGGCCTGAAGAAATGGGTTTTCACCATGCTCCTGGTCATGAATCTGCCCGATTTGGCCTTCGTCTATCTCTCTCAGGTGCAGCCCGACAGCCTCTGGGTGGTCAGTGCCTTTGTCGCCATCGAACAGTTCGGCTACGGCTTTGGTTTCACGGCGTATATGCTCTACATGATCTATGTCGCCGGTGAGGGGGAGCATAAAACCGCGCATTATGCGATTTGTACGGGCGTGATGGCCCTGGGGATGATGTTGCCCGGCATGTTCAGCGGATGGCTGCAGGAAATCATCGGCTACAGGAACTTTTTCATCTGGGTGATGCTGGCCACCATCCCATCGTTCATAGCCGCTTGTTTCATTCCCCTGGACCCGGAATTTGGCAAGAAAAAGTGAGGTGAGCATGAATAAGATGTGTCTATCCGTTTTGATGATTTGTGCCGTCAACAGCCTGCTGCTGTGCGCGGTCAAACCGGTGCGCCTGGGCGTCGATGTCCTGTTGTCCGATAAACAAGCCTTGCTGCAAGGCAAACGCATCGGGTTGATCACCAATACCACCGGATTGACCTCAAGCCATCAGACCACCATCGATGCACTCCATGGTCTGCCGGGCGTCAGGCTGACGGCGTTATTCGGCCCGGAGCACGGCGTGCGCGGCGACGCCGACGCCGGTGTGCCCATCGAAGGATTCGTCGATGCCAGAACCGGCGTGCCGGTCTACAGCCTCTACGGCCGCGTCGACAAGCCGACGCCGGAGATGCTCCAGGAAGTCGACGTCCTGGTGTACGACATCCAGGATATCGGTTCCCGCGCCTATACCTATATTTACACCATGGCCCGCGCCATGGAAGCCGCCAAAGAGAAGGGCATCCCGTTTCTGGTCCTGGACCGGCCCAACCCCATCGATGGCGTGCTGATCGAAGGACCGGTGCTGGAATCGAAGTACCGCTCCGGCATCGGCCTCTATCCCATCCCCTTTGTCTACGGCATGACGGTCGGCGAACTGGCGCAGTTTTTTAATACAGAATTTGGCATTCACTGTGCGCTCACCGTTGTGCCGATGGCAGGCTGGCAGCGCTCCATGCGTTTCGCCGATACCGGGGTGATGTGGGTGCCGACATCGCCGCATATTCCGTTCCCCATGTCGGTGTGGTCCTGCGCGACGATCGGCTGTCTGGGCGAATTGCATCAGGTCAACGAGGGTGTCGGCATGCCCGGCCCGTTCGAATATGCCGGCGCGCCGTGGATCAAAGCCGAAGAATTCGCGCAGGAGTTGAACGGCCGCGCCATTCCGGGCGTTTTTTTCCGGCCTCTGCACTATAAACCCTTTTATGGAAATTTTAAAGGGCTGGATTTGCAAGGCGTGCAAATCCATATCCTGGACCTGAATGTCTATCGCCCCATGTTCACCCAGATTCACATCCTTTCGGCTTTGCACAAGCTTTATCCGCAGAAAGACATCTATGACACGCGACGCATCGATATGTTTCAAAAGGCCATCGGCACGGATCAGGTGGAGAAGCAGATCAAGGCGGGGTGGAGCGTGGAACAGATCGTGCAATCGTGGGAAGCCGATCTGGATAAATTCAGGAAGGTGCGCCAAAAATACCTGATATACTGAGGCGGGGGGGTGCCGGACAGCGCGGCGGTTTTCGAGCGTTTTCGCATCCAGCGGCCCATGCTCTTGGAGATTTCGAATTCGGGTGCCGGACAGCGCGGCGGTTTTCGAGCGTTTTCGCAGGGAACCGCATCGGGTGCGAGTCGCTGGCACCTCTCCAGGGAGTCGAAAACGGCGTGCCGTTCGATGCGGGGGATACGGGCGCCAGGCGTTTTGCCATTCATCCAGCCTGTTTTTCATCAACGCCCGTATTCCTCTATGCATCTGCGCCCGGGTTATGGGAACCTTTTTTAGCCCTACCAGCTTCAAGAGTACAGTCGCCCTGCACATCTATGAATCTGCGCCCGGGTTATGGGAACTTTTTAGCTTCCACTTCGTCTAATTTTCATATCACCGAACCCATCCTGCAGTACTCGTTCTGGAAAAAGGAATGAATTTCAAAGAGTTAGTGCGAAAACGCTGGTTTTTCCCCGCGCTCATGGCGGTGTTGCTCCTGGTGTGGATGCTCACCTCGCAAAGCAAGGAAGATTCCGAGGTCGTGCAGGCCTGGGCGCCGCTTGCCAGGGGAGATTTTGTCCTTGATGCCGTCGAGACGGGAGAAGTGCGAGCGCTTCATTCTGTGGATATCAAAGCGCCCATGGAATGGCGCATGGATCTGCAGATCATCGACATGGTGGAGGAGGGGCAGTTGGTCAAGGCGGGCGACTTTCTCGTCCAATTCGATGTGGCGGAACTGCAACAGCGCCTCGAGCTCGCACGGGATCGCCTCGCTTCTGCGCTGGCGCAGCGCGACAAAGTGCTGGCAGAGCAATCGGCGCGTCTCGCGCAGCTGCACTCCGATGTCACGGCAGCGGAATATTCCGAAGATATCGCAGAATTGCAAAAAGAACTGCTGAAATTTGAAGCCGAAAGCAGGCGCCAGGATGCCGATCTCGAAAAACGCAAGGCGGTCATACAGCTCGAAGAGGCGCAGACCAACCTCGAATCGCAGCAGGTCATCGACGCATCGGCATTGAGTTCACTCAAGGTGGAAATTGCCAGGGCGCGGAATGAGGTGATGGAACTGGAGAACAAGATCGATGGATTGACTTTGCGCGCGCCCATCAGCGGCATGCTCATATATAATGAAGTGGGGTGGTGGGACAACCGTAAAAAGGCGGCCAGGGGCGATAGAATCAGGCCCGGCGAGCCGATGGTCAGCATTCCCAATCTTGACAGCATGCAGGTCAGGCTGCGCGTCAACGAGATGGATGCTTCCCGAATCATGCGCGAGCAGGGGGCCACCATCACGCTGGATGCCTACCCCAACCAAACCTTCACCGGCCGGGTCCATGAGATCGCCAGACTGGCCCAAAAAGCGGATATTGACTCGCCGATCAAGGATTTTGAAATTATCGTCACCATCGATCAGGCGGATTCGATCCTCAAGCCGGGCATGACCGCGCGCGTACAGGTGGCACTGGGCGTCGAAAAAGAGGTGCTCAGCGCGCCTCTCGGTGCGGTTTTCGAACGCGATGGCAAAGCGGTTGTATTCCCCAGACGCCGCTATCCGAATGCCATTCCCGTCGAGACCGGTTCGCGCAATGACAAATCCATCGTGATTCAATCCGCCGATCTGAAAGAGGGCGATCAGCTCGCCTGTTTCGCTCCGGATAGCAGTTATCATCGTCTCGGCTATGCCGAATTCCAGCAGCAGTGGCGCAGGGGACGCTCGCAGCTGGCGCAGGCTTTCGCGGCGATGGAGGCGCGCGGCTTGCATTATGATTACGATGCCCACCGCGATCGCCGCATCATCGCGGAGGGTGGCGGTGGCGGCGGCGATATCGAAGCCCTGCGCGGCGAATTTCCGGGCATGGCGCCTGCAGGCAAACCGGTCGAACTCGATCCGGCTTCCATGAAACGGCTTGAACAAGCCGTCCGCGGGGTGACGCCCATGCCGGGCGCTCCGGGCAATGTGCGCGACCGCGAGGCGTCGCGTCAACGCGGTAGTTCTGCAGAACCCTCCATGGTGCCCATCCGGCTTGTGCCCGCTGACAGCGGCGCGCACACCAGAACGCCGGCTTTGCCCGACAGCGCGGCCGGTCAGCGCAGGGGAGGCGCGAGCACACAGCCGCGCACTACCCCATGATTCGGGTATCCGGCCGGTTCTGTTTGCAAGCCGGCGGGGACGCTGGTGCAGCCGGCTGGGAACTTGTTGTGGTGATTGTTTGTGCTGCGTTTTGCGGCGTTTCCGGCGGTGAATAATCCGGGCCAGGAGCCTGTCGGATATATATTGTGAGTATTTGATATTATTAATGGACTACTTTTGAGGCCAAATTTTTAAGTATATTATAATCAATACCTTAAAAATTGGTAAAACTTCAATTCCGACAAACTCCAGGCAGGTTTTTTTTAACAGGAATATAAATGAAAAAGAAAATTTGGTCCGGGTTGACCCGAAAGATGGTTTCCATTTATACAGCGTTCAATGCGCGCTGGTTGAGCCGGTTGGGAAGATGGCGTATTCCGGCCTTGATTGCCGCTGGTGTGCTGGTCATCGTCCTGCTCTTCTTCTGGGGCGATGCTGCAGCGCCCGATGTCGCCACGGCTGCGGCTCTCTTCGGGGAGTTTGTCATCGATATCGACCAGCAGGGTGAGTTGTACGCTGTCAAATCGGTTTCGGTGGGGGTCCCCAACAATGTGCGCGGCAGTTTGCGCGTCGTTGCCCTGGCACAGGATGGTTCCATGGTGCAACAGGGCGACTTTCTGGTGCAATTCGATACCAGCGAGGCATCCCAGGAGTTGGAAAATCGCCGCAATGAATACGAGTCCGCCCTGGCCGAGCTGGCGAGCTTGCGCGCCACCATCAAGGCCTCCATGGCGCAGCTCACCAGCGCCTATGAAACGCAAAAGTATTCCTCTGAACAGGCGCAGTTGCGTTATGAACAGATGAAATACGAAGCGGCTTCCAGGCAGCGCGAACAGGAGCTGAATCTGAAAAAAGCCGAACTCGCCCTGCAGCAGGCGCAGCGAAAAATCGATTCTCAGGAAATCATCAACAAAGCCGACATGACCAGGGCGGACCTCAAAGTGCGTCAGGCGCGCATCCGGCTGGAGCAGAAGCAGCAGGAGGTCTCCGATTTGACCCTTCTGGCGCCCATCGACGGTCTGGTGGTGTTGCAGGAGATTTTCGGCGCCAACGGCCGCGCCAAAGTCAAGGTGGGCGATACCCCCTGGCGCGGCCAGACCCTGGTGGATATTCCCGATCTGACCCGGATGATGGTCAAGGCCAAAGTCAACGAAGTCTACATCAGTCAAATCCGTGTCAACCAGCAGGTGATCATATCCATCGATGCCTTGCCCGGCCTGCAGTTCTACGGCAAGATCAACCGCGTCGCCGCCCTGGCGACGCGCGAACGGGATTCGAATATCAAGACCTTCGATGTGGAAATTCTTCTCGATGGATCGGACCCGCGCCTGCGGCCTGGCATGAGCGCACAATGCCGCATCATAACCGACCGGATCAAGGACAAGCTGTTCGTTCCCATTGAAAGCGTGCTGCAGAAAGACGACACCACCGTGGTTTATGTGAAACGCGGCGGTTTCAAACGTCAGCCGGTCGAGACGGGCGCCAAGAACAGCGATTTTATCGTCATCGAGAAGGGTTTGAAAAAGGAAGATGTGGTGGCGCTGCGCGATCCGACGCTGCCGGTCAAGGAACTGGGGGGTGAGAAGGCCGCGCTCCAGGAAAAACGGCCGGAACGCAAGGCCTCCTCCCAGCAACGCGTCATGATCATGCACTAGGGCAGCCATCCTATGAATGTCAGAGAGAGTATAGAAATCGGTCTGGAAGGTATTCGCGCGCACAAGCTTCGCGCCGTGCTCACCGCGCTGGGCATCATATTTGGTGTGGCTGCGGTCATTGCCATGCTATCCATCGGTGAGGGCGCCAAGCAAGAGGCGCTGGAACAGATACAGCTCATGGGCATGAACAATATCCTGATCAATGATATCCCGATCGAGGATGAGGCCGAAGGCAAGGGTCGCTCCAACTTTTCACGCGGATTAACCCTCGAGGATGCCGGCGCCATCCAGGAGGTGAATCCCCTCATCGCCGTCTGTGTGCCGGAACGTTTGTCCAGGGCGGAGATTTTTTATGGCCGCGAGCGTGTCGATGCGACCGTGGTCGGCACCCTGCCGGCCTATGAACGGGTGATGAATTTTTATCCCGGGAACGGCGCTTTTTTCACCTACCTGGATGTTCAGGAAGCCCGCCGCGTCTGTGTGCTCGGGTCGGAAATCAAATGGAATCTGTTTTTTTTCCAGGATCCGCTGGGCAAGCGCATCAAGATCGGACAACAGTGGTATACCGTGGTCGGCACCATGGAGACCAAGCCGAACGCCGGGTTGGGATCTGGTGCCGGTGATAATTTTAACCGCAATGTCTACATCCCCATCACGGCCGCCATCAAGCGTTTTCCGCGCGCCGTCTTTTCCAGTGAGATCGACCGCATCATCGTCCAGGTGCGCGATGCAGAACGCATTCAGGAAGCCGCCAACATCGTCAACAAATCCATGCAGCGCCGCCACAACATGGTCAGCGATTTTAACATCACCATCCCCGAGGCCCTGCTGAAACAGCGGCAGAAGACCCAGCGCATCTTCAACATTGTCATGGGCGCCATCGCCGGCATTTCGCTGCTGGTGGGCGGGATCGGCATCATGAACATCATGCTCGCCTCGGTGATGGAGCGCACCCGGGAAGTGGGTGTGCGCCGGGCCGTCGGCGCCAAACGGAGCGACATCCTCGGCCAGTTTCTCGTCGAGGCCATTGTGTTGAGTTTTGTCGGAGGGCTGCTGGGGGTTGTCCTGGGATTTATCCTCACCAAGGTGATCGCCGTTTATGCGGGTTGGCGCACGATTGTCAGCGTGGCGGCGATTTTTCTCGCTTTCGGGGTCTCGGCCGCGGTGGGAATCATCTTTGGCATCTATCCGGCGCGGCAGGCGGCCAAACTGGATCCGATTGTATCGTTGCGGTATGA
>DCUM01000231.1:0-6526 GCA_002327255.1 bacterium UBA2214 | reverse complement strand
GCAGCAGGCAGTGGGCAGCAGGCAGAAGGCAGTAAACAGTCGGCAGTGCAGGAGGATTTGCAATGAAGGATAACCCATTTGTCAGATGGAACTGTTTATTTTTGATTCTGCTCCTGTTGATCTCATTTTCCCAAACTTTTGCCCAGGAAATGACCACCCTGACGCTGGATCAGGCGATTGCCATCGCCCTCGAACAGAGTTACGAGATGAAATCGCTTCGGCTCACCCTGATCCGGGCTGAGAACAATCTCACCGCCGCCAGGGGCCGTTTCAAAACCAATGCCGATCTCGCCATCCAGGCCCCCAACTGGAATGAGACGGTGAGCGAAATCCAGGTCGCCGGGTCTCTGCCCGTGTTCAACACCACGGGGTATACGCGGTATCAGGGGACCCTCAATATCAACCAACCCCTGCCCAGCGACGGTGCCATCACGTTGAGATCCCAGTCGTACCACCGCGATGTCTCGACCTATCGCCAGGACCTCGAACAGAGCGTCAAGCGCAGCGAGATGTTCAATTCGGTGAGTCTGCGCTTCCGGCAGCCGCTGTTCACGCTCAACCGCCTCAAACAGGGCTTTAAAACCGCGAATCTCAATTATGAACGCACCGCCAACCGTTTCCTGCGCAGCGAGTTGGATATCGTCTATGCGGTCACGCAATCTTTTTTCACATTTTATCAATCGACGCGCCGCCATGAGATCGCCACGGTGAATGTGCGCCAGCAGCAGGAACTCTTTGATTTGGCCAGCAAGAAATACGCGGCGGGTCTCATACCCGAAGTGGAAGCCCTGCAGATGGAGGTTGATCTGGCGCAGAGTCAGGATGGCCTCATGTCTGCGCAAGGCGCTCTGCAACGCAGCGAGGACAGCTTCAAGCAACTCATCGGTCTCTCTCTTGACGAGCCTGTGAAGGTGGCCACCGACTTTAGCGTGGAGCGCTTCACCGTTGATCTGCAGCGCGCCATCGATGTGGCCTTGCGCCACCGCACCGAGATTCGCGAGGGGGAGATCGATATGGAGCTGGCGCGCATGGCGGTGAAAGAGGCCGATGCCAACAGTGAAATCCGCGGCGATATCGATGCCTTCTATGATATCACCGGCGTCAGCGATCCCGACAAGCCCTATGGCGCCACCTGGGATGAATTGTGGAATTCCAGTCTCGATGACATCAAGCGCCGTCCCCACAACCGCGGCGTCGTTTTTACCCTGTCGGTTCCGCTGTGGGACTGGGGCGTCAATGGCGCCGAAGTGCAGTCCGCACAGGCCGTTTTGCAAAACAGTGAACTGACGCTGCGGGAGCAAAAGACCACCATCCAGCGGCAGGTGCGCGAAGTGGTGCTGAGATTGCGCGAGGCGGAGAACCGCATGGATGTCCTGCAGCGCAACGAAGAGGTCGCCCAACGGGCGTTTGACATCTCTCTGGAACGGTTCAACAATGGCGACATCACCAGCCAGGAACTGGCGCTCGATCGCAACCGCTTGACCCAGGCCAAGACCTCCAATCTCGAAGCCTATGTGGATTACAAATTGGCGGTCGCTGATTTACGGCGTAAAACCATGTGGGATTTCCAGAGCGACAGCAGCCTGCTCAAGATCGAGTCGATGCAAAGATAAAAAATAGCTTTGCCGGTTGAAATAGATTGTCTATATTATCCGGTTCTATTACGTGTCGGGTATCGCGGGTCGCCAGGCAGATCCGGCCGGCAGAGATCGTGAATGGCGCCATTCCGTCAAAGACGCCATCCGCATGAACCGGGATCCACGGCGGGCGTACTTATGGTCGCCGTGGCGCACATGGAAAAAAAGACGCCATCCGGATAAACCGGAACCGTGGTTGGTCGGACGGGCCGGCTGCGGCCTGGAGGCAGTTTTTCCCAAAGTATTTCCGGGCAATATCATTAACCTGAAAAAATCATCAAGTTCACGAAGAACATGAAGGAATAAAATCTATTCACTCATCAAAATTTATCAAATTTGAAAGTATTCTTGGTGTGCCTGGTGGTATTAAATAGTTTTGATTTGAAGGCTGTTTTAACATATTATTAAAATTAATTATGAATACAATACTATTTTTGTGTTACACCGATTCTGTGTTACCAGCTGAAACCGGTAACCCGACGGGTGTTGGGTTGATCGAAGTATTTATGCCTTAGCCCAGAATCCGGGTGTTGTTTATGAATAGTTCAGGTTAAATCATGATATTCATCGTGTGAACAAAAAGATGGGAACGCTATGAAGCTGACCGTGATTGGATCAGGGTACGTTGGACTGGTGGCAGGGGCCTGTTTCGCCGAAAGCGGCAACCAGGTGATTTGCATGGATGTGGATGAAAAGAAAATCGACGATCTCAAAAAGGGCGTCATTCCGATCTATGAACCCGGTCTGGAAGGGCTGGTTGAACGAAATCACAAACTGGATCGTCTGCAATTCACCACCAACATGCAAGAGGCTGTCGAACAGTCCGATATCCTCTTCATCGCGGTCGGAACACCGCCGGATGAGGATGGATCTGCGGATCTTAGTCACGTGCTCTCGGTGGCCAGGGCCATCGGTCAGCATATGAACGGCTATAAAATTGTCGTCAACAAGAGTACCGTCCCCGTGGGTACCGCCGACAAAGTGCGCGACACCATCGCCGCGGAGACGGAGATGCCCTTTGATGTGGTATCCAATCCCGAGTTTCTCAAAGAGGGCGCGGCCATTGACGATTTCATGTATCCGGACCGCGTCGTCATCGGGACCAGCAATCCCAAAGTGGGTGAAATCATGAAGGAACTCTACGGGCCGTTTGTGCGCACCGGCAATCCCATTCTGGTCATGGATGAACACAGTGCCGAGGTGACCAAATATGCCGCCAACTCACTGCTGGCGACCAAGATCTCTTTCATCAACGAGATCGCCAATCTCTGCGACATCGTCGGNNCGGGTACGGGATGAAAGTATTGGAAGCGGTGGAAGCGGTCAATGAAGAACAAAAACTCGTGCTGTTGCCGAAAATCGAGGGGCATTTCAACGGCAAGCTCGAAGGGGTGACGCTGGCGCTGTGGGGGCTCTCTTTCAAACCGCGCACCGATGACATGCGCGAAGCGCCCAGCATCAGTCTCATCAAAGCCCTGCATGCGCGGGGCGCAAAGCTGCAGGCGCATGATCCGGCCGCCCTGCATGAAGCCAGGCGGCTCAAACTGGATGCCATGGCCAGGTTATTCGAAAATAACTATGAAACGCTGCATGGCGCCGATGCCCTGGTGGTGGTGACCGAATGGCTCGATTACCGTGAACCCGATTTCGTCCGCATTCGCGCCGCGTTGAAATCGCCGGTCATCTTTGACGGACGCAACATCTACAATCCCGTCAAGATTCGCGATCTCGGTTTCACCTATTATGGCATTGGCCGTCGCATCGTCTGAGTCGTCCGCATGATCTTTCAGGCCTCTTGATGGTGTGTCTCAAGAGGCCTTTTTTGTCTGAAACGTTCGCTCTAACTCTTTTTGGCGGGGAGGCGATTATGCGTAGCCGTTATACGCGTTGGATGATTTCCTGGTTAATCGTAGTGGCTGGCGTCAGCGGCTTGTTGGCACAGAGCAAATCCGCCGTCAGCGAAACGGTACCCGTGCCGGCGCCGCTGATCTTTGACGGCGACACTCTCTTTCATATCCAATCCCGTCTCGGTGGTTTTTCTCCCGCAGAACGCGCGCGCAGCATTGCCAAACGCATGGAAAAGATCAGCGATAATCCGCTCGCGCAGCTCGATAGTTTGATTCTGCAACCGATGGAGGGGGCCACAGACATTTTTTCCGGTGAAGTGATCCTGATGGCCGTCACTGATGCCGATGCCGCGGCGGCGGGCGTTGATCGCGAAGCCCTGGCGCAATATTACAAGGCAGTGCTCGAAACCGCGCTGCAGGAACGCATCAAAGAGACGAGTATGCGCAGTCTGTTGCTGGGCGCCGTCTATGCCCTGCTGGCCGCCCTGGCCTTTTTTCTCATTCTGAAATTTATGGGCCGGCTGTTTCGGAAACTCTATCTCCTGCTCCACAGCTGGCAGGATACGCGCATACCCTCGTTCAAAGTGCAAAAAATGGAGGTTCTCTCCAGCCAAAAGATCACCCATTTGCTGATCCTCATCGCCAGGACAATTCGCTTCGCCCTGGTTTTGCTGCTGATTTATATCTTTTTGCCGCTGGTCTTCAGTTTTTTCCCCTGGACTGAAAACCTGGCTGCCAAATTGTTTGGCTATCTGCTGTCGCCACTCAAGATCGTATTCATGGGCATCCTGGACTATCTGCCCAACCTGTTTTATATTGTGGTTATTCTTGCTGTTGCCAGGTATTTTGTCAAATTAGTTCGCTGGATATTTGACCAGATCAAGGCGGGCAATATCACCCTTCCCGGATTTTATGTCGACTGGTCTGATTCCACCTTCAAGATCGCCCGCTTTCTGGTCTGGGCGTTTGCCGCCATCATGATATTCCCCTATCTGCCGGGGTCGGGCTCTTCGGCCTTTCAAAATGTCTCCGTGTTTCTGGGCATTTTGCTCTCCCTCGGCTCGGCATCCGCGGTGGCCAACCTGATCGCGGGCCTGGTGCTCACCTATATGCGGCCTTTTCTCATCGGCGATCGTGTGAAAATAGCGGACACCGTCGGGGATGTGGTGGAAAAAACCCTGCTGGTGACACGCGTACGCACGGTCAAAAATGTCGATATCACCGTGCCCAATGCCATGGTGTTGGGGAGCCACATCATCAATTTCAGTTCCTCGGCCAAGGCGCGCGGACTGATCCTGCATACGTCGGTGACCATCGGCTACGAGGTGCCCTGGAAACAGGTGCATGCCCTGCTGCTGGCCGCCGCCGATAAATGCGCGCTGATTTTAAAGGATCCCAAACCTTTTGTCATTCAGACGAGTCTGGACGATTTTTATGTCAGCTATGAACTCAACGTTTACAGCGACTCGGCGCAGGGCATGGCTGCCATCTACTCCGAGCTGCATCAGTATATCCAGGATGGCTTCAACGAGGCGGGCGTCGAGATCATGTCGCCGCACTATTCCGCCGTGCGCGACGGCAGTCAGGTGACGATTCCGCAGGATTATCTGCCCAAAGGATACCAGGCGCCGCCATTTCGTATTCTGCCGTTGGGTGAGCGCACGCCATAGCGCCACGGTCTCTGCACCGAGGGCCTATACTGAAAAAGCCTCACATCCCGGCAAGGGAGTGAGGCTTTTTCTATGGGGCGGGTTGCCTGCAGGCGCTTGACAGCAAAGAGAGCCTAAAAGCCCTGCTGTTCCGTGCGCGAGATGATCTCGTCTTGCAGCGCCACGCTCAAATCGAGGAAATAGTCGCTGTACCCCGCGACGCGCACGATGAGGTCGCGATGCGCCTCCGGATGCCTCTGCGCATCCCGCAGCGTTTGCGCATCGACGACATTGAACTGGATATGGTGCCCGTCCAACTGAAAGTAGGTTCGGATCAGCGACACCAGCTTGCTCAACCCCTCGTCACCAGCCAGGATCTGAGGCGTGAATTTCTGGTTCAAAAGGGTGCCCCCGGTGCGGGCGTGATCCATCTTGGCCACCGACTTGAGGACGGCCGTCGGCCCGTTGCGGTCGGCCCCTTGCACGGGCGACACCCCCTCCGACAGCGGCTTTCCGGCCTCGCGCCCATCCGGCGTGGCGCCGATCACCGAGCCAAAGTAGATGTGGCAGGTGGTGGGCAACAGATTGACGTGGTAGGCGCCGCCCCGGGTATTGGGGCGCCCCTCGATGGCATGGAAATAGGCCTCGAACAGGGAAACCATGATCCCATCGGCCCTGTCGTCGTCGTTGCCAAACCGGGGCGTGCGATTCAACAAAAGCTGGCGCTCTCGCTCATAGCCTTCAAAGTCGGCCTCCAGCGCCGCCAGCAGTCGCTCCATGGTCAGGGTACGTTGTTCAAAGACGTGGGTCTTGAGGGCGCTCATGGCGTCGGTGGCAGTACCCAGGCCCACTCCCTGAATAAAGCTCGTGTTGTAGCGCGCCCCACCGTCGTGATAGTCTTTGCCTGTGGCAATGCAATCGTCGATCAACAGCGACAGGAACGGGGCCGGCATATAGGTGGCATACAGCCGCTCGATGACATGGTTGCCGGCCATTTTGACGTCGATCAGGTGCCGCAACTGCTGTTCGTACGCAGCGAAAAAGGCCTCAAAGCTGGAGAACGAGGNNGTCAACTCGATCACCTTGGGCATATTGAAATAGCCCGTCAGGTTATAGTTCTCCTTGCCAAAGGCCCCCACCTCCACACAGCCACTGGAACCACCCTGGCGGGCATCGGTGATCGATTTGCCCATGCGCACCAGCTCTTGCACGATCAGGTCGGCATTAAAGACCGACGGCTGGCCAAAGCCGGTGCGGATGATGCGCGCCGCCCGTTTGACAAACGGGTCTGGGCTCTTTTTGCTCACCTGCACCGACGAACTGGGCTGCAACAGGCGCATCTCCTCAATTACATCCAGGATCAGGTAAGTTAGCGGGGTGACCGCATCCGTGC
>DCUM01000131.1:12746-15742 GCA_002327255.1 bacterium UBA2214 | reverse complement strand
AATGCCAGCACTTTCAGAACCTCGACAAGGAGGAAGTGCAGCGCGGCTACAGCAACATGATCCTGATCATGAAAATTCTGCGCATGAAAGAAGTGGAGCAGGCCCTCATCGATTTGCGCGAGAACAAACCCGTGGCACCGCCCAGGGACGGCACAAAAACCGCCTACCAGGGCATCCTGCCGTGGTTTGCCAACGTCCAGCCGCACATGGACATCGCCCAGGGCCATCTCGACGAATCGGTCTTTGCCGCCAATCTGGCGGAAGTGGCCATGGGCAACGGCCGCGAAATCTATCAAAATCCGGTCATGTTTTTCTCCAAAACCTTCTTCACCGGCGGATTAAAGACCGTGATCAGGCGGGTCATCAAGGGCCTCAACGGCGGCGAGGATGCCGAAAATCGCGTCATCTCGCTGCAAACCGGATTCGGCGGCGGCAAAACCCATACCCTGATCTCCCTCTATCACATCGCCCGTCTCGGCAAAAAAGCGGCCGAAGCCTCCTATATGCAGACGGTTCTCGCGGATGCTGCACGGCCCGACTATGAAACCGCCAGCCTGGCGGTCTTTAGCAATACCACCAACGATCCCACCCAGGGCAGGATGGTGGATGGCCTCCACATCCGGACGCTGTGGGGTGAGCTGGCCTGGCAGCTGGCCGGCCAGGAGGGCTACGAAGTCATCCGCGCCAATGACGAAAATCGCACCGCACCCAAGGGACTGTTCAAAAAAGTCCTGGAAATGTCCAGTCCGGCGCTGATCCTCATCGACGAGTTGGCCGATTACTGCGTCGCCGCCTCGGGCGTCGTCGTGGGCGGCTCCACCCTCTCGGATCAGACCATCAGTTTTGTACAGGAGCTCTCCCAGGCCATCGCGGCGACCGGCCGCAGCGTGCTGGTGGCGACGCTGCCGGCCAGTGTGGCGGAAGTGGCCAACTCCACCCAGGCTGCGCAAATCCTCACCAGCCTGAGCAGCCGCCTCGGCCGCATCGGCGCCGACACCAAACCCGTGGCGGAGGAAGAAATTTATGAAGTCATCCGCCGCCGCCTCTTTGAGAACATCGGCAGCGAGGAAGAGATCGAGAAGGTCATCGGCGAATACATGACCCTGTATCAGTCCGCCTGGACGGAAATTCCGGCCAACGCCACGCGCATGGAATACCGCGACCGGCTGCGCAAATCCTATCCCTTCCATCCCGAGCTGATCGATATGTTCCGCATTCGCTGGGCCAGTCATCACGATTTCCAGCGCACCCGCGGCGTGCTGCGCCTGCTGGCATCGATCGTTGCCGACCTGTGGAAACGGCAGGGCTCGCTGCCCGGCACCAATGCGCTCATCCACCCCTCTGATGTGCGCTTTGAAAACCTCGACGCCCTGAGCGGACAGCTGAAGAAGCTTTATGGCAACGGCTACGATGCGGTGATTTCCGCGGACGTTTCCGGCATCGCTTCCAATGCCTTTAAAATTGATCAGGAAAAGGCCGAGTATGGTCATCACATGCTGACTCAGGGCCTTGCCGCGACCATCCTGCTGGCGAGCTTTGGCAGCACCAGCGCCAACAAGGGGATCAGTGTGGAGGAGATCAAGCTGGCGCTTCTCAAACCCAATGCCTTCAATCACAACAGCATTAACGGCGCGCTGGATGCCTTGGAGGCGCACGCCCATTATCTCTATTACAGCACCGCAGCCACCACCTCCAAGCGCTACTGGTTTCACACCAAACCCAATATCAACATCCTCATCAATCAGGCCCGGAGCGAGATCAAGCGGCACGAATTGGAAGGTGAAATCCTGCGCCGGGTGCAGGAAAAGAGCAAACGCATCGAGTTTTTCAACGTCCTGGTCAATCCGTCCGAGGAAATCCCCGAGCAGACGCGGTTGACGCTCATCCTGCTGGGACCGCAGTATCTGACGCAAGGCGATGGCCTGAGCGAGAAAACAAAAGAGACCATCGCACGCATCGCCACCAAAAAGGGCAGTGGAGAACGCATCTATCGCAACACCCTGCTCTTTCTGGTATGCTCGGAGCTGGCGACCGGCAAACTCTACGAGCATTTGCGCGATTACCTCGCCTGCCTCAAGATTCGCCAGGACTATGCCAGTCAGCTCGAAGCGGACCAGAAGGAGGATATCCGTAAAAAAATCGATGATTATGAAAAGCAGATCTCCAGCGCGCTCTGCACCGCCTATTCGCTGGTGATCAAATATTCGGTGAAAAATGGTTTTCAGCGTCTTGCCGTGCGCGATTTCAGGGAGAGTCTGGACGTGCAAATTAATCTTTCTCTCATGCAGCTGCTCAAGACGGAAGAGTGGCTGCTGGATGGCGTTGGCAAAAACACCCTGGTCAGCAACAACCTTTTTCCGGAGGTGCAGCGGCCGCTGCGGGTGAAAGAGGTGTATGAAGCGTTTTTACGCTACGATGACAAGCCGATGATCACCGGGATTGCGGCGGTGCAGAACAGTTTGCTGCGCTTCTGCCAGTCCGGCGAACTGGCCATCGCCACCGGCGAGGGGGATCCTTGGGGGCAGATTTATTACAAGGAGACGCCGCCGCTGTTCGATGTGACGCAGAGCGGATTCTGGCTGGTGGACAAATCCTTCTACAAGCCCGCAGCACCGCCGCCGGGCAAGGTGGGTGAGGAACCGGAGCCCGCGCCGGACCAGGCCCCGCCGCGGGATGCTGTCAGGCACTATAAATCCATCGTGGTATCGGGAAAAGTGGATCTGGCCAATTACAACCAGATCTTCACCTCTTTCATCATGCCCTTGAGCAGCAATCAGGTGGAGATCGAAATCCGCATCCGCGGCCGTTCGACCGAGGCCAATCCGCTGACCGAGAGCAGTCCGCAGTATAAAATCACCAAAGAGTCGGCGCAGCAGCTGGGATTGAAATGGGAGGGGGAGGAATAAATCAAAAAGTATAACAATTTACCAGCAAATGGTATATTATCTAACAGCAAATGTTAGCCTGTTCCATTCATAAACCGCCGGGCGTGCCGG
>DCUM01000131.1:0-12696 GCA_002327255.1 bacterium UBA2214 | reverse complement strand
CGCTCTCGGCGGTGAATAATTCAGGTTAGATAATCCAGAGTTGAATATTTCTCCGTTCATGGAAATGAAAGTAAATCCCATGGTCTACTTTTCCTTCATCGGCAATCACGACACCCTGGAACAGCGCCCGGAAGGCCTGGGCGCGTCCGCCAACATTTTTCTGCGCTACCGGGACGAAATCGAGCGCGTCTTTCTTTTCATCAATGATGCCCGGCAGGAGCAGGGCGCGGATTACGCCAGGATCGCGCAGCAAAACAGCCGCTTCATGCAGACGGAAAAACCGCAAGTGGATATCGAAGTGGTGACGCTGCGCGCCGCCAATCCGGTGGATTTCGATCTCGTCTATCCCGCCATGCTCGACAAGGTGCTGGAACTCCTCGATCAGTACGATCTCCACGATGCGGAAAAAGTAATCAACATCACCTCCGGCACGCCGACCATGACCACCTGCTGGGTGCTCCTGGAACGAGCCGGGGTGCTCGCCCACGCCCGCCTGGTGCAGGCTTTCGAGGCCCGCTACGCCCGCCTCCGCGGTTGCTCCACCCGCGAGGTGCAGTTCGCCATCGACGATTTTCCGCAAATCCAGGCGCCCGCTGCCCTCAAACGCCAACTCACCCTGCTCCGCCGCGAAAACCAGCGCCTCTCGGATCAGGTGCGCAGCGCCGAGCTGGACGAAAAAATTCCCGAACTCATCGGTACCTCGCGGCAAATTCGCGACATCAAAGAGCAGATACTTTTTGACATCAACGCCCAGACTCATGTCCTCATCACCGGCGAACGCGGCACCGGCAAACAGGTCGTGGCCGAGGCGATCTGGCGCCTCTACCACGGCAAAAAGGATCCGGCGCTGGTGACCTTTGACTGCGGCGCCTTCAGCCGCGAACTCATCGCCGCCGAGCTCTTCGGCTACAAAAAGGGCGCCTTCACCGGCGCTACCCAGGATGCCCCGGGCATCATTCGCCAGTGCCGCGGCCGGTTCCTCTTTCTCGACGAAATCGGCAACCTCCCCCTCGCCGGCCAGCATGCCCTGCTGCGATTTGTCAACGACGGCGAAATCCGCAGCATCGGCGCCTTCGAGGTGGAACGCAGCGATACCCGCATCATCGCCGCTACCAACAAGGATATCCACGACGCGGAACTCTTTGCCCAGGACCTCAAGGACCGCTTCGACGAGTGCCTGGTGCTGCCGTTGCTGCGGGAACGGCGCGAGGATATCCCGCGCCTGGTGCAGCACTTCCTCGGCATCTACGCCAAAAAGTATGAACTGGCCAGTCCGCTCATCCTCGATGACAAGATCATCGCCAAACTGACCGATCACAACTGGCCCGGCAATGTCCGCGAACTGGAAAAATGGATCAGCCGTATCTGCCGCCGCTGCAAGGGCGGCCTGGTGACCCTGAAGAATTTGCCGGATCGCTTCATCACCGGCCTCGACCAGGAAGAGGACGATCTGCTCCTGCCGCACCTGCCCCTGCCCATATCCCTGGACGCCTATGTCGAAAAAATCCGCGACAAGGCGCGCCAGCACAGCCATGGCAGCAGTGCCGAGGTGGACCGGCTGTTGCGGCAGCCCATCGGTACCGAACGCCAGCGCCAATTTCGCAAACGGCGCCGCTGAATCCATTGCGCGAAACAGGCCCGGGATGCCGCCTTGCTTCGTTGTGCCCCGTTCCGCACAGGACACCCCAAGCATTGCGATCATCCGCAACGGTGAGGCCGCAATGCTTTGCGATGACCCATTCCACCGGAGAGACCGCTGATCCAATAACGGTTCAAAGCCACGGCTGCAAATTTAAGAGCGCGTTACTTTTGTAACGCGCTTTCGTTTTAGATGCAATGCCCCCCACAGGCCGAACCAGGCTAACTCCCATATTATTGAATTGGCGCGATTTTTGGAATACCCCGGTTTGATTGCGGCTGGCTCGCGGAGCCCGGAGACCTGATTTCCAAAGCGGTTGATGGTGGAGCGGTATGGACCCGGCATCCGTGCCGGCGGGCTCGGGGGAGCGCGCGGACGGATTGGGGGGCCGGGTCTCTTAATTGGCACCATCTTGCCAGGCTGCAGGAAGGGGTTCCGGGTTCCATGTGAAAATACCAAAAACCGAGGAGAGGCTGATGAAACGGATGGTTACGCTGACGGTCGTTGCCGTGGCATGCCTGTTGAGCGGATGCGCCAAACAATCCCTGCTGGTGCGCTGGGATGCGCGCTTGATCGAAAAAATGGATGCCGGGGAGCCCTTCACATTCTGGGAGAATGGCACCCAGTGGTGCAAAACATCGACCATGGAGCTGCAGGTCTATATCTCGGGATTTGTGACGGCCAAATATCTCGGGGTTGCCTTCAGCGTGGAAAACACCTCGCAAAACGTCCTTCACTTTTATCCGCAGGAATGCATGATTGCGCAGAGCAACGGCGACAAGACCAGGGAGATCGCTCCCGTCCGGCCTGTTGAGGTGGACAAAGCCACGCGCAATTACATCGCCGGCTCCACCTTTCTGGGCGCTCTCAATCTGGCGCTTACGGGGGATGAATCCGCCAGCCGGCGCATCGAACGCGATCAACATGTTGTGAAATACGTCAACGAAGAGTTCAAGACCGATCTGTCAAAGAATCATACCTTTTTCCCGGGCGCGCGCTATACCGGCATTCTCTATTTTCCGGTGTCGAGAAGCTCGTTCTCCACATCCGGCGTTATTACCAATCATCCCTTCGAGGTGCATCTCCACATGGGTGAGAATGCGATTGTGATGCGTGGGCTTGTACCCGGCAGTGAGGCGTATGACGGCATGGAGTCTGAGGAGGATATCCGCCAGATCAATTTCCTGGAATAGCTTCAGGGAAAGGTGGTCTGCAGAGGGGGTGGAAAACAGAATGGTCGAGCTTTATGACACACATCAGCACAACAACACCTTGAAGGCAGCGATATGTCGCCGTGCGCCCCCATAATCCGTTTGATTCGTCACAATCGGTGAACCCCACCAAACATGGGTGGCGTCCACCGATTAACCTTTGTTGGTACCATCGGGATGCCTGTCCAGGAACAGGGCACAGGTAGAGTACCCCTCAGCCGCTGTCGCCGCACTTTCGGGTTGAAACCCCGGTACAAGCCTCCTTACCGCAGCAGCAGAATCTTCCTGGAAGTCTGTTCATTACCCGCCTGCAGCCTGATCACATAGACGCCCGACGGCGCCAGCCGGCCGTGTGCATCACATCCGCTCCAGTCCACTTGGTGCCGCCCCGCCGCTTTCGCGCCCCGGAAAAGCGTGAGGACCGCCTCTCCACGCATATTAAAGACACCAATCTCCACCGCGCCCGCCTGCTCCAGATCGAATTCCACGCAGGTTTGCTGATTGAAGGGATTGGGGTGATTTTGCATCAGGGCGAATGAGGCGGGTTGTCCTGCTAGCGCCGTTTCCGCATGGGTCATCACTTGCGGCACCGTGCGTATCCACAATCCCTCCTCGGTCCCCGCAAAGAGCAGCGAATCGCTGGTGTAGAGGCAATACAACTGGCTGGTCGTCAGGCCCTGGTTGAACGGCAGCCAGGTCGCGCCGCGATCCGGCGAGCGCATCACGCCATAATTGGAAACCATGATGAAAAGATCATCCCCGTGCACGGCGATGGCGTCGATCACGCTGTTTTTCAGTCCGTCGTGGACGAGCTGCCAGCCGGCGCCGCGGTCGCTGCTGGCGTACAATCCGCTGAAAGTGCCGGCATATACCGTGTTGCCGGCGGCTGCCAGCGAACGGATGATCTTGCTGGTCAATCCCGCATTGGCTTCCTGCCATTGGCTGCCATGACTGGTGATGGTGAAAACGCCGGAATTGTTCGTGCCCGCGAATATCTGCGTATCCACAGTCGCGAAGGCCCGGATCAGTTTGTCCGGCAGCCCGGTATTCAGTTTGGACCAGCTCGCCCCGTCATCCAGGGAGCGGTAAACGCCGTTTCCATAAAAGATTTCATCGCAAAACAGGGCCGTGCCGCAGGCGCCCAGCGCCTGGACATAAAAGATGCCGGGCAGTCCCGCGTTGACGGCCGTCCATGATGCGCCGGCATCGCCCGACCGGAAAATGCCATGGCCGTTGCTGCCGACAAACACCGCTGTTTCTGTCACCGCAAAATGATTGATCCAGATCGTCGGTTCGCCAAAGATGTTGGCCAGGCCGATGTTCGCCGGTTCCCAGTCGCCGACCGCTTTGCTGCCAACGTACACGCCACCACCTGAAGTGCCGGCAAAGAGCTTTTCTCCCCTGACCTGCAGCGCCTTGACAGGAAAGCGGATCATGCCACGGCTGGCGTGGGACCACGTCGACGCCGTATGTTGCAAGCGGTAGACGCCACTGCCGTTGGTGCCGGCGAAGAGATGTGCGGTGCCATTGGCCAGCGCAGTGATGCTGTGGCTGCCTAGTCCGGGATTGACGGCTGTCCAACTGGCGCCGTGATTGTCCGAGCAGTAAACGCCGCCGGCTGTCGCGGCGATCAGGGTGTTGTCTCTGACCGCGATGGCGCGCACGCTGGTGTTGTCGAGCCCGGTATTGACCGAGTTCCACGATACACCGTCGTTGGAGGAGTGAAAAACGCCGCTGAGTTCGATGCCGAGAAACAGGTTTTCACCCTTGATGGCCAGACAGTTCCAGGTGCCGCCGTAGACGCCGGAAGTATTGAGGCGCTGCCAGGTCTCTCCCTGGTCGGTCGACTTGTACAGGCCGCCGCCGAGAAGGTAGAGGGTGCTGTCACGAACGGCCAGACTTTTCACGCTGACGGTGTTGGGTGAAAAGCCGACCGCCGCCCAGGTCGAGCCCTGGTCCCTGGAACGATAGAGGGAGCCGTCGGCACCGGCGAAGAGTGTGGATCCGACCTTGGCAAACGTGTTGATGTTCTTGCGATCAATCCCCGCATTCACCGCACTCCAGTTTGCGCCGCTATCCAGTGAGCGGAAAACACCGCCGCCGTAAGTGCCGGCGAACACCATGTCGTCCACGGCCAGCAGCGCACGGATGGTTTTGTTGGAGAGTCCGGTATTAACCTCCTGCCAGGTATCGCCATTGTCGGTTGAACGGAAAACGCCCTCGTTCAAGGTGCCCGCAAAGAGGGTGGAAGTAGAGACGGCGAAGCATCTGATATCACCGCCGAAAGGCCCGTCCGCCTGGCGCCATTGTGCTTCCGCAGGTGTGACACATAGTACAAAAAGGAATATTCCCGCCAATGCATGAACCTGTTTCATACATGCCTCCTCAAGAGGAAATGGAGCTGAAAGGTCTGTTTTTATTCTACCAAAACCATCAAGGCCTCCACGATCGGCTGCACATCTCGAAAGAAATTGTCCCTGAAGGGTCTTTTTTGTTCTACGGCACTCATTTTAGTATAACTTTTTCAAAGCGTCATGTCAACAGTTTTTTGTAAAAAAATTCAAAAAAGGCACGTGGTGAGGCGATATATCGAGAACCTGTTTCAGCATATTTTTAGTTATTCATCGGGCGCCGGCCATTCCAGCCGGGATGATCCCGCCTGGTGGACTCCCACAGTTTTTGGCGAGGCCCACCTGCCAGGCACTACGCCAGGGATGATCCCATTGAGATGGCTCCTCCTTGTTTTTGATGCGGCCTACCTGCCAGGCACTCTGCCCGGGATGATCCCATTGAGATGGCTCCTCCTTGTTTTTGATGCGGCCCACCTGCCAGGCACTCTGCCCGGGATGATCCCATTGAGATGGCTCCTCCTTGTTTTTGATGCGGCCCACCTGCCAGGCACTCCGCCCGGGATGATCCCGGTTGGTGGACTTCACCAGCTGTACACATGAGGCATGTTTTTGTCTTAACTCTCCCTTTTTCCCCTTGAAAAAATGGCAGCTAAGGCCTGTTTTTGCACTTTTTGGGAACTTAAGTGTAATAATATCTAAGATCGGTTGAGGTCCGACCCCGATTGGGGCGATTGGGACAAAATTTCTATTTGCCTTGAGCCGGTGATTTGCTATATTGACGGCGTCGAAGAACTGTCAGCTTTTACGTAAAGGGCGATATGGGAAAAGTTCTGGATTTTTATGAGGCGCTTTACCACTACATGGTGGAACGGCGCAAACAGTCTGGTATCGACAACCGCATCCTCATCCATTTCGGCTCCGCAACCTGCGAAAATGCCGCGGGTTCGGATCTGGTGCGTCGCGAGTTCGAAAAGCTGATCCGGGTATCGGGGCGGGACGATATCTTGTTGAAACCGACCGGCTGTACCGGCCGCTGTGCCCGGGAACCCATCGTCGGCGTCTTTTTTCCCGGACAAATTCCCATCAAGTATGAGCAGGTGGATGCGCAAAAGGTGCAGACCATCTTTCAGCAGCACATCCTCGGCGGTCTGCCCGTGGCTTCCCTGATCCTTGACAAACGCACCGACCGCCATTACGACTATGTGGTCACCCTGTGTAGCTCTGAACGCTGCCGCCACCAGGAACGCAACCCCACCCAGGAGATGCTGCTAACCGCGTTGCAGAACAACGGGGTGGACAGCGACAGCGTCCGCATCTTCTCCGGCGGCTGCTTTGGCCTCTGCTCCAGGGATCAGGTGGGCAAGCAGCATGTGATGATGATCTTCCCGGAAAAAGTGATGTACCATTTCCAAACCCAGCAGGAAGCCGACGAGATCGTCAAAAGCCACATGGTGCAAAAAACCGTGGTGGACGCCTATATCACCCATGCCGATTTCATCACCGAACAGTTTTTCTCCCTTTATGGCGACGTCTCTTTCTTCAACAAACAGACGCGACTGACCCTGCGCAACAGCGGCCTCACCGATCCCGAGAGCATGGGCGATTATATCCGCAACAAGGGCTATGAAGCCCTGGCCCAGGTGCTGGACCGCGGTGACTCCGATTTTATCATCTCGGAAATCAGCAAATCGGGACTGCGGGGCCGCGGTGGCGGCGGTTATCCCACGGGACAAAAATGGCGCAATGCCGTGCAGGACAGCGATGATCCGGTGCGATTTGTCGTTTGCAACGCCGATGAAGGGGATCCGGGCGCGTTCATGGATCGCAGCGCGCTGGAAGGCGATCCCTTCATCATCCTCGAGGGCATGACCATCGGCGCCTACGCCATCGGCGCCCACAAGGGCTTCATCTACGTGCGCGCGGAATATCCGCTGGCCATCGAGAGGCTGGAGAAAGCCATCGCCAAGGCGCGGGAAAACGATGTTCTCGGCAAGAATATCATGAATTCCGGCTTTGATTTCGACATCGAAATCCGTCTCGGCGCCGGCGCCTTTGTCTGCGGCGAAGAGACGGCCCTGATGGTTTCCATCGAAGGCAAACGCGGCCAGCCCCGCATCCGCCCGCCGTGGCCAACCCAATCGGGCCTGTGGGGCCACCCGACGGTGATCAATAACGTCGAGACCTGGGCCAATGTGCCGACCATCCTGCTCTACGGGGCGGACTGGTTCTCGCGCATCGGCACCAAACAGAGCCGCGGCACCAAGGTGTTCGCCCTGGCCGGCAAGGTCGTGAACACCGGACTCGTGGAAGTGCCGATGGGCACCACTCTGCGCGATATCATCTACGATATCGGCGGCGGACTGGAAGAGGGGCGCACCCTGAAGGCCATACAGACCGGCGGACCTTCGGGCGGCTGCATCCCGGCGCGGTTGATCGATACGCCGGTGGAATATGAAACCCTGGCCGAGATCGGCTCCATCATGGGGTCGGGCGGCATGATCGTGCTCGATGACCAGGACTGCATGGTCGCCACCGCCAGGTATTTTCTCGAATTCACCCAGTCGGAGTCTTGCGGCAAATGCGTCCCCTGCCGCGAGGGCACGGTGCGCATGCTCGAGATCATGGAGCGCATCAGCAGCGGTCAGGGCGCAATGGAAGACCTGGCGCGGTTGCGACGACTCGGCCAGCTGATGCGCAAGACCTCTCTCTGCGGTCTCGGCCAGACCGCACCCAATCCCGTGCTCAGCGCCATGGAAAATTTTCAGGAAGAATTTATCACCCATATCCGCGACAAAAAATGCCCGGCTCACAAGTGCCGGCAGCTCGTGACCTATGAGGTGATTCCGGACAAATGCACCGGCTGCACCCTGTGCGCGCGCCGCTGCCCGGTCTCCTGCATTTCCGGGGCCAAACGTCAGGTCCATTTTATTGACCAGGCCTCCTGCATCAAATGCGGCGAGTGCTTCAACGCCTGCAAGTTCGATGCCATCGCGATTAACTGACAGGAACGATCATGACCCAGGTTCATATTCGAATAGATGACACAGATCTCGCGGTCTCTCCGCAGCTCACCATCATGGAGGCCGCGGAGCAGCTCGGCATTCAGATACCGCGTTTGTGTTACCACCCCGATCTGTCGATCGAGGGGGCGTGCCGCGTCTGTATCGTCGAAGTGGAAGGCTATAAAAACTATCTGCCCTCGTGCGCGACCCGGGTGCAGGAAGGCATGGTCATTCGCACCAATTCGCCGGAAATACGCCAGGCGCGCCGCGATCTGGTGGAACTGATCATCGACAATCATCCGCGCGAGTGCCAGACGTGCGAACGCGACGGCAACTGCGAATTGCAGAATCTCGCCTACGCCATGGGCGTGCGCGAACGCCTCTTCGAAGGCCGCCGCAAATTGTACAAAGTCGAATCCTCCAGTCCGGCGGTCATCCGTGATGCGGAAAAGTGCATTCTCTGCCGCCGCTGCGTGCGCGTCTGCTCCGAGATTCAGGGCATCCACAACCTCAGTCAACTCTATCGCGGTTTTGATACGCGGGTGGCGCCGGCCCATGAAGCACCCATGAATGAATCGGTCTGCATCGCCTGCGGACAATGCATCAATGTCTGCCCGGTCGCCGCGTTTCTCGAACGCCCCTCCACCGATGCGGTCTGGAGGTCGCTTTCCGATCCGGAGACCCTGGTCATCGCCCAGGTTGCACCGGCCATCCGCGCAGCCATCGGCGAGGGTTTCAATCTGCCGCCGGGCCAGATCATGACCGGACAGACCGTCACCGCCCTGCGCCGGCTGGGATTCGATATTGTTTTCGATACCAATTTCGGCGCCGACCTGACCGTGGTCGAGGAGGCGCACGAATTCGCACGGCGGCTCAAGGAGAACCGTGACCTGCCGCTGCTGACCTCCTGTTCGCCGGGATGGATCAAATTCCTCGAGCATTTTTATCCGGAATTCATCCCCAACGCATCGACCTGCAAATCGCCGATGTCGATCCTCTCCACGGTGAGCAAGACCTATTACGCCCAACAGCGCGGCATCGACCCGAAAAAGATCTTTATGGTGGCCATCATGCCCTGTGTGGCGAAAAAGTTCGAGGCCGAACGCGGGGAACACGTCAGCGAAACCGGCGCGCCCTATACCGACGTCGTGCTGACCACGCGCGAACTCATCTGGATGATCAAGGCCTATGGCATCGACCTCACCCATCTCCCCGAGGGCGAATTCGATCATCCGCTCGGATTTTCCACCGGCGCAGCCGACCTCTTCGGCAAAACCGGCGGGGTCATGGAAGCGGTCTTGCGCACCGCGGTGGAACAACTGACCGGCCAGACGCTCACGTCCATCGATTTTCAGCAGGTGCGTGATGTGGAAGGCATTCGCGAGGCACAACTGGAGGTGGCCGGACGCACCCTGCACGTGGCCGTGGCCAATGGACTGAATAACGCCAAACTGCTGCTGGAGAAGGTAAAGTCCGGTGAAGCACACTATGACCTGATCGAACTGATGGCCTGCCCCGGCGGCTGCGTCGGCGGCGGCGGCCAGCCCTACCCGCCTCCCGGCTATCACGTTCTCGACAAGGAAATCCTGAAAAAACGCGCCCAGGCGCTGCTCGACATCGATGCGGGCAAACCCCTGCGCAAAGCCCATGAAAATCCCTATATCATCGAGATCTACAAGGAGTTTCTCGGAGAACCCGGCAGTCCGGTCTCCCATAAACTCCTGCATACCACGTATCACCCCAGAGAACCGAGAGGGATCAAATGAACAAGACCGATCAATCCGTGACGCTCGATCGCGACATCATCGATCTGATGGAAGAATGCCGGCTGCGTGAATACCCCGAAAGTTATCTGATCACGATCTTGCACCGCGTGCAGGCGCGCTATGGTTACCTCTCGGAACAGCATATGGACGAAGTGGCCCAGTACATGCAAATCCCCACCGCCACCATCAGCGGCGTGGCGACCTTTTATCACTATTTTCGCCTGCGGCCGCGCGGCAAATACGCCATTTCCATCTGCCTGGGCACTGCCTGCTTTGTCAAGGGCGCGGACAAGATACTGGAAGCCTTCAAGACAGAGCTCGGCATCGATATGGGGGAGACGACACAGGATGGATTGTTCTCGCTGGAGAACAGCCGCTGCCTCGGCGTCTGCGCCCTCGCCCCTGTGGTGACGGTCAATGACCGCGTCTATAGCAATCTCTCGGCCAAACAGGTGCCGGATCTTTTGAACAAAATCCGCTTTGAAGACCAATAGAATTTCGCCCCGGCAAGCACCACGCACGCCTCAGCCTGCCTGCAACCCTGACAAAAAATGCGAGCGGGCTGCACCCCTGTGAAGCCCGCCGAACGTGAGAAACCGGCCGGATGGTCTTCTTTTCTCATGAGACGCCACAAGATATCTCTTGGCTGATGGGCGCGTGTTGGTCAGGATCGTTCCATGACTGCAACCTGGTGCGATCATCACGCTGCGCGGAATACGCCGATCTTGTGATGCCCGCCGGGTCTACGCAACAGGATTTCATCCCCCTTAACTGCCCCTTTTTCCCCTTGAAAAAATGGCAGCTAAGGCCTGTTTTTGCACTTTTTGGGCACTTAAGTGTAATAATATCTAATATCGGCTGAGGTCCGACCCCGATTATTGCCGCAGCAGGCGGAGGGTGGCGACGAGTTTGCCGTCTTGCGTCAGCCGCGCAAAATAGAGGCCTGCGGCGGTCGCCCGGCCGCGCTCATCGCGCCCGTCCCAGGTGAGAACGCCCGGGTGCCGCGGCCAGCGCGGCCAGCAGCGCACACGGCGGCCAAGGATATCATAGATTTCAATGCGGATTTCACCCGGCACAGCCGGCCAGGTGATACGCATCTGCCCCGGCGAGGGATTGGGAAAAACACCGCACGACACCCGCGGCGCCGACACTTCCCGCAGCGGCGCCCGCACGGCGAGGGAGATATCGAAGACGCTGTTCATCTCTCCCGGCGTGCCCTGGATGGGATTGCCCCTGGCGTCCAGGCCGTTGCAGCGCGAAGAATCGTTATCCGCCCAGTTGCCGGGATCGTTGCCCGACAGCAGCGGATGGCGGCGCTCCATGGTGCGCTTGGGCGCATTGCTGCCGGCGAACCACCCCGAGGTGTCACAGCGCACCTCGTCGGCCACCAGGCTGTCCGCGTCGAACAGCAGCAGCCATTCGCCGCTGTTCTTGAGGTCGCCGGTGTAAATCTGATCCGCGCCGATATCCGAAATCGTGGTATCGTCGGTGCGTTCCAGCAGGAAACAGCCCTGCGCGGCGATGCGGCCGGAGAGGAGGATATTGGGCGTGCCATCGGCGCCGCGCAGCCGCCAGCCGCCGAGATCTACCGCCGTCTCCCGGGTATTCACCAGTTCGATCCACTCATCCGTGGCGGAAGCGGCCGTGCCCATCCAGGCGATCTCGTTGATCACCACGCCCTGGCCCAGGCTCAGCGCCGGCCAGATAATCCATCCCATGAGACGCTGCAGTTTGATCATATCTCTTCCTCGTCAATAATGGTTCCCCCGGAAATTGGTGAATCCGCAACCGTTGCGGAGCGTTCCGCAAGAGATCACGGCCCGGGGGTGATCCAGGGAACCCCCCCCTTCTGCATAAGCCGCAACCATCACCGGGCGGGCTGCCCGCTCGCCCGGCAACGGCTGCCAGTTTGCAGCAGTCGTGTCCGGCTAGCCCAAAAACACGCCTGAATTACACGAAGAGCCGTAAAATTGGCATGGCATGATGTGACGCGAAATCGATGCCATCCCCGCATCCTGTATCATGGAACGCTGCACATTCAGATTCATTCTCCCATGAGGTGCATGCCTTTACACGTGATGAGCGAGTAGACACCGATCCGGGAATCATCGATAAAAGTGCATTATCCTACATATTATCCATCGAGTATTCAGCCATGCTTTACGCAATGACCGGACACTCATGGTTTTGTATTAAAAATATCGACAAGATACTCTAATATCCACATCCGGACGATGCGACACAAGGGTAAAAATCGCCACTCCCGGCTGTATAAATGATTGGCTTTTTTCCCGCATTTCTCTTATTTTAACTCATGAAAACCGGCAAAAATACAAGCGCACCACCTTTTCCCGTCAAGGCGAAAAAGAGCCTGGGACAGCATTTTCTCATCGATGGCAATACGCTGCACAGCATGGCGGACGCGCTCAAGCTGGGGCCTGATGACACGGTTCTGGAAATCGGTCCGGGCACGGGCATGCTCACCGAATTGATCCAGCCCCGGGTCGGGCGCCTCATCGCCGTCGAGCTCGACCGCCAGCTCGCCGCCATCCTGCGCGTCAAGTTTTTCAACTGTCCCAATTTCACCCTCATCGAGGGCGACATTCTCGATATCGAGCATGCCGGAGTGGCGGATGGCAAACCGCTGCGCGTGGTGGGCAACATCCCCTATTACATCACCACGCCCATCATCTTTCACTTTTTCGAACAACGGACGGGTCTGCAGGA
>DCUM01000021.1 GCA_002327255.1 bacterium UBA2214 | reverse complement strand
GACACGCCAGTGGTAGCGCGTATTCGCCTGCAGGGCCTGGACGGCTAACACGGTATCAGCGACTGTGGTGTCCAGCACAAAGGTGGCAAAATTGAGGTGTTGTGACACCTGCACGCGATAATCGATCGCGGATTCCGAGGCATGCCAGGTTAACACCGGGCTCTGCGATTCGTCGAACGTGCCTTTGGGTGCGATGAGAATCGGCGGGATGGGGGTGAGTATGTAGGTGCGCAGCCATTTCATCGCCGGCCGTTCCGCGCCGCGACTGGTGAGCAGATAGGCATTGACTTTCCAGATATCCTCCTGGACATATCCCCACAGTGTCATCCCCTTGACCCCGGGGTGCTCCCAAAAGAGGGGAAAATAGGTCTGATAATTGCTCAACTGCGTCGCGTCGTCGGCTTCGTTGATGTCAAATTCAGAGATGTAGATGGGCAGTCCCGTCGTGGCCAGTTTGTCCAGATTGCCTTTGATGGTGGCCAGTGGATAGCTATAAGAGGGCGTGGCGCCGGCGGGGCTCTTGAACTCGAAATAGTGACCCTGGATGCCGACGGCATCGATCAAGCCGCGCACCTTGAGGGTATCAATGAGTGCCAGAAATTTGTTGGTGGTGGAATTGCTGTGCAGCACGTTGTATTCATTCAGGATGAGGATGACGCCCGGCGCGCAATATTTTCGCGCCAGTTCAAACGCGGTGACGACCCAATCGTATCCCGTCACCCCGTTGCCGCCCAGTCCTTTCGCGAAAGGTGGTGGTGCATTGAAGGGTTCGTTGACCACGTCCACCATGTCCATATCCGGATAGCGCTCGCCCACCAGGCGAATCCACTCCTCCACCTGCGCCCGCTGCGCCGCCGAATCCAGAGAGGTGATCCAGGCGGGATACTGCTGTCCCCACACCAGCGCATGATGTTTATAGTGAAATTGGTTGACAATGGCATAGTTGTAGATTTTGTCCAGCTGGGTCCAGTTATAGGCGTCCATGCCGCCCTCGACCGAGGCCCATTTCCCGGCGTTTTCCGGGGTGACCTGATTCCAGTATTTTAAAAAACTGGCGCGGATGGAGTTGCCGTTGCTGATCACATTGCCCAAAAATTTACTTTTGCCCGCGGCGAGAGGCTGGGCATAATCCTTCACGGGGAGAGCCAACAGGAGCCCCATGAGGAGGGTGACTACCCTGTATTGGTGCTTCATGTCATATCCTTTCCTGACCGTGTTAACAAAATGAGAACCGGATCGATAAAGTGCCGCACCTGGAGGGTGCGGCGTTGCATCCCTGAAAGTCAGAGAACGATTATAACTATTTCAATGAAATGGTTCCGTCCTCACTGCGTCAGGGCGGAACCCGGCACTCGCTCAGACACGCCCCCAGCCGGGCGCCTGCTCAGCGCCGCGAATAGACCCGGATCTGCAGGGGCCGGTTTCTGCGTAGCTCCGTGTGCCTCAGCATTCCTGGTGGCGGATTGTACCGTATTGCGGATTGATTCCACTTATTTCCCGAGTGCCTCAGCGCCGCGCCGGAAAGGCGCCGATGTAGCGCTGGCCGCTGCCGGTTTTGCCCAGCGCTTTCAGGATGTGTCCCGGAATGACATATCCTCGCGGACTCTGCTGTGCGGGCCAAACGATGCGGTAATCGCCCAATTCCGGATTTTGAAAATGGGGGCCAGGCCCGTTGTCAAACAGGCGGCTGTTGGCTTCGAAAGCCGGCCAGGCAAGTCGCAGCGCCTCCGGCGTCTCGTATCCTCTCTGGCAGGTTTCGCCCGCTGCGGGACTCCACAAAATCAGCGGGCAGGCCGGGGTGTCGATTTTTCGCATGTATGCATTATGGTCCAGCTCTTTCAACAGGGGCCCGGGGAGTCTTTCACACAACGCGGCCGGCTGCCAGACGAAGAGGAGGGAGCGGCCAAAATCGGCATCTCCTGCCAGCACATTGTTGACAAAGCGATGTCCGTCGCGCTGTTCCACACCGGGCCCGGTGGCGGAGTGCCAGCCAAAGTGATCGCCCGCCGGTACCCGGGCGGTACGCCCGATGCAGGCGGTGCTGTTGATGAAGGTGTTGTTATACATCTGCACATTGGAGGCATTCAGGATCATGACGCCGTGGTCGCAATCGACAAAGACGTTGCCGGCGCAGATGGCGCCTTTGGAGATTTCGAAGAAGAAGCCGTTGTCGCTGGGCCAGAGTCCATCCCGGCGCGGTTGGTAGCGGGTGCTGCCGACGCCCTGAATCCAGTTGTTGACGAAGACGCCATCGACGTTGCCGACATCGTACCAGATGCCATTGGAAAAGGGGTGATCGAGGACGAGATTGTCGCGGCAGGTGACGCGGTAGCACTGGTTGAAGATTTTCACCGCCGCGGGATAGTAGCCGGTGATGTGCTCGATGTTGTTGCGCAGGATGATGTTCTTCTCGAGGAGCACATCGTTCGAACTCAAAATATAAATGCCTTCTGTGCTGGTGTCACTCACGCGGCAGTGACGGATGGTCAGTCCGTCGCCGCGCAGGTAACCGGCGACGCGCGAGCAATAGGTGATGGTACAGTGTTCCAGGGTCGTGCCGATGACCTCTTTCCCGTGCCCGGTTTCGGGCGAAATGCCCTCCGGATTGGTGCCCTCGATCTCCAGCGCGCGATAGGCATATTGCGTCAGCGTCACTCCTCGGAGCGTATAGCCTTTGCCGTCGGAGGGGATGCCATGGAGTTCACCGGTGGTGCGCAAGATGGCCACGTCATAAGCTGTAATTTCCACCACGCGCTCCGTGGGATCGAGACCGATGTAAACGGTGCCGTCGTCATAGTTGATGTAATAACTGTTCTCATCGACTTCGCCTTCCCAGCCGGCCGATTGCAGAAAACGGCCATCCACAAAGACCATATCGTTGTTGAAGCGATGCAGGGGCGTTTTTTTGCCTTCGCGATCCCGCTGCCACCAGTCCTGCGGCACCGAAGCGAACAGCGGCGACCAGGCGGTTTTCCACAGGCCGTTGCCGAGATTTTTCCACGCGGTGGCGACGCGGGTTCCCTTCAGGATCGGCTCTTCGTCGCCATGGGGCTGGATGGTGATGCCCTGATTGAGAACCAGGTTGCCGGTGCGGTACACGCCGCCGCGCAAGACAATGACATCGCCGCTGCGCACGCGCTTGACGGCCGCTTCCAGCGTTGTGGGTTGCGCCAGTGTCGCGCCGCTGTGCAACACCGAACCATCCGGCGCGGCATAAAAGATCGTCCCGGAGCCCTTTGGCAGTGGCCACTTTTGCCGGAGGGGACCGTAAGGCCCCCCGGAGGGTTGTGCGTTACCCGCTGGCACGCCGGCCGACAAATGGATCAGGGTGCAGCCCAGGAAAAGCAGAATCGAACGGCGCCATACTGGCAGGCGTGCGATACGCGCCATTGCATCATGAATTTTCATACTCATATCCTTTTTAATTACTCTGGTGCCCGGGGATCATCGGCGCATTCGATGGTTCCTGATCGTCATTATCCCGCAAATCGCACGCGGCGATGGTCAAGATGAGCGATGCGGGTGCATCGTGGGAAATTCCTCCGGAAACAGATTATTCGATGCACAGGGTGACGACCGACTTGCCGGGCAGCGAAAGGTTGACGCTGTTTTTGCGTTTTTTAAAGCCGTGAAACGGCTCTATCGACACCTTTTCCGCCTGGCCGAAATCATTACAGGCGTTCATGGCAGGCGCCGTGATGATTTCGCCCCTGATTTTGTTCACCCCGTTCAGGCCCCTTAATTCCACTTCGATTTCCCGCTGCTGACCGGGATTCAGGTTGCACAGCGAAAGATGGATCCTTCCCGTGCTGTCTTTGGAAGCAGAGGCGCTGATGCCCGGCAGAGTTTTCCCGTCATGCGTATACGCTTCACACAGAACGTGAGCCGGCAACAGGGTCTGATCCTGATGGACTTTATACATTTTGAAGACATAGAAGGTTGGCGTCTTGACGAGTTGATCGCCGCGCGTCAGCAGCATGGCCTGGAGGACATTGATGGTCTGTGCGATGTTGCCCATCTTGACCCTGCGGGCGTGGTTGTTAAAGATGTTGAGATAGAGGGCGGCTGTCACCGCATCGCGCAGGGTGTTCTGCTGGTAGAGGAAAGCCGGATTGGTGCCCGGTTCGACATCGAACCAGTTGCCCCATTCGTCCGCCATCAGGCCTATTCTGTTTTCAGGGTCATATTCATCCATCAGGGCGATGTGACGCTGCAGGCGCTGTTCCATCACCAGCGTGTTCTTCATGGTGTGAAACCAGTCATTCTCGTCGAACCGGGTGGCCGATCCTTTGCGATCCCAGCCATGACAGACGGTATAGTAGTGGAAGGAGTAGCCCTGAATCAGATGCTGAACCTTTTGCGTCTTCTGCAGCAGTACTTCCGTCCAATGGTAATCCGTATCGATGCCGCCGCTGGCGATGCGGCAGAGATTACCGGCTCGCAGATAGGTTGCGAAGCGTTTGAAGAGATCGGCATAGTACTCCGGCGTCATGTTGCCGCCGCAGCCCCAGCTCTCGTTGCCCACCGCCCAGTATTTCACCCGCCACGGTTTTTCCCGGCCGTTTTTTTGGCGCAGCTCCGTCATCGGACTCCTGACGTCCGAATTCACATATTCCACCCAATCGGCGGCTTCCTGCACCGTGCCGCTGCCGACGTTCACACAGAGGTACGGTTCCGCGCCGATGAGTTCACAGAAATCGAGGAATTCATGGGTTCCGAAGCTGTTGTCCTCGGTGACGCCGCCCCAGGTGGAGTTGATGATCGCCGGCCGCTGCGCGCGCGGGCCGATGCCGTCTTTCCAGTGATAGGTGTCGGCGAAACAGCCGCCGGGCCAGCGCACCACCGGCGCTGCGATTTCCCGGAGCGCAGCGATGACGTCATTGCGGATGCCCCGGGTGTTGGCGATGGGAGAATCTTCGCCTACCCAGAGTCCGCCATAGATACAGTTGCCCAGATGTTCGGCGAAATGCCCGTAAATTTCTTTGCTGATTTTTTCTTTTCCCAGATCGGTATCGATGATGATGCGATTGGGATGGGTCGCCGCCGTCACGCCGATGCAAGAGAACAGCAAACCAAAAAATACAAATTTGCCAAATCGCATGGGTCCTCTCCTGTTTGGTTTTTTCAGAGTGTGAGAATCATCTGACCAGGGTCATCTTTTTTGTTTGCATAAAGTGGCCGGTGCGGAGCGTATAGAGAAAAACGCCGCTGGGCCACTGCGATGCCTTGAATGGCACGGAATGGATGCCGGCGGTGTATTCGTTGCCGGCCAGTTCTGCCAGCTCTTCGCCCAGCAGGTTGTAAACTTTGAGCGATACAAAGGTGCGTACAGGAATCTGAAATTCAATTTTTGTGAACGGGTTGAACGGATTGGGGACGTTCTGCGCCAGACGATACTTCTGCGGCATCGTGGCATCATTTTGTCCTGATACCACTGTCGTCGTATCTGTTTTGGCCGTGAACCAGAACGAGTGCAGTTGAAACAGTTTGCCGCTTTCTGATCCGCTGAATTTGAGAAACAGATCGTGCCGGCCGGAAACCGGATCCACGCCGCAAGTGAAGGTTTTAAAGGTGCGCAAGCCACCGCTGTTGCCGATGGGGCACTCGGCGATTTTTTGTCCGCTATCCAGTGAATCGAGCCATACTTCGATGATGCCGCCGCTCGAGGCGCAGGAGGCGATCACCTTCAGCGAGTCCGGTGATTTGCGATAATCGTGCTGGCCAAATTCAACCCCTGCGTAGAGCGCCCAATCATTGGCATGGATATTGTCGAGAACGTATCCCGAGCTGGAATAGTATCTGGTCGTGCCGTACTGGTTGGCGGGACATTCCGCCCAAATGGGTGTGTACGCATCACGGTAAATATAGAGGTCGAACCAGGCGTCGCTCGAGCCCTTCACATACAACCCCTGCCGGGTTCCGGTGAAGGTCGAATAATCGGAATAGGAATCGATCTGTGAGACATCGATCGCCTGTCCCACTTCCGTCCATGCAACGCCATCGCGGCAGAAAGAAGCGCTTATTTTATGGTTGATCCGCACCAGCTTGAGCCAAAGGGTATCGCCGGCACTGTTTTCCGCCTCGTATTTGATATTTTCAAAGCTGAACGAGATCACTTTTTGGGCGCCGGCCGACAGGGTGCTGACCAATTTCAGCGCCATTTTTTCATCGCCGCGCATGATCCAGAGCCCCGCCTCATCAGAGGCCGATCGCGCCGCGAAATCGAGTCGGGTGATCAGCGCGTAATTGTGCTCGCCATCGTTTTTGATCACCGTATTGGCTTTGGTGATGCTTTTGGGGGAGAGGCGCAGCCATCCCGGGCGCTCGCTGAGTGCGGTGCGGTTCGCAGCGGTATAGCCCAAAAACGACCATTCCGGGTGCAACGTGGCCGATGTAAAAAAATCCGATTTGGGTACCATCCAGGGGATGCCGCTGTCGGACAGTCGGGGCGCGGTGAAGGGCTGATGGATCGGGTAATCCGCCACCGGCCTGCCGGTCGCATCGTAACGCACCTGATTGAGCAGCCCCTGCCGTCCCTGTCCTCTCCACTCGCCTTTGGCATAGAGGGGATGGATCACCCAGGAGGTGCTGTCGTCCAGCATCACCGCCGGGGAGGCATGGTTCGGGCTGGTGAACAGCGATGAACTTTTTTGCGGGTCGCTCTCATTGAAAAAGTCGCCCAGCATCTCCCAGGCGGATGGATCGGAGGTGAGCGTTCTGCTGCGCATCACTTTTTGACCGCCGCCGAGATCCCTGGCAAAGGAATAATAATAGTATCCGCTGTATTTCCAGATCACCGGCCCTTCGGCCCAACTGTAGGGATAGGAGGGAGCGGGATTGAGCCAGGTGAGATTGTAGAGGGCGCCTGCAGGCTGCCCTTGCGCGTTCAATTCGACGATGCCGTTATTGGGCTGTCCATTTTTCACCACCAGGTACCACTTGTTGTCATCGTCGATGAAAATGGAATTGTCATACCCCAGGCTGTAGGGCAGGCGCGGGGGATTATTCACCTTGACGGGCATGCTCCAGGGACCTTGCGGAGCGGGAGCCTTGACAAAGTGCATGGTATTGGATCTGGAAAAGAAATGCCAATATTCGCCGTTATACAAAACCATGTGTCCACCCCAACACCCGCCGCCGGGTGCATCGCCGTACCCGGACCACGAGGCGCTCACCGGCTGGGCGATGGCTTCCCAGTGCACCAGGTCCGTCGAGTGATAGATGACCGGCGTCACATTGAACGATGAACCGGTGGTGTAAAAATCGCCGCCAATTCGCGTCAGGGTGCAATCGGCATGGTCGCCCGGGATGACCGGATTCATATAGCTGTTGACTGACGGGGAATCCGCGAGTCCGGAATTCAGAAAAATCAGGCACACAAAAAAGGGCGTAACAGATCTGATCATATTTGCGCTCATTTCTGGCATCAAGCCATGGTCAGCGATCTACCGGGACACCAGCGTGGTCACGGTCAAAGGCGCTGCCTGCGTGACCGGGGTGACGCTGCTGAGCGATCTGCAGCGTGCGCACAGCGTCTAATCACCATCGCTGCGGAAGGGCGCCGCGGGCAGTCCCTCTTTATTGTACAGGTTGGCGCCCTGCGGATTATCGGCCCAGGCATAGCGCACGGCGACCGGTTTTTTGACGCCGTCGGCCCAGACAACGACGCGTTTTTTATCTATTCTTGCTTTGGCCCAGACAAAATTTTTGTCCGCGCCGGCGATGGCAAAGTGTTTGAGCGGGCCGCCGTCCATGGTCATCAGGCCGCTGCCGGCATGATCAAAGGTCAGGACAAGCTTGTTTCCTTTGCGGCGCATCGATTTGAACAGCGGTCCCGCGTGCACGATGTTTTCGCCATAGGCAACGCGGCGCGCCGCCAGCGCCAGCCGCATGCCGACATCCTTTTTGTTCAGGGGATGGACGTCGTTCCATTCGCCGAGATCGATGGCGACTGCCATCGCCGTGTTGGGCAGGGCGAGCGCCTGCGCCTGCGCCTCACGGAATCGCACCCAACCGCCATCGCCGGGCCGATTTTGGGGTTCCATGAAATTGGGAAGCTGTACGAAGAGAAATGGAAAATCGCCCTGATTCCAGTGGCTGCGCCAATCACGAATGAGGGCGGGGAACAGGGTGCGATATTCCTGCGAACGTCCCGTATTGGATTCGCCCTGATACCAGATGACGCCCCTGATGCGAACCTTGAGCAGCGGGGCGATCATGGCATTGAAGAGTCCCAGCGGTTTCCAGCGGATGAAGGTCTGGCTCGCCAGAGGTTCCATGACGGCGCCACGGCGGTACTGCCAGATTCCCGTCACGTCGAGCGTATCCCCATCCGCGATGATCTGATAGGCTTTGTCCGGTACGAAACCGCCCGCACCGGCATTGCTGATGACGCGCACCACGAGGATGTTTTCACCCTCCCGGAGAAGTCCGGGTGGTATATCATAACGCCGTGGCGGATATTGGTAGCTGACGGCGCCGACGAAGAGGCCATTGACAAAACAGGAATCCGCATCGACGATGCGGCCGAGAATCAACTGAGCGGGTTTGCCGGCCATGACAGCGGGGATGATCACTTTTTTTCTGAACCAGACAACGCCGTTGACCGGCCCCAGCTCCGTATGCGACCAGTAATTCGGAATGGACATGCTCTCCCACGAATCGGTGCAGAGTGAGGGGTCACTCCAGGGCAGTTGTGGATTCTTGTAACCTTCATCTTTTTGCCGCAGCAGCCGGTACCAGGCGTCGTTGCGCGCGCGATCCGCATTTTCAATCCCGGCGATGAGGGCGTCATCCTGAAAGCGTTGCGCCTCCTGAAGGTGGACAGGAAATTGTTTCAAGGCCTCGGCGCTCATCCACGCTTCGGCGGGACTGCCACCCAGGCTGGCGTTGATCAAGCCGATGGGTACCTTGTATTTCGCGTACAGTTCTGCGGCAAAGAAATAGGCGGTTGCGGAGAAATCGAGCACCGTTGCCGGATTCGCACTGGTCCAGTTGCCTGCGAACACGTCCGCCTGCGGGGTCTTGAAATCGTATCTCTGCGGGACGGCGAAATGGCGAATATTGGCGTTTTCGCATGCGGCGATCTCGCGGGGGTATTTCCAGGCCACGCGCCGCATCGGCAGTTCCATATTGGACTGCCCCGAACAGACCCAGACGTCGCCGACGAGGACGTCGCGCAGCGTGAGGGTGTTGCCGGCCTTTATGATCAGGTCGTGGGGGCCGCCGGGACGGAGATTCGAAAGCACGATTTGCCAGTCACCGTGGTCATCGGCCGTGGTGGTGTACAGCGAATCCATGAATTGCACGGAGACGGGCTCCTGCGCATCCGCCCAGCCCCAGAGGACGACCCTGGTGTCGCGCTGCAGCACCATACCGTCGCTGATCAGTCTGGGCAGGCGAACCACGGCCAGCGCAGGAGAGATGAGTACAACAAGCCATATGATCATTCGCTGCAGACGCATGGAAGGTTCTCCTGTTACAAGTTCTGTCCTGTACGCGATACGGGCAATATAATGACTTGATTAACGCATGGCGCGAGCCGTTGCCCTGAATGCGCGGCCGCTTGCGCCCGGCAGAAGACGCCATCGGGCCGGCGCACCCTCACGCACGCACACAGGCGGCTGGCGCCCTGATGCCTGTCCAGACAGCTGTCTCCGAAAACAGATGACGCGCTTTGCCGTATCCTTCTCCAGATGACGTTTCCGGGTCGACGGGACTCGTCGCCCCGGCGCGCAGTCCCCCAAAATTGTTCGGCGCGCGTCACCCTGCCGCTGAGAATCCGGCGGCGCTCATTTGATCAGAGTCAACCTCTTCGTTTCACGCCTTGCCGCCGTTTGCAGCCGGTACCAGTAGATGCCCGCCGGCAACGCGCCGGCATCGAACATCACGGCATGTGTCCCCGGCTGTTGCATGCCTTTGCACAGCAGCGCCACTTCCTCGCCGCGAAGATTATGGACGCTCAGGGAAATCTCCCCGGCCGTTGCGGTCACATATTCGATCCGGGTCGTCGCATTGAAGGGATTGGGGTAATTTTGCCCAAGGACGAACGAAAGTGTTCTTTCACCATCCAGTGCGATACGGCTGGTGGACGCAACCAATCCGGCGAGCGCCACTTCCAGATTATTTGCAGCAGTTGCCAGCGAAGACGCAGCGGGCAGGACGGTCGAGTAGTTTTGTGCCCTGGCGCCTTTTGCGGCCACGAGAGCCGTTGCCAGCTTCGCCCAGGAATCCGCTGTATAGTTGTTTTCCTGCAAGGTGTCCGTAAGGGTCACCATGGAATCGAGTTTATTGTAATAGACACCGACATCCACGACTGCGTAAAATGCCGGTTTGCACTGATTTCTGCTGTCCCACAGGGAGGAGGCTTGATTGGCCTTGAAAGTGTATTGATCGTTGAGTCCGTCCTTGGAGACGCTGATGATTTTGCCGCGTCCGGAAAAATAGCTCCGTTCCACAAAGCATTTGAAGAGCTGCGCATATTGATTGGCCTGCGTCGTCAGCACGGCAGCCGACGGCGTTGCGCTGCCGGTGGTGACATCGAGTTCGGTGACCGCCATTTCATGGCAGATGGGGGCGAATTTATTGTAGGAAGCGATCCACTGTCCCGCGGTGGGCGATGTGCTGGCGTCGTGTTCCTGCATGCCGATGCCGTCCAGATAGCCGGCCTGGAAAATGGGCGTGCAGATGCGCACAATACCATTCGCTTTGCTGACGACATGCGTGTTGTAATCGTTGTAGTAGAGCTTCATCTGGCTCTCGTCATAGGCGAGGGTGTGTTTGCGCGTCAATTCGAAAGCCTTGAGCAGATAACTGTTGTCGCCAAAAGTCAGGTACCATTCACTGTCGGTGGTGCGGTCCGTGCCGTCATCCTTCACCGCTTCATTGACCACGTCCATTGCCGTCAGCAGTCCGGGCCAGCCTTCATGCAGCAGGCGGATCACCTCCTTGATATAGTTGTCGAGGCGCTCGCTCATTTTTTCCGCGCTCAGGCGCGGGCCCGTGCTGGTGTAACCGCTGCGAAAAAATGTGGCTGGCGTCTGGCTGTGCCACACCAGGGTATGTCCGCGGAAGGTGAAGCCCTGCCGTCGGGCCCAGTTGAGCTGGGCGATCATGTCGCCATTGAATCTTACCACAGGATGTGTATCCGCATACTCTTTATCGGCGGCCCTCACATAGGCCGCGGCGCTGGCACTGATGTCGACTGTGTACTGCGGCTTCATGTTATTGCCGGGCGTCATGCTGTTCATGTGGTATTTGATGAGATCGCCGCCTTGCGGCGTGGCCACCGGCGATTGCCCGGGGACGTAGGGGTCCGTGGCAAAACCGATATTCCGGTACGACAGCAGACAGCCGATGTAAAAATCGTGCGCATAGACATCCCTGAGTGCCGGGACGTCGGTCTGGACGGCGCCCTGGGCTTTTGTCAGGACGGGGTACAAAAGAACAACAACCATACAAGTGACCAACAGGTGCCGCAGCATCTTTTCCATTATTTTCTCGGACTGTTACGGAGTGATGACTAATTAAAAGGCAGCCTGTCCATGAACGACGGACAGGCTGCCTGACTAAATCATGAACATACAAGATCTTTTTCTCTGTCTCGATGATACCGGAACGGAGAAAAAGTTATTTCAGGAGCATCAATTTCCTGACCGCGGAAAAATCACCGGCCTTGAGCTGATAGAAATAGACGCCGGAGGGCAGATTGATCGCGTTGAAATTGATTTTATGCGTACCCGCACTCATGGGAGCATCCACCAGTTCGGCGACGACCTTGCCCAGGGTATTGTAAACAACCAGACGAACCTGGCTGTTTCTCGGCAAGGCGATCTCGATGGTCGTCTCGGGGTTGAACGGGTTCGGGTAATTCTGCTGCAGTGCAAAAATGACCGGTATGGCAGTGGGCTCTGGTGCGTCCACAGAAACCACCCAGTCGGGCAGATCGATGGGGGCGCCCATGTCAACCATGACTTCCATCAGGTTCATGGCCACCGTTCCGGCATTGGTATTCAATCCGAAGACGATGCTGTTGAACGTGCCGGTCGCCAGCGGGACGTGGGTGTCGATGGTCTTTGCCGCCCAGCTGTAGGTGCCGTCGCTCTTGATCAGCTTGACGCGGATTTCGCTTGTGCCATCGCCCAGAGGCTGCACGGAGATGCCGAAATCATAGACGCCGGCACCGCCCATGGCAAGTGCGGGCACCTGGAGATTGCGGCCGAGCACGTAGGCGTCGGCACCATCGGTGCTGTACCAGGGAGCATCAACCACGGCGCCATAGGTGCCGGTTGCGTTGATGCCCGCCCAGGTCATCGGGCCGCCATTACCGCTGGTGGGTATGAACAGATAACCGGAATCCTGATCATCGCTGCCGGACCACTTTGCAGAATCCGTTTCTGCAGCGGTGACGCTTCCGGCTGCCTTGCCGTTGAAGAGCCCGAAGCGCAGGCTGCCCCAGACATCAAAGCCGCCGCCGACCAGCTCGAGCTTGCCGGTGATCTGGATGGCTCTCTCCGCGGTCGGTTTGAGGGGATCGGACAAGCCGCCGCGCAACACCGCCCAACCCGTGCTGGGCGCATCGCCGGAGATCATGGCATCGCCTTCGAACTCACCAGCCGTAAATTTCCAGCCGCCCATTTTGCCGCCATAGAAGCCCCAGTCGGTCAGGTAGTAGGCTTCCCACGGTGCTACCGGTACTTCGATGGGAGCGCCGTAATCGACCTGCACTTCGTAGAGATTGAGCTG
>DCUM01000249.1:7114-24460 GCA_002327255.1 bacterium UBA2214 | reverse complement strand
TGGCGCAAAGCGACGCGCAGGGGATCCCAACCCTGGAACCCCGGCCGCTGCGCAGCCACTTTGGAGGGATAGATGGTGTGGCTGTGATACCAGGTTTCAATAAAGATCATGTTGATGCCGGCATCGGCGAGCGAATCGATGGCGGCGACCAGGGCGGCTTTGGTCTCGGGCGGCCGCAGCCAGATGCCGCGCACCTCGACGCGTTGGGGCGCTTCAGGGGTGCACCCCAGGAACAATAGTATCAGGCCGACAACGATAAAAATATATTTTTTCATAGCCTTTCCGTATAAAAAGAAGGCTGTGGCCGGGAAGAATTCCCGGCCACAGCCTGTGTGCCTGTTTGTGACAACGGCAATAATTACTTGATCAACGTCATCTTTTTCATATCGACAAAGTTTTTGCTTTCAATGCGATAGAAATAGACGCCGCTGGAGAGCTGCGTGCCGTTGAAGTTGAATTGATAGAAACCGGCATCCAGTTTGCCGTCGTACAGGATGGCAACCTCTTTGCCCAGCAAGTCAAACACCCGGACTTTGACCTGATCCGCTTTCGGCAGTTCGAAGGCAATCGTGGTCACCGGATTGAACGGATTGGGATAGTTCTGATGCAGGGCATAGTTCACCGGGAGTCCCGGCGTATCCTGCTGCACGCCCGTGGCCTGGGTCAGATCATCGAGCGAGCGCGGCCGGATTTCGTACTTGTCATTGGGGGGAACGCTCGTGGTATACTGATCGATGACACCGGTGAGGACGTAATAGCCCTGGGGTGCCGGCGAACCATCGATATCGGTCTCCTTGTCGATGAAGACCAGAACCGTGTCGGTGCCGCGGGCGAATTTGAGCGTGGCATTTTTGCCGACGGCCGGCCACAGATTCGGCGTCGTCAGATAATACCCGGCGAGTCGAACCAGGCTGCCTTCGGTGCGTTCGTTCATGTCCGCGCCGCTGGTGATCTCCACAGGCGCCGGCACCATGGTCTGTCCGAGCACCTTGACATTCGCACTGTCGGTGGAGACGATCTGGGTCAACCCATTATAAAACTGAATCTGGCCGGTGATCTGCGCCACATCGCCCATACCCAAATTATAGTTGATCTTATTGGAGTAAAAAGCGATGCCCCAGCCCTGCTCATCCTGGAGATAGTAGAGGGATGAATTGCCGGTATTGTAGTTGATGGTGGTGACAACGCCCTGGATGGTGAAGGTCTGTCCGGCGAGATCGGGTTTGAAATCGCCGTCGGCATCCACTTTGACCGCAGCAATCGGCGTGATGACCGTATAGGCCTTGGGATTGGGCACCACATTGGCAAAGCTGTAGGCGCTGACGCCGTTGTTGGTGACCAGCTCGACCAGATGGTTGTTGACGCGGTCATAAGCCACCTGGCCCGTGGCGTTGATGTTGCTGACCGTGGCATACTTGGTCGTATTGGCCGGCAGAATGTTGAAGAGGCTGCAGAGATCGTCTCCCGGTGCGCCCAGCAATTCGACGACGCGGGTTCCGGGCGAAAAACCGTCGCAGGCCGCGACAAAGCGCCGCGTGACACCGGCATCGGTCACCACTTCAAAATAGGTGCAGGTGGTGCCGCCGAGCAGCGTGCGGTCGAAGGCCTTGAGCACCGTGCCGTCTTTTTTAAGATAGCGCACCTGGGTGCCGACCCCTTCGACGAAGAGATAATCGTCATTCACCGGACTGATGGCGTAACGGGCCGCACTCTTTTCCGGCAGAGGGATATCATCTCCCCGATTGAAGGTAACCCCGTCGGTGGTTTTAACGGTGAAGATTTTGGTGTTATCCGATCCGGAAACATAGACTGTCACGTTGTTGCCCTGTCCGGAGACGCCCAGGGCATCCCCGGTGCGGCCATCAAGGAGGCCGTCGAAGATTTTCACCGGTGCGGCATCCTCGTTCTTCCAGTAATAGAGCTTGAACGCGGTGCCGGCGAGTGCCAAATTGCCGGCGAAGATCTGGCCATCATCGGTCACGGCCATCATGTTGATGTGATAGGTGCCGCCGCTGATGCCGGTATTATCGAGATCCTTGACGGCCTTGCCGTTTTTCGGATCCAGGGCTTTGATGAAGCTGCCGCCGACACGGCTGACGGTCATGAGATGATGGGTCGCCTTGTTGTAGACCAGCGTGCGCACCATGTTGTTGGTGCCGTGCCAAACCGTGGTGTCGGCGGTCTGGCGCCACACCAGCGGCCACAATTCCCTGACCATGCCTTTGACGGCGAAATCAAAGACACCGAGATTGGTATGGAAAAGGACGTGACTGTCGATCGCGCCGATGTCGACGGGCGAGAGCGTCGCCGTGAAATCGACCGTATCCCCGACCGCCACGGTCATGGCCGTGTCCGGCGTTACAGCCACCAGGGGCGATTCAGAAACAACCGAATCGACGGTGACGGGGACGGCGCCGTTATTGACGAGTTGGAAGCCCAGCATGTTGGCGCCGCGGGCCCAGACCTGGCCAAAGTCGAGTTCGGAAACGGTGAAGGGCCAGAAGCGCGTCACCGTGGCGGTGAGATCGATGCCATAATCGCCCGCATCGGTCTCCACGGTCAGGACGTCGGCGATTTCACCGACTTCATCGGCGCTGAAATCGACATTCACCACGACGGTATCGCCCACATTGACGACCAGTGGCGTCACCAGATCGCTCGAGAACAGGGTGCGCCCGAAGCGGATGCTGAAGATTTGCAGGGGCGCCGAGCCGATGTTGGTGACCTGGAAGGATTTTTGCGCCGTATCGCCGAGATAGTAGCTGCCAAATGCGATCGATTCCGTGGAAAAGATCGGATCAGGCTCGCGCACGCCGGCTTCCGGCATGATGTTGGCGAAGGAGTAGGCGCTGAGACCATTGTTGGTGACCAGTTCGATGAGCTGGTTGTTGTAGACTTCGTAGACAACCTGCGTCGTGGCGTTGGCGTTGGGATTGGTGGCGTAGACCGGCGTCCGGGCGGGTGGTTGATCCCAGAATTCCCAGTTGGCGCAGAGGTTATCGCCATCCTCGCCGATCAGTTCGATGACCCGCGTGCCGGGCGTCCAGCCATGGGGCAGCAGCAGGAAACGGCGCGAGACGCCATCCACCGCGGGCACTTCCACATAGGTCACCGAAGCGCCCAATGCCGCATCTTTGGGAAACTCGTAAATCACCGTGCCGTCGCGTTTGATATAGCGGGTGGGCAGTGTCGGCGCCGCGACGAAGAGATAGTCGCCATTGCCAACGGGGCTGATGCCATAGCGGGCCGCACTGGCTTCCGGCAGCGGGATGTCATTCTGACGGACAAAGCCGGCGGGCGTGGAGGCAAAGGTGAAAATCTTGTCATTATTCCAACCCGAGGCGAAGACGGTGACCTGATCACCGACACCGCTACAGGCCAGGGCATCGCCGGCGCGGCCGGGCACGACGCCTTCCCACACCAGAGCCGGTGCGGCATCTTCATCGGCATAACGGTACAACTTGAAAGTGCCGTTGGCCAGGGCCAGATTGCCGGCGAAGATTTGACCGTCACGGGTGGCCGTCACCATGTTGATGTGGTACGTGCCTCCGGAGATGCCGGCAGTGTTCAGGTCTTTCACATAGTTACCGGTGACGGGATCGAAGACCTTGATAAAGGTGCCGCCATTGCGGGAAGCGACATAGAGGTGTTTGGTTTTCTGGCTGTATGCCAGGGTGCGCACCATGTTGTCGAGACCGTGCCAGGGATCGGCTTCGGCTTTGGAACGCCAGGCCAACGGGAAGAGGGCATAACCGCCAAAGGGATACATGGCGATGGCGTTGTTGGTCTGGAGAATCCAGACGCGGTCGCTGTCGGGCTGCACCACCACAGCGCCGACGCCGTTGGTGTTGGCATTGGTGCCCATGCCCTTGTAGACCACGCGCACTTTGGAATCCGCGAGATTGTTGGGCAGCTGCAGCAAGCGGCCGGTGGCGGGATTGACATTGCCATCGGAGCTGGCCAGGTACCAGTGACCGGCATAGCCAAAGACCGACAGGGCGCCCGCGCTGGTTCCCAGAACCGTGGTGGGCACGGTGCCGGTGACGACGCCGTTGGCGTCGATGCGCGTCGCGGCCAGGCCGGGACGGTTGATCCAGATTTCGTTGTCACCGAGCGGGTAGATATCGGTGCAGTGCCCGTTGGCCGGGATGACCTGGGTGATCGCAAAATTGACACCATCGGTCGTGGTCAGCACGTTGATCTTTGAAGCGGCGTTGTTGCCGGCGATGAAAATTTTCGTCTGCGCTCCGCCGCCGGTGACGGTGAAGGCATCGCCGAAGCGGGTGCCGGTGACACCGGTGGCATCGATGACCAGCGTCGGCGCCGCGGTTTCATCCGCCCAGCGGTAGATTTTGAACCCGCTCGCGATGTTGAGGTTACAGGCGTAGATGACACCGTCTTCCGCCACCGCCACCTTGTTGAGATGATAGGTTCCGCCCAGGACACCCGTCATGTCGAGCTGTCCCAGGCTGTCGCCCGTGGCGGCATTGAGAACGACAATGCGATGCCCTGCGGTGCGCGTCGCCACCAGCAGATGGTTGGTGACCTTGTTCAGCGCGATGCTGCGGGTCATGTGGTCATTTTTAAAAAAGAACTGCGTCGCATCATCTGCGGTTCTCTTCCAGATGGGGGTCGCAGTGCTGTCGACCAATGCGAAAGCGGCATTGGCAAAAACGACCAAAAGTAACAGTACCATGAGTCTCTTCATGCACTTCCTCCTGAAAAATTGTACGGTATGCTCCTCCCCTGCCGGCCGGCGGGATCCTGTTCACGGGTATGTGAAGAATGGTCAGGCGCCCGATCACGCGGCGGCGAGGTCTGAATTAATTTAGGCTTTTTTTACTTAATAACAACCAATTTATGTGTTTCCACCATGCCGTCCATCACCAATTTGACAAAATAGACCCCTGACGGCTGCTGCAGGGCGTTCCAGATCACGACGCCGGGACCGGCGGGACAGATGCCGTCGAGCAACAGGGCCACCTGCCGGCCGGCGCCATCGAATACGCGCAGTTGCACCCGGCCGTTTTGGGGCAGATGATAGCGGATGTTCGCGGCGCTGTTGAACGGATTGGGGTAGCTGGTCAGGGAAACCGCGGACTCGGCCTGTTCCCTTGCGGCGGTGGTTAGGCCCGACGGGATACCCAGCGGCCGCCGGCTGCGCACCAGCATGATGGCATCGGCGAACAAAAAAGTGTCGCTTTCGATGCCGGCATTGCTGAGGCGGACGACGGGCTGCGCGGCGCCGCTGCGCAAATAATAGTCGCCCAGTTTGAACCAGCGCGCCTGCCCGGAAACGGCCTGGTTGACCCGCACCGTATCAACGCCGAGGGCATGGCGTACGGCATAGGGCGCCAGCTTGCTGGCTTTGTACTGAAAAATGTTGAAGACATAGAGTTCGTACCATCCCGGCTCCGGGATATCCGCCCTATACTCGAGCCAGCAATCCGCACCCGCTTTGGCATACAGACACCCCCCGTCGTAACCGGGAATTCCGCCGTAAAAGGTCCAGCCCTGCGAACGGCTCACAGCGGCGTCCTCTTCATGGACGATGATGGCCGGCTGCCGCCACGTCGGCGGACGATCCGGGACGGCCACCTTTTCCTGATAAACGGTCTGTTTCAAATAGGGCAGATCATCCACCAGCTGATCGTAAAACCAGATGACATGACCGCGCAGATTGCGGGCGCGGGTGGTCTGGATCATGGCGGCGATTTCCGCGCCGGGCACGATGATGTTATTGGCAATGGCACAGATGCCCGGATAAAATTTGCTGCGGTCGCTGATATACGTGAGATGCCGCTCCAGATCCGATGCATAGACCGCATTGGTGGGCCAGTAGAGCTGCGTGCTGATGAAATCGAGGACGCCGTTGTTGATCCACGGACGCCAATCCTGGCAAAAATGGTCATACCCCCAACTGTAGGGGATGGGCGCATTGCTGACAAAAACATCGGGATTGATCGCCTTGATGGAATCGTAGAAGGCCGTGACGAATTCCGTGAGTTTATCGGCGCGCCAGCGCATCCAACCCGCATCGGAGGGGCTCTGCGGCGGTGCCGCGCCGTTGTGTTCGGACTGGTAGACCGCAACCGTGGCCGGGTCGTAGCCGCAGTCCAGTTCCGGATAACGGATGCGATCGAGTTCGATGCCATCGACGTCATAGCGCGCGACGACTTCCTGGCAGAGATCGATGAGAAACTGCTGCGCCTCCGGATGGACATGGCTGAGCCATTTCCAGCGGTAATCGCCGTTGAAGAGCACGGAACCGTTGCGGTGCTGTGCGAACCACTGCGGACGCGCCCGGTAGAGATCATCGTTGCTGTTATGGCACGCGGCAAAACCATACTCGAACCAGGCTTCCACATGCAGGCCGACGCGATGACCTTCGGCGATCATGTCGGCGAGTACATCGCGTCCGGCTTCGAGGAGGGGATCGCTCCATTGGCCGGTCAAATCGTAAAAGAGCTGGCTGCGAAAATAAGGCCAGCCATAGCGCCACACGTCGACATAGACGGTATTGACGTTGTGCTGCGCCAGGTTATCCATCATGCGGGCAATATCGGTCTTGCGCGGCGGATTGGCGCCGCCCCAGGCGATCCAGACACCGCGCAGTTCCGGCTGCGCCACCGCGGTGAAGGAAAGCAAATATGAAAGGAAGCCGAGAAGAAACTGTTTTTTCACGATTTTATATTTCAATACGTGCGCGTTCTGTTCATCGACCCCGGGGTCGCCCAAGCACGCGACCCCGGGGTTGATTGTTTTTGGCCTGCAAGCAGGTGATGGGTCTTCAGGCTGACGGATTGTCAACGTGATCGCCAAATCCCCCCGTCGTCCGTCACCCGCACGCTCCAGAGGAGCGGGCAGGGTGAGGCATCACTTGATCAACACCATTTTGCGCAGCGCGGTTTGTTGATCACTGCTGAGCCGGTAATAATAGATGCCGCTGCTCAGCCCCTCCCCGGTGAAATGTATTTGATGCGAACCCGCTTCCCGTTTTTCATCGAGCACCGTGGCTACGGATTTGCCGAGGAGGTCGAACACCTCGATTTTGACGGGTCCCGGGCGGGCCAGATCAAAACGAATCGTGGTGGCCGCATTGAAGGGATTGGGATGGTTCTGGGCGAGATGAAAACGTCCGGGCGAAGAGGCGCCTGTCTGCGCGACGCCGCTGGGCTGACTGATCCTGACCTGCAGGTAACGCGTATCGGTGGGGAACATATTCTCGCCCAACCTGTCGGCATGATAGTATGCCGTGAAAGCCGGAGCCTTGCCGGTTGCATTGATGCCGGGAAAGGCGGAAAGGACCTCGCCGGTGCTGCCCTGCTGCGCAACGTAGAGCATGTTACTGATTTTGGTGAAACTGGTGCCGATGCCCGGCGCGTTTTTGATCGCCGAAAATTCTGCAAAATTGGGCGTCGCGTAAGCCAGCGCGCCCTGACCGGCGAGGTTGCCGTCAAAATTGGCGGCGCTCCACGAGGTTCCGTTCCATTTGAAGACCCGTCCCGTCATGAAATCGGCTTCATTCCAGGGATCGACGACATAAACGACATCGGCGCGGAAGGGCAAATTTTGGACGCCGCCGTCGTTGGTGGGCGGCTGGTAGCTGCCCTGCGCGCCGTCCGGATCGAGATCGAAGGCCCAGACCACCACCGTGTTCTGCTGCGGATTCACCAGGGTATTACCGGTCACGCCCGCGAAGACCTTGCCTTCCGACCAGGTGAAATACATGTGACGGCCGTTGCTGACGCCGACATGATCGGTGGGAAAAAAGTCATTGGCGCCGTCAATGCTGACGGTGAGGTTGCTGTCGCGCGGCGTGCTGGTCTTGAGCATCTTGTCAAAACTCAGCGAGGCGACGCTGTTCATGCCGATGACGGTCAACAGCGCGTTGCGTTTGCTGTCGTAGGCAATCAGTCCGGTCGCGTTGGGGTTGGAGTTGATGACATTGTTACAGGAGAGGGCCAGCGAATCGGAATTGCCGCCGAAATAGGCAAAATTCACGGTGCCGAGTTCATCCTCGGTGTATTCGATGGTGCGCACGCTGGCGGAGTAGCCGTTGGCCACCACGATGAATTTGTACAGTCCCAGTTCCAGATGGGTGATGCCGGAAGTGCCGCCGGCAGAGGCCAGGGTATCGGGACAGACGGCCACAATGGTGCCGCCGTTGGTGATCAGCGTCGGCGGGAAGAGCGGGCCGGCCGCATTGATCCATACGTTGCCCAGCGGCGCCACGGGCGAAACACCGTGGCGGGCGTTGCCGGGCACCGGCAGGTTGATATAATGATCCAGCGTCAGCGTGGCGCCGCCCGCATCCCGCAAAACGGCCATTTTGGCATTATCCATGCCCGCCGCGTAGAGGAATTTTTGATCACCCGACCCGACCGACACAAAGGCATCGCCGTAGCGGCCATTCTCGAGCGCGTCCTCGAACACCAGCTCCGGCGCGGCCGCTTCGTCGGCATAGCGATAGACCTTGAATTTGGAACCGGGACTGTACTGCGGTGCGGAGAGATTGCATACATAAATGACGCCATCATCCGCAATCGTGACGAGATTGATATGGTAGGTCCCCCCGCTGATGCCGGTGGTGTTCATCTTGCCCAGGGAATCACCCGTGGCGGCGTTGAGGATCATGAGATCCGTTGCGTATTTGCGCGAAGCGACGAGCACATGATCCGTGGCGCGGTTGTAGGCGAGGCCGCGTGTGACATCGCTGCCGGGATTGATCAGATTCAGTTTTTTCCATAACAGTGGATAGTCCGCCAGCGCCGCGGCGGCCGGGACGATTAAAATCCACACCAAGAGTAGCCAACGTTTCATGATTACCTCCTTCAAGCGGTTATTTTTTAACCTGAATGATTCAAAAAAACAGGGTGGCAACATCTGTAAATCATTTAAATACAATATGAATAGGCAAACCTGGTTTTAAAACTTTCTTTTCGCACAAAGCCCACCAAACACACAATGTACATAAAAATCATGATTTAAACGATTAATTTAATATTATTTAACCAAGTAATCCCTTCATGCGCTTTGGCCTTGGTGTTGAATGATTATTCAGGTTAAATACACTTTATCAAAAATAATATCTGATGCCCAAACCGGCATTCAGGGTCTGAAAGCCGGAGACGCCCTCCAGTTCGATGGAGGGCTGCATGGTGGGATAGAGGTCACCGACGACAAAGCGGTAGCCAAAACTGGCATCCAGGCTCAGCGAGCGGTTCAGAAAGGTCTCCAGGCAGAGTCCCAGCGAAAAGCACCAGTTGTACTCCTGCAGAACTTTTTCCTCGATGTCGGGCAGTCCCAATGCCGGCGCCGCGGCCACGGCGCCGCGTACCCCGCGCCAGTAGAGCAAACCCGCCGCCAATTGCATCTGTGGATGAATGAAGCCCAGACGCGGCAGCCCATAGCGTCCGGAAAATTGCAGCGCAGTATGGGTCAATTCCAGGGCCAGTTTGTCTTTGGCGTATCCCGAGAGATTTTCGCGGTCATAGCGGCTGTGCTCGAGGAGGGCCTGCAAATACCAGTGTGCGTCGTACTGCTGGCCGAGCTGCAGGCTGACAGTGGCGCCGGGTTTGAACCAGTTGGCAAGGCTGCCGGTCGGCATGGAAGAGCCGCCCTGAACGGCGATGCCCCATCGCCCCGGTTCGACCGCCTGGCTCATGGAAACAGTCCCGATAAAAAGTAGAATGGCCAATCGTTTCATCATGTTGTTCATCTCAATACTTGAAAGTTAACCCCAGCGTGACCAGGGCCTTTGATTTGAGCGGAAACCACATCTGACTGTCCGAAGAGATATTGAAGAGATTCTCCAGCCACGCGATGGCATCGCGGCCCGGATAGCAGACATAATGTCCGGCCAGGTCGAGATCGATGGAGGAGGATGCCGCAAAGCGCATCCCCAGGGAGGGCTGGATATAGAGCCGTTTGCCTTTCTTGGGTGGCGCAAAGTGGAGTACATCGAGTTTGTATTCATAATCAAACGGGGCAGTGGAAAGCGTGTCCAGCTTGAAGCGTTTGATCCAGTGTTCCTGCATCTGCAGTTCACGGCGAAACAGCGACAAACCGCCGTCGAGCGCGATATAGGGCATGAGCTTGGCGGAAAGCGGCATTTCATAACAGAATCCCCATCCGATGCGCAGTTCTTTCATGGACTGCGAGGGCACAAAGCGGCCGGAATAGATGCTGTCGGTGCTGGTGTAGCGCAGGGTGTGATTGATCTCCGCCAGTTGGGCGCCCGGCAGAAAGGGGATATAGGTCGTTTGCCAGTAATCCCAGTTCCATTCATCGAGCACCCAGGGCTGTTCCAGTCCCATGACGTCGTATTGAACGGTCAATTGGCCGCGCAGGCGGGGCAGCAGACGGTAGCTGATCTGTCCGCCGCCGCCGTAACCGGAACCGCTGTCGATGCGTTCCTGGCTCAGCAGGGTTTGCGCGGAGCCGAAGAGTTTCATTTGAATAGGCCGTTCCTGTCCGAGCGCGAGCGTTGCAGCGCATACGCCCGCCAGAAATGGCAAAACGAGATTGGGATGGAGGCGCATAGGTCAGAACTCCATGGCGAGCGAATATCGCAAGGTACTGTCGAGTGTTTTATGTTTCATATAGGCAAAATCGCAGCGCAGGCGGCCGATGGAACTGTCCACTTTGAGACCGATGCCGGCGCACAAATCTTCATGCCCATATCCTGTTTTATAGCCACTGCGCACATAAAGGGTATTGTAGAGCAATCCTTCCGCGCCGAGATGAATCCGGCCGTCCGCATCATTGGGCTGTACGGCTTCCAGCAGCAGCGAGAGATAGTGAGGCGCTGCAAGGTCGCCCCACACCTCGGCGGAGAGGCCCATCTTGAGCTGTTGCGGCATCTTGAATTTTTCCTGGGCGTATTTGGCCTCGAGACCAAAATTCTGCAAAAAGGTGCCGATGCGCAGGCTCTTGTATCCGGTCAGGTAGATGAAACCGATATCCGTCACCGCGTTGCCGGCGTGATAGGTGTCGATGGTCTCCCGCACATACTTCAGGGAGGCGCCGAAGGCGAAGCGGTCGGTCAACTGCCGCGCAAAGCTCACACCCAGGGCATAGGCCGCCGCGCTGTAGGTACCCAGGCTGATGTACGATCCGGTCTGATCCGCCGCGGGGTTGACGGTCTTTTCCATGGTGCCGAAATCGAAATAGATTGCATGCAGCCCGATGCTGCCCACCACCGGTATGCGCCAGGTCAGGCCAACGGCCTGGTGGCGCGTTTCCACATACCAGTTGGCATGGGAGAGGCTCACAGAAAAGGGTTTTTCGCCCAATGCGGTCAAGGCGGGATTGACGAACAGGCCTTCGGCATGGGCGTCGGGCATGGTGATGCCGGTCTCACCCAGTGCGGCAAAGCGGGCGGAAACGGGAATTTCGAGAAAGACGAATCCGGAAGTCCCGACTTTGCTGAACTCCTGTGCCGCAGTCCTTTCCGCGCCGGCGAGAATCAGGCTGCAAAGAAAAAATCTCACTCCGTAACTGACAACTCTGTTAGACATATGCTTCTCTCGCATGCGCTTTGATGGCAATCAATTGATAATGGCAAACTTGCCGGTTTTCGCGGCGCCACTGCTGTTGGTGACGCGATAGAAATACATCCCGCTCTTGACGTACTGTCCGAAATCACTGATCTGGTTCCAGGTGGCGACGCCCGAGGCGGAGCTGGCGTGCGCGATGGTCTTGACGAGATCGCCGCGGACGGTATAAATTTCGATTCTGCAGGATTCGGAAAGGTTGACAAACTGGATCAACTTGGTATCGCCGGCCAGTTCAAACCCGGAACTGCGATAGAAAGGATTCGGCACCACGGTCACCTCCTCGAGGGTGCCGCTGCTCGGCGTCAGCGTCGTATAGAAAGCGGTTTTGGTGCGGTTGGCAAAGATCGAACTTTCCAGCGCGGGAACCGCGACGCTCATGTCGATATCCCAACCGGCGTGCCCGGTGTCATAGGTCGTCAACGAATAATAGAATCCGTAGCCGAGCGGCACATCGGTATCGACAAAGGCATATGCGCCTGTGGCGCTGTCGTAATAGCGGCTGTCGCCAATGGGAATGTCCGCGATCAACTCCCAGGGGCCGAAGGGCAGATACCCGGAACGATAGATGCGGTAGCCGGCGATATCGACCACCCTCTGATGGGGATCGGGTATGAATTCGCTGGCGGCGGAAAAGGTCAGTACGTTGCCGACTTGTCCCGGTTCGCGATACGCGGAGACGGACAACGCTGGCGCCGGCGGCGGCATCGGCACGGTGTAGTGGTGGGCATAATTGAAGCGGATGCGGTTGTTGAGGTAGTGTGCCGCCGAATCCGCTGCGGCGCGCACCATGGCGCGCGTCACGTCCGGGCGGATCGCCATTTCGTAGGGCATGCCGCCGACGAACTCGGCCAGGACGATTTTGATCGAATCGCGCACGTTGATTTTGAAGGGTCCCAGTGAAAAATTGGCATAGAGGCGGCTCTGACCCATGCGCGGATCATCGGGGTTTTTAAAGGCTTCCGAGAGCAGCATGGGATTTGCCATGGCCGCGTATTTGGCATCCAGGCCGGTGACGCCGAGAAAGGGCGCGGCGTGATCATTGGTGGCGGGCGCGGCGGACCAGACAAAATCGTTGATCTTGTCCGCGACGCCGTTGGAATCGGGCGAGATGCTGAGAAATTTGATGCCGAGGACACCGGGGGCGACATATTCAGGGCGGATGCGGTTGCTGTTGCTGATCGGGTCATAGCGGTAATGTTGAAAAAAATCGTACGACTCGTCCACCCCGGCCGTGGTATTCAAATCGCCCGCCCACGCCGTCAGCAGTTTTTCCTGCGCATCGTAGCGGGAATGGGTGTTTTTGGCGCCCGCCGGGTAGTTGGGCAAAGTCAGATTCCAGCCGCGGTGATTGGGCGACAGCGCATAGGAAAAGAGCAACCAGACGCCGCTGAGCGGCTTGCGGCGCTGCGTGTTTTTGATGACGTACTCGACGATGAGGTAATCTTCATCCGCGCGCGACCCCGACCATTGCCGCACCGTGCGTTTGACATTGATGGGGAGATTCTGGTTGTCCCAGGGCTGGTACCAGGCGCCGTTCATCTCAAACTCGGTATCGATGATCTCCTCGGCCTCGCGGGGATTCTTGAGCAGCCAGTAATTCTCGCCGCTCTTCCAGCGCAGTTGGTGCCGCTTGACGAGATAGCGAAACGCATCGCCCTTCCAGCCGACCTCGGTGCCGCTGTTGGCAAAGTTGTCCCAACCCCAGGTTCTTCCGGAATCGTTCAGGGCGGTGATGAAGAAACCGCCGGCCACGAGATAGCTGTTGCTGCCGCCGATGTTCTCCTTGACCTCCTCGGTGCTGTATCCCGGCCAATCTAGGCCGTAGGTTTTGCGGTTCCAGTCGGCGTAGGGCTCGCAATCCTGCGAAAAATAAAAGGCGTGCCAGAGGCGGCCGCGCTTCAGGGTCACGGTGTAATTCTGCTCCTGTGCCGTGCCGGACTCCCACATCAGGGCGGCCAAAAGAAGCATCGAGAAAATCCGGTAATGCGTGCATTCAGTCTTCATGCGACTCATCTTTCCTAAAACTCGATACCGAGTGAGAAAAACACCTGGCGCGGAATGTTCTTGTAGGCCTGGAAATAGTTATAGAGCCGGTAATCGCGATTGGGATCATCATCCTTGTCCATGTAGGTGACGCTGCGCAGAACATAGCGGTCGAGTTCTTCCCTGGTGTAGATCGCCGTCAAATGCCTGTTGTCGAGCAGATTCAACACCCGCATGCTGGCCTTGAAGGCGATGCCGCTCAGGGTAAACGCCTTTTCGACGCGCAGGTCCGTCTGCGATTCCATGGGGTAGCGGCGGTTGCTCTCGACGCTATAGGCGTACTGATATTCCGGCGACCAGTAGTAGGCGATGCCGCTGTTGACCTTGTAGATCAGACTGATGGAGATATCCTGCAGCGGCCAGGCGCCGAACCAGTTGGGCCCGTGTTTGTGGGGGATGTTGTAGGTGACCATGCCGTTGAAACGGTGGGTGCGGTCTTCGGGCGCCAGATAATCGGCAGCGGAGTATTGATACTTCTGTTCCAGTTCCGGCGTCAAATCGAGGCGCTGCAGGTAGACCCCGTAATAGCCATAGTTGGTCTGGCTCAGGGTATAGGAGAGCCGGTAGTGCCAGATATCGCTGTTGCGGTTCTGGAAGGTGGCTTCGATGCCACGGGAATTGCCATAGCCATGGTTTTCATAGCTGATGTAGCTCCCCTTGAGATCGCCCGCCTTGTTCTGGCTGCCGGTGGCGGATTTCACATAAACCGAAGAGATCTGATCCTTGAGATCATTGTAATAGGTGACGACATCGAGCTGATGCGTGTCCCAGAGGTTCTGCTGCACACCCACCTCATAATTGATGCTCAGTTTGGGTCTGAGATTGGGATTGCCATAGCTGCCCCAGCCGTTGTAGGTCTGATTATCCAGCGCCTGATTGATGAGCGGCATGGAGCGGAAATGGCCGTACTGGACGCGAAAGGCGGTTTTGGCGCCGATGGGGAAGGAGACGCCGAGACGCGGCGACAGTGAGGTAAAGGTTTTCGATGGCTCCCACTGCGGCAAGCCCACATTGGGACTGCCGAGGGCGGGATAAAAGAGATTATATTTATCGACCGGGACATCGACGCCGAAGTTGTAGGCGTCGAAACGCAGGCCGAGATTGGCCACCATGCCGGCAAATTCGAGCTTGTCCTGGATGTAGGCGGCGGTGGTCCAGGTCCTGGCCTTGTAATTGGTGGCGAATCCGGTGCGCCAGATGAAAGCGGAGACGCACAGAGAGGACGAGGCGTTGTAATCCTGATCCATCATCGACGCTTCGAAACCCGCCTTGAAGAGGTTGGTGTTGGTGAGTTGGGAAGTGAAATTGAGGCGGCTTTCATAGAATCTCGTGAGCGAGGCCTGATTATAGACACTGGACCAGGTGTAGTAGGCGCGGAATTTTTCAAACCACGGCCCGGGATCCTCCAACAGGCGCTGATCCGCTGGCAGCCGTTTGTCGACATCCGTAGCCGGCGTCGGCGTCTGCAAGGCGTAGAGCGTCTCGCTCTGATGGCTGAGATTGGCTTCGAGAAACGAGCGCGTCGAAAAGATATACTTGTAATTGAGGTTTTGCGCGAAGAGGCGTTCTTCGCGCGGCGAATCGTAGATCAGCGTGTATTTGCGCTTGGCGCCATAACTGCCCCACAAACCCGCCCAGGTGATATCGTCCGAACCCGACCCCATGCCGGAAAAATAGGTCTGATAGAGTCCGGTCAATTTGATATTCTGCTGCGTGGTCGGCTTGTAGGAGAGCACCAGCGAATAGTTTTGCAACCGCTGGATTTTTTCGCGCGTGGGCAGGCGCGTCGGTTTGTTCTTGAGTTCCCCGGAGAAGAAAAAACTCATCTTGTCGGCGTTCTTTCCCAACGGCCCGCCAAAACTGAAGAGATAGCGGGTGTAGGGCGACTGGCGGTAGTCATAAATGCCAAAAATGTTATCGTCTGAGGGGGTATGATTTTTGACCCAAAGCTGATAGTTGCGCCGCGCTTCCGCTGCGTTGACCACACCGAGCGAATCCTTGAACTGCAACTCCTTGAGCCACGCCGCCTCATGGCCCCATCGCGTCCATTCGAACTGGTTTTGGGAATAAATATAATCGCCCCAGTGGTATTGGCCGGCGGGACGATATTCGGCGATAAAAGCGCCGGAAAATTTTGCCCCGCCCTCTTTGGTGACCACTTTGACGATGCCGGACTGGGCATTGCCATACTCGGCATTGAATCCGCCGGAGATGACTTCCATCTGGGCGATGGCGAGCGGATTGATGTCGTATTTCCAGCTGTTGTCCGATTTGCTGCCCGTGCCGTAGGCGGGGACGCCGGTGTTGGTGGTGAGGCTTTTCATGCCGTTGATCTGGTAATTGATCTCATAGGCGCCGCCGCCGCGGATGCTGTAGGTACCGTCGGCATTCTTGTTGATGCCCGCCGACAATTCGAGGACGTTGCGGATGCCCTCCACCGGCAGGGATTTGAGTTCGTCCGTGTCATAATGCACCGAAGAGGAGGTCTTGTCCGCCTCGACGATGGGCCGGGTGGCGGTCACGGTGACCGATTCGCCGAGATCGACGGTGGTGCTCTTCAGCTGCGCATCGATGGTGGTGGTGCGGTCGATGCGGACGCCCACATTCTCCACGGTCAGCGACTGATACCCGATATAGATGAATTTGAGCTGGTGCGCACCGGGGGGCACATTGAGGATGACGTAGCGGCCGCCGAAATCGGTCGTCGCGCCGATCGGCATGCCGACGACCATCACATTGGCGCCCGCCAGGGGCTCCCGGGTCGCCGTATCCAGGACCTGCCCGGCAATTTTGCCGGTGGTTTGTGCCGGGAGCTGGTCCGGGTTAGCCCAGATGATCGCCGCCAGCAGAATGAGAACACGTTTTTTCGTCATAGTCACATCAGTCATAGAGTTGACCAGTTAGGCATTCCATTTACAACTTGCTGCGTATTCACGCCCATCCCGGCGTGAGGCCATTTCAAATGAAGGTACAAGAATCGAAAACGCCCTGTGCCGCTTTTGGCCTTTGCAACAATCGAGCAGGACGACAGAAGTGAGGTTGTTTTTTCTATTGCAAAAACTTTGAAGCTGCATAAGGAAGAAGAGGGGTGTTGTGGACAAACTACAGAATCGGGAAGGATAATTGCGGCTCTATTCTGATGATTGGGATACGTTATCATACCATCATGCGGGTTGTATGCATCGGTTCGACTGCTTGCTGTGCTTAACCATTTGCCCTCTGACAGCGGCCATGTATTTTTCCCTGCACCGTGCCTGACGGATCATGTCTCTGATCCAGACGGTTGAATCAACTAATCAAATAGAAAACAAATATAGCCAAATATAGACAGATTGTCAACTGTAAAAAAAGGCCCTGAATCACGCTAACGCACCAGCACGAGCTTTTCGACTGCCCGTGCGCCTTGCGCATCCAGCAGCACACAAAAATAGATGCCACTGCTCAGGCCCGCAGCAGAAACCGGCAGCTGATAGGCGCCGGCACCGTGCCAGGCATCCGCCAGGCACTGGACTTTTCTCCCCAGCCGGTCGTACACCCACAGCTGGATGCGCCCGGACTGCATCACCCGGTAGTTCACTCGCGTCCCGGAATTGAAAGGATTGGGATAACTCCGCAGCAGGGCGTGCCCTCGCGGTAGATCGTTCTGCGCCGGCTCTATCGGCGTCATCGCATCATGGGAGAGGATACGGATGGCATCGACGACAATATATTGCCCCCTGGTGGCCGCGTCGCTGATGCGGAT
>DCUM01000249.1:1686-7059 GCA_002327255.1 bacterium UBA2214 | reverse complement strand
GCGCACCGTATCGCTTATCCCCTGATGATAAATGATGAACGGCGTATCCAGACAGCGGTTTGAAGCGGCGACCCACCAGCCCTGAATTTCATATTCGGCCGGGCCTTTGAGTCGGGGCTGAAATTGAGCATATTTGCCGCCCTGGCCCGGCGTGTTGAGCAGGCTGCGCGTGGCGCCGTAATAGCCCGGATTGGCCGACTCGAACCAGCCTGTCCCCACCAGCGTGCACTCCGGGTCCGCCGAATCGACCACCTTTTCAAAATAGACCGTTTTTTGCCTGGTGATTAAACTGTCACTGTGCACGATGGCGAGGATGGTGGGCACGGCGCGCAGTCCCGTGGTCTGTCCCTCGGGCCGGTTGATGAGCGACCCTGCCACGCTCATCTGGCTCGAGCCGCCGCCATCGAGGTTCATCGCTTCTACGCATCCCAAGGCCTGGAGCATGGCGGCCAGTTCCGGCAGGCTGGCGCCCTCGCTGGCGGGCTGCCGCCCGTCAACGACCATTAGTATGACGCGATGATCACTGGTGTAGCCGACGGCCGTGCGCGGATCGCGATTGGTGTTGCCGACACCCGAGCCCCAGAAGACTTCTTCATCGTAGCTGATGCGCGGCACCCCGTTTTTAAGCAGCGTCGGCCCGCCGCCGATGCCGGTGAGAATATCGGTAAAAGGCATGCCCTGGGATGCCTGGGGCGCCGGCGCGGGAGTGCCCGGCACATTGGGAGTCGGTGCGTCGAAACGGCAGATATCCCCTGGCCGGCCGCCAAAATGGTAAATCCAGTCCACGGCGGGGGTGCGGCTCTGATTCAATGAAAACAAGCTGCGCGTGACCGGATAGATTTTGCCGTCGCGGTTCAGCGCGCTGACATTCTGCGCCACGACCTGGCCGGGATAGACCACGGCGGAATAGGAAGCACCGTCGAGGGTGCTGAAATAGCCGCCGTTCACCGCGGCATAAGCGCCGGTACGCTGCACAAAGCCGGGCACCGCTTCCTTTTTGGATGCGAGGGTGCTCAGATAGGAACGCACGGCGACGTTGGCGTTGTTCAAATCCACATCGATGTACCAGGCGCGCAGGGCCGGTTGACTGCGCTCCCCGGCAAAAAGCCGGGCGCCTATGGGAAGGCCTGAGGGAATCACCTCCTGCCACGTGACGGTCTGAGCCGTTACAAGGCACGCGGTGACGCCCATCCAGATGATGCATCGTTTGATCATGGCCGATTTCCTTTGTCAAAGTGGTTTTTGCCGTCCTGCACGCTTCACGCCCGGGCATGCCGGAAAATCGCTTGATGGACAGGTGCAGCATCGATCGCCGCCGGTTTCCACTGAAGCGTGGCATCGAATCCGCAGCCAGGGGCTGCCAGGAGGTGAACGGTGCCTGGCGGGCCGGATCGCGTTCGCAAAAGTGTTTGACAGGACAGTTCTGAAAAAATAGGCATATTATTTGAAAAAAGCGACGCCAATTTTGCACGCTGGCCCTATTTTGAATATTTTTCATTAACCTGAACCATTTCGCATCTTCACCATCGATTTTAAAAAAGACGGAACTGAAAAATGTGCAAAAGATCGGCAAGCGCTGGTATCCCATGCATATCCTCTTTCGCGACCTGCTCAAGAGCGGCGGCGGCACCGAATTGATCACGTTGCGCATAGCCTTCGACCAGCCGGTGCCGGAGCCTCTTTTCTCCGAGCCGCCCTGAAAAGAGAGGCCCTCATCTGACCCGCATGAGGCACGGCGGATTCATCATTTCGGAAAACGATGTCATGGATGCTGAATAATTTGCGCATATCCATTGTTTTAAATCGAGAAAGTGCATGCGCAAATCCGATCTTCATTGTGGCTGCAGGTTGTCAGAGCATGGCGACACCCGCAACGGGATATCCCCGGGAGATTGATCGATGACAGAACACAGAACACTTAACGTGCTGGGCATTTCCGGCAGTCTGAGAGAGGGATCCTACAACACAGCCCTGTTACGCACTGCGCGCGAGTTACTGCCGCCGGGAATGACGCTCGATATCATGGAGATCGCAGAGCTTCCTCTTTTCAATCAGGAGAATGAGAATCCCTTTCCCGCTGTCGTGGCGGAATTTCGTGAGCGCATCGCCCTTGCGGACGCCCTGCTGATCGCTTCTCCGGAATACAACAGCTCGGTCAGCGGTGCACTCAAGAACGCGCTGGACTGGGCGTCGCGGCCGCCACGGCAGCCGCTCAAATCCAAACCGGTGGCCATCCTGGGCGCCAGCACCGGCAACTTTGGCACGGTACGCGCCCAACTGCATCTGCGCCAGATACTGACCCATGTCGGCGCCCTGCCGCTGGGCAAGCCCGAAGTCCTGGTGGCCCGGGCCGACCAGGTATTCGATGCCGACGGGAACCTGCTGGATCAGGTGGCCCTTGGCTTGTTGCGCGATCTGCTCGAGGCGCTGGCGCCGTGGACGCGGCGCATGGCACCGTAAGCCCGAACCGTTCGTTTCAACGCCAGCGGCGTCATACCCGGCAATCCATTCATCGAGAGGTTCCTATGTTTGAAAAACTCTACCTCGCCCTTTCCGGAGCGATCTTTTTCGGCGTCTCCATGGTGCATCTTTACCGGCTCTATGTCGAGCTGCCGCTCATTATCGGAAACTATACCCTGCCACTGTGGGCTTCCTATGCCGGGTTTCCCGTATCGCTGGCCTTGAGCATATGGGCCTATCTGATTTTTAGCAGACGCACGTGGCGCTGGTAAACAGGTCCGTGTTCCGTCCTGCCCAGGCTTGCGCCGGCAAAGACTTTCACGACACGAGCGGGTTGCGCAAAGCGTGGGGCCGCTTGTCTGCCGCAGCCAAGAAACCGAAATGACACCCATCGGGCATAGCTGACCTGCCCCCTCCCGGCCCTCTTCGCCATGGAAAAAACAATATCAAGTGAAAAAAGGTTTGCTTTTGCCAAAATCTTTTATATATTTCAATCGTTTGATATATTTGAAACATTCGAAAGAGTTTGACCCCCTATGCTCAAAAAAGAATTCATCCAGGATTTTGGCGCCGGCTATCAGATGTTCGGGCTCCCCGTCCTGATGGGACGCATCGTCGGTTTGCTGCTCTATTGGGGCGAACCCATCTCCCTCACCGACATCACCAGGGAACTGGGGGTCAGCAAGGGGCCGACCAGTCAAATCTGCAGACGACTCCTCGATCACAATCTCATTCAGCGCGTCTGGAAACCCGGCAGCCGCAAGGATTATTATCAGGCCCATCCCAACATCTTTGGCAACGCTTTTCTCAACCGGCTCTCCCTGGAAAAGAAAAATCTCGAACTGGCCCGCAAATTTCAGCTCCTCCTCGATGAACACGGTACCGAGGAGACCGCCGAATTTAAAAAAAACATCGACGAGATGGCGGCCTTTTACACCCTGATGATCTCTCATTATCAGGATTTTCATGTTGAATGGATAAAACAACATAAAGAAAATAGCAAAGTCCAAAATACCCATCAGCCTGGATGATACACAAAAATGGACGTTGGCGAGACAGCCAGGCGCGGTGACCAGCGGGTTCCGCAAACCCGGCGGGGGGCATAATTTTCAATCAGTGCCGTGATGACAAAGAATCCACAGAATGCCAATAGTACCACGGATGCTCCAGGTTTTAAACTTTATCAGACCGCAGCGCTCGAAAAGGAGCAGGCCTTCAAACCATCATTCAAGTTCCGTTTGACAGTTCCTTCGCTTCCTGGTCTTTGCTGTCTTTGAATTCATCAGGTTTAATCGTGCCGTGCCTTGGTTAAAAAGTCAGAGGGTAACATGTCCAATCTCAAACAAGTCGTCCTTATCGATGCCGTCCGCACCCCCATCGGCGCTTTCGGCGGCGCCCTGGCCGAAATACCGGCCCCCAAACTCGGCAGCCATGTGATCAAGGCGCTGCTCGCGCGCACCCGGATAGCGGCGGAGCAGATCGATGAAGTCATCATGGGCTGTGTGCTGCCCGCCAACACCGGGCAGGCGCCGGCCCGTCAGGCGGCGCTCGGCGCCGGGTTGCCCGATTCGGTGCAGTGCATGACCATCAACAAAGTCTGCGGCTCCGGACTCAAAGCGATCATGCTGGCCGCCCAGGCCATTCAGGTCGGCGATGCGGAGGTCATTATCGCCGGTGGCATGGAGAATATGAGTCAGGCGCCCTATTACGTCCACGGGCTGCGCACCGGCTTGAAAATGGGGCATGGCGCCACCGTTGACAGCCTGTTGCGCGATGGCTTGTGGGATCCCTACAGCGACAGCCACATGGGCGATCTTGCGGAACTCTGCGCCGCGGAATACCATATCTCCCGCGAAGACCAGGATGATTTTGCCATCATGAGTTATACCCGGGCCCAGGAGGCGCAGAAAAACGGCTTGTTCAAGCAAGAGATCGTCCCTGTCGAAATCCCCCAGAAAAAGGGCGAGCCTGTTCTCTTCGATACGGATGAAGAACCGGCCAAAGTGAACTTTGAAAAAATGAAGACCCTGCGCCCGGTCTTCAAGAAAGAGGGCACCATAACCGCTGCCAACGCCTCTTCCATCAATGACGGTGCGGCTGCGGTGCTGTTGATGTCCGCTGAAAAAGCGGCGCAACTGGGACTCCAGCCTCTGGCCACGATCGTGGCGCAGGCTTCCGCCGCCAAGGCACCGGCGTGGTTCACCACCGCGCCGGCCGACGCCATCAACAAGGTCCTGGCAAAAGCCAAACTGACCACGCAGGATATCGATGTCTACGAGATCAACGAGGCCTTTGCGGTGGTTTCGCTGGTCAACCATCAGCTGCTCGGCTTGCCCGTGGATAAAGTGAATATCAACGGCGGCGCGGTGGCCCTCGGCCATCCCATCGGCGCCAGCGGCGCCCGCATCCTGACCACCCTGCTGCATGTCATGCAGCAGAAGAAAGCCAAACGGGGATTGGCCTCGTTGTGCATCGGCGGCGGCGAAGCCACCGCGCTGATCGTGGAAGCCCTTTAATCGGGAGGCATCATGAAACGTCTTGAAAACAGAGTAGCCATCATCACCGGCGGCGCCGCCGGCATCGGCCAAGCCACCGCCGAGAAATTCGTGGCCGAAGGCGCCACCGTCTCCATCTGGGATGTCAATGAAGAAAAAGGCCGACAGCTGGCAGCAGAACTGGCCCGGAGCGGCGGCACCTGCGAATTTCGCAAAGTGGATGTCACCAATCTCCAGGAAGTGACCCGGCACGTCGCTGAGCTGGTGGCAAAGTATGGCCGCATCGACATTCTCGTCAACAACGCCGGCATCACCCGCGATGCCACCCTGATGAAGATGGAAGAGGCGCAGTTCGATCAGGTCATCAACGTCAATTTGAAGGGTGTCTTCAACTGCGCCAAAGCGGCGGGCGCGGTGA
>DCUM01000249.1:0-1677 GCA_002327255.1 bacterium UBA2214 | reverse complement strand
GACACCCTCCGGGAAAAGACGCCGCTCGGCCGCTTGGGCGATCCGGCGGATATCGCCAACGCCTACTGCTTCCTGGCATCCGATGAGGCCGCCTATATCAATGGCGCACTCATTCAGGTCGACGGCGGACTGGTACTGTAATGCCTCTGCCGGATTATTTATATCTGTTTTGCAATTACAATGCGTTGCGTTTCATAACAGGTTAGTACAACAACCTGCCGTCGACAGCATGAGTGAACCACCAGGAGACAACATTTTATTCTTGATGCAGCTCTATTTGAGTCCCGTCCCAAAACCGTCCCTTGCGCGAATTGACGATTTTGAAACTGCTTGAATTCAATTTGTGCCGATTTTCATAAATTCACGGTCAAGCCTTGTCAGCGTGGACTCTAATTGGTTTCTTGGTTTGTTTTCCCTGTTCTTCATGAACTTTTTAAAAAAAAATTATTCAGACTGGAACGCTTCGGAAGAATTATTTATCATGACAAGAAATGCAGAAATCGCCGCCATCGCCATGCACGCCCCCGAACGGGTGGTGACAAACCAGTATTTCAATGAATTACTCGGCGAGGATGTCGACACCTGGCTGCGGGAGAATCTCACCATCCGCGAGCGGCGCTGGTGCGCGCAAGATGAAAGCACGGCCGATCTCGCCGTGGCCGCCGCGGAAAAAGCCCTGCACCAGGCGGGTCTGGAGGCCGAAGCGCTCGAGTTGATCATCGTTGCCACGGACACGCCCGAGTACATCTCGCCCAGCACCGCCACAGTGGTGCAGCACCGCCTCGGGGCGGTGAACGCCGGCACCTTTGATGTCAACACGGCGTGCGCCGGTTTCGTGACCGCACTCGACATCGGCGCCAAATACATCCAGGCCGATGCACAATATGACCATATCCTGGTGATCGGCGTCTACGCCATGTCGAAATATCTCAATCTCAAGGACAAAAAGACGGTCACCCTTTTCGCCGACGGCGCTGGCGCCGCCATCCTGAGAAGCACGACCCAGGACCGCGGCTTTCTCGGATCGCTGCTGCACACCGAGGGCCAGTATCACGACTGGATGGGCATCTACGCCGGCGGCACCCGCCACCCCATCACACCGGCGCTCATCGCCAGCAACGACCATCTCCTGAAATTCGTCAAAAAATTTCCCCGGGAGACCAATCCGACGACCTGGACGAAGATGATCCGCGATCTGACCGCGAGACTGGGGTTTGACATCCGCGACATCGACATGATTTTTTTCACCCAGATCAACATCAACAGCATACGCGAGACGCTGGAGAACCTCGGACTGACCATGGCGGCCACCCATGTGGTCATGGATCGCTACGGCTATACGGGTTCCGCCTGCATTCCCATGGCACTGGCGGAGGCGGTGGAACTGGGCAAGGTGAAACGCGGCGATCTCGTTTTCTTCATGGGCTCCGGCGGCGGGCTCTCATTCGCCACCGCCGCCGTCAGATGGTAGCTTTTTGAGGAAAGTACCAAAAAAAATGAACTGCGAAATTCGCGATGACGATCCAATCCCTGTTCAAGACAAAAGCTTTGTTTCGCAACCGGACGCTTTTCGCAGCTGAAAAACTCAATGCAGACTGAATAAATCACCGCCGTGATCTCTGGCGACCGTTTACTCTTTTTTGCAAAAGCTGAAAATAGACGATAACGTTTCAACCG
>DCUM01000110.1:23691-37367 GCA_002327255.1 bacterium UBA2214 | reverse complement strand
CGCGTCTCATGGAGGCGGTCATCGGCCGGTAAATCCGCCAGATACTTGTTCATTTTTTCATCCCGTTCCATCTTGAGCAGTCTGGCGACGTATTCGATGATACTGGACGGGAATACATCCAGGCGCTCATAGAGGGCGCGTTTGTCCAGGAGCAGTTGTGCCGATTCCACGCAGCTCTTCGGCAAAACGGGCAGTTGTTTCAGCAATTCGGCATTTTCAAAAATATTGCCTTTGACGTACAATTTCTCCGCGATATCAAGGGCTTCCGGATGGGAGAGGCCCCACTCCGCGGCCATGGTCATGCCGGCAAGCAAGAGGTGCGTAATCGCGCTGCCGTCCGGACTTCTCAATTCAACGGTTTGCCGTCCTTCAGAGTTTTGAGCGGACTCGGTTTGCTGCGGATTGAGCTTTCGTCCCAGGTCGTTTACCTGCGCCCATCCCAACGGAACGCGTATCATGGCGGAGCGGTTGAAATCGCTCCAGCAAATCCGCGTCGGCGCCTCCTGATTGGGTACCAGCCTCAAATAGGCCGATGAGACGGTATTGCCAAACGCTGTGAGGGTGTCCGCGTAGGTGCAGAATCCACCCACCAGTTTTCGGGCATGTTGAGACAATTTCCCATCCGGATTCAGCATCTGATTTTTGCCGTTTTGCATCAGCTCAACATGGACATGCATCCCGTTGCCCGCCACGCCCTCTTCCAGTTTGGGTGTAAAAGTAGCCACGCAGCCATACTTGTAAGCCACATTGCGGATGAGCCAGCGGGCCAGCACGAGATTATCGCCGGTATCTTCGACCGGGGTCGGCAGAAATTCGATCTCGAGTTGTTCAGCGCGTTTTCCGTGAATCTCCTCGAGATCGCTGCGCACCTTTTCCAGATAACCGACTTCACTATGTGCGTATTTGATGGCGCCGGTAATCTGCGTGATGTAGCGCACCATCTCGTCGAGCACCTTGCCGGTCTTGACGAATGGCGCCGAGGCATGATAGCCGCGTTGTTTGTCGGCTTTGAACAAGGCATTGGGTGCATCGGTCATGAGGTAAAATTCCAGTTCGCCAAGCGCTTGCAGAATAAAACCCGTTTTCTCCTTGAACCGGTCATGCGCATTTTTGAGAATATTGTCCAGCGCAAAGGGCGCCAGCGAGCCGTCGTGCATGAGGTAGCGGCAAATGAAATCAAGACTTCCGCTGTCGAACGGATTTAAAAAGGCGGTGCGGTAGACCGGAACGACATAGAGATCGGAAACCGAAGCATCCACCATGCCCTTGAAAAGAGAGGAGCCATCAACGCGCTCCCCATCGGCCAGGATATGCTCCAGCTGCTGCCGGTTGGCGATCGGAATTTTCAGTTCCTTGAGCTTGCCATCCAGGGCGGTGTAATGTAATGTTATACGCTCAATCTGTTTTTCTTCCACCACCCGCACCAGGTCCTTTCTGGTGAACTCATCCCGCGATTTGTCGACGATCAGTGAAATCGGGTTCGTCAGTGCGTACGAAACACTCATGCATTCCTCCACAAGTCAGGTCTTTTCGGGTTGATCCCGATATGATTCGCACCATCAATATACACAAATTCGCTCACACCAGACAAGCAAAATCGCCTCTCAGTCTCTATCGACGTCCAGCCGCGACAGGTTCTCAGCGCGGGCATAAACGAATAACGCGATCAACTCCTCGCGCGATACATGATCGGTCGCAACTGCGAACGCGGAGGAACGATACAGATTCCAGTCCGCCAGGATATCGGCGGAAACCTTGAGCCTGTGCATGAGAGGACTCCCCGCGGGCAGATAAAAAACCGACGGCCCGACCAGCACATTCAGGCTCAGCAGGTAATCGATGGTCTGTTTGATCTCCTCCCGCGTCTGTTCCGGCAATCCCATGATCAGATAGACCGTGATCTGAAATCCCAGGCGCCGGGCCGTCCGAACGACGGGCTCGATATCGACGCCCCGGTCCGGTCTCTGATAGATCTTGCGCAACGCTGCGCTCTGCGTCACCAGGGAGAGATTCAGGCGACGGAACCCCGCGCGCCACATCGACGCCAGCACTTCCCCGTCCAGTGTGGCGTAACAGAGGCCATTCATGGCCGTCAATTCGATCTCTTCGAGGGAAGCGTCCTGCTCAATGGCCTGCAGGAATGCCATAAACCAGGCGCGATTGGCGGTGAGATGGTCGTCTTCAAAATTAAAAATCCGAACCTGTCTTTCGTGGTAGAGGTATGACATCTCGGCCACAACCGACGCAACGGTACGACACTGAATCCGTTTGCCGAACATGTTTTGCACCGAGCAGAACGCACAGCCGACGGGACAGCCGCGGCTGGCGATCAGGGAAGCATAATTTTTCACGCCGATGCGGTAAGCATCGCCCGGGATCAGATCGTGGGCCGGGGGCATCTCGCGCCAGTCGACGGATGGCAGCGGCGCGGGAATATTCAGGCGCGCCAGGGCGGAAGCCAGGCCGTTCTCAGCCGGCCCGGAGACCACGGCATCGATGGCCGGCGTGCGCCGCCGTATCTCTTCGGGAAATGCGGTGGCGTGATTGCCCCCCACCATCACCGCCACCCCCAATTCCGTTTTGATCCGCGTGGCCAGTTCATGGACATTCTTGTAATAAGCGGTAAATTGGGCCGTAATGCCGACGACATCCGCACGCAGCGCGGCGATCTCTTGCAACAGGGCATCGTCCTCCCTGCCATAACGGCAATAGTGACGAAAAAAATGCGGCGTGTTTTGCAAATGATCTTTCAGATACGAGAAGGCGTGTGGCAAAGCCAGCGTACGCTTGCGCAACGGCGTCAGCGCATCGAGCAGGGTAACCGTGTGGCCCTGCCGGCGCAAGACCGCTGCGACATACGCCAGTCCGAGCGGATAGAAACGGATCGGTGTGGCATAAAAATCTTCAAAAGGTGGCTGGAGGAGAACAATATGCATCATTTGCAGGAATTTATTGGTTGATCGCGTTTGTTATAAACGTTTAGAAAGAAACAAGGTGGCATTCATTGTAGCATGCACCGCACCTGTTTTATCAATCCAGGATCAGGTTGTACATATGAAAATTTTGGTCGCCTACAGCAGCGGTTACGGCACAACCCGTGAAGTTGCTGAAGAGATAAAATCCGTACTCAGCGAAGATAAATCCTTTGTCGTCGATCTGCAATCCATCGATGACGTCGAAGCGATCGACGCCTTTGACGGTGTGGTTCTTGGCAGTTCGGTACGCGCCGAGCATACGATGGCCAATATGGTCGACTTTTTAACCCGGCATCGTCATGAGTTGCGCGACAAACCCTTCGCCCTTTTCCTGGTATGTCTGTCGGCAAATTGTGAAACAGGGCGCGAAGCCGTCAAAAATCAGTATATCCCGCAGCTGTTGCAAAAATATCCCGTCCTCAAACCCATCGCCCTGGAAGCTTTTGGCGGCAAAATCGACTTTGATCGTCTCAATCCGGTTATGAAGAACCTGATGCGCCGCGTCCTTGAAAAATCCGGACTGCCGACCAGTGGCAGTGTCGATACCCGTGATTGGGATTATATCCGTCAATGGGCTGCGGCGCTGCGGCAAACGCTCCTGAATGTGCCTGTCGAACAGGCCCCCTCCGCAGACTGATCAAGGAGTCCATCCCCAACCCGGATAACCCGGAACTGTACCAGGGCGGGCAGGCTGCTCGCCCTGCCCTTTTTTCCGTTTTTGCATAAAACCAATGATTGATGAGATACCAAATTCAGCTCTTTTCCGGGATCACAGACCGAATCCCACACTGCCCGGAAACCCGGTCCCTGATCAGCGCCGCAGGCTCACCAACAATCCTCCGCTGCCCACGGCCAGGAGAATAATAGATTGCACCATGGTTTTATAGGCGATTTCCGGAGCGGAGAGTGCGTTAATGAGGAACGCAGCGCCCGCGACCACGAGCAAACCATAGATGAACATCATGATGCGTTTGGCGCGGTGACGCGTCGCTTCCGTGTCCGCGCTGAAATATTTGTTATATAACAGCAATCCCACCATCGTCACCAGACCCAGCACCGCAAAGATAAGCCAAAATTCGCGCACGGTTGCCGCGACATCCGCCTTGCCGACCAGCGGTTTGAGAATCTTCCCATACATCAGACCGCCGAGGTTGGAACCGACCAGACTGCCAATGACCCCGTAGAGGAAGGCGTAGCCCATGTAGACCGCCTTCTTGTCGGCGGGGGCAATCAGACCGATATAGCTGTAATATTTCGGATGCGCGGTCATCTCGCCGATGGAAAAAACGACGAGGCCGAGGATGAAAATCCATGGCGTTTGCGCAAATGCCAGAAAGACAAAGCCCAGGGAGCCGAAGAAGATGCCGGTCACCATGGTCGGCAAGGCTTTGATGTTTTTCACCAGGCGACTGACCAGCACCTGCAGCAGGATGATGGTCCCGGCGTTGATGACCGTGACGTGTTCAACATCGAAACGCAGGGGGATGCCCAGTAACGCGAAGAAGGCGTCGACCGGCGCCTTGTCGACGAAATCGCGCAAAAACCATAACACGGAGCCGAATTGCTGAAAATAGAGAATCCAGAAACAGGAGTAGACGAAAATCATCAGCATGAAGCGGGCATCGGCCAGTACCATCGCCGCCCCGCCCAGCACCTGGCGCAGGGTCTTTTTGTTCTCCGGTTTGGGCGGGTCTTTATAGAGAAAGATGGTAGGCAGCAGCATCAGGGCGCAGTAGATGGCGGAAACCGTAAACACCAGGGACCAGGAGAAGCCTTTCAAATAGCTCACCAGAAGCGGCGCCAGAAAAGCGCCGAGATTGATCATCCAGTAATAGATGCCAAAACCAAATCCAGAGTTCTCCTCATTGGTCGTACGCGCCAGCGTTCCCGAAATGATCGGTTTGAAGAGTCCGGCGCCGGTGGCGAGCAGGAGCAGACTGGAAAAGACCACGCCGTATTGCGAGACGTTACCCGAGATATAGTATCCCGCGGTCAGCAGGGAAAACGCGATCATCAGCATGCGCCGGTAGCCGTAGCGGTCCGCCAGCGCACCCCCCAATATGGGAACGATATAGGTCATGGCGTACACCAGGCTCTGCAAAAAGCCCACCGACTGCTCGGAAAATCCCAACCCGCCTTCCTGGACGCTGTTGGAGAGATAGATCGCCAATATCGAATTCATGCCATAATAGGCGGCCCGCTCAAACAGCTCCATCACATTCGCCACCCAAAAGACGCGCGGAAAAGAGGATAACAGCGAAGTCTTCTTTTTTTCCATCTCGGCTCCTATTGATTACATGGTTTGGTGTCCTTCATCACTCCACCGACATGACCCTTGTCAAGCGGTCGCAGAGTCCACCGAAGCATTCGAGGTCTAAACAAATGTCATCGTTGTATGGGGACAAATTTTGAACTGTCGGGCAGAATATACCCCCGGGCGCCGGCAGGGAGATGGGGTGCCGTCATGGCCCAGGCCTCCGCAAAGGAGGCGGCCGCGTGCATGCCCGTCTGTCTCACCGCGTCCGCATCGAGTCCGGAGACGAGGATGATCCGCGCTGTCTCGGTTTTGCGGCGCAGCGCCAACGCCGTGTGGCCATTGATCTGATAATCGCGGAGCAACTGCAGTCCCATTTCGCACGATGTCGCGCCGGTAAAATAGCGCATAAAATAACTGGAGCCGATCCCCTGCGCGCATTCGGCCAGCACGATGAGCGTTCCGGCCGGTTTCAAGGCCTGACAGGCGTGATGAATGGACTTGTGGGATTGAATGAGGTTGACATCCGCGGGATACCCTCCTGCACTTGCGATCACCACATCGGCGCGATCGTCAATGGGCAAGGCGTAAATTTGACGCACCCGTTCCGTGAGCCGCCGGTGAATGGGAAGGATGGGACCCGCTGCCGCTTCCACGATCTCCCCCTGCGGAGAGAGTACCACCTGCAGGGAGAGGGCATGCGGAACAAAGTGGACAACCTGTGCCAGATCGATGAAAACGGGATTGGTGACGATGTTGCCTTCCTGACAATCGTGATGAAACAGTCCGCTCACGGGATCCAGGGTGCGCCGGTGATTGATCCGTATGGACTCCAGTCCCGCTACGCCGGGAAGGAGCATTTTGGGCCCGCCGCCGAATCCGGCAAAATAATGGTAGAGAATAGCGCCGATGGTGATGACAAAATCGGATTCGATCACCAGCCGGTTGAGTCGTACCGGTGTGCCAAAAGTCGTCGTCCCGAGATCGGCCAGTTGGACGTCATCCAATGCGTCATGCTGCAGCACCGCATGGCGCGCACAGACCGCTTCTCCGACTACTTCGCGCAGCAGCGCCTCGGGTTGAAGCACATGACTGCCGTTGGCCACGAGGATGCGGATATCCGCATCGTACTTTTTTTCCAGGGCCGGCAACAACCCGGCCAGAATCTCTTCGAGACGGCAGCGCCGCGTATGATCCGGGACGATCAGCAGGAGGCGCGGCCGGGAGGGTATGGGAAAGGCGTCCAACTGGTTGACCAGATCGGCCACCGCCTCCTTGACGAGCCGGGGTCCGGAGACAGAAAAGTCGCCTGGAATCTGCTCGGGCAGAACATTCCAGGCGACACCGGTATCCGGCATCAGCGAAATGGTATCCTTGCCGTATTTGAGTTGCATACTTTATCACGTTCCGTCAAATGAGCTGGAGTATCTCTTCTCCATGTCCCGCCGGCGAGACCTTGTGAAAGACGTGTTCCAGTTTGCCATCTACACCAATAATAAAGGTTTTTCGGATCATTCCAAAGTATTTTTTTCCATACATGGATTTTTCGCCCCAGGCGCCATAGGCCTCGGCCACTTTGTGATCGGCGTCGGAGAGTAACGGGAAGTTCAGCGCATACTTGTTGATGAATTTTTCATGTGCCTTGAGATCGTCCGCACTGACGCCGAAGACAACCGTATCCTTTTTCTGGATGTCCGCAAACGCATCCCGAAATGAACACGCTTCCCTGGTACAACCGGGCGTATCGTCCTTGGGATAGAAATAGAGTACGACCTTTTTCACGCCCAGATAATCTTTCAAGTTAATGGTCTCCCCGGTGCTGGCGGGCAGTACAAAGTCGGGGGCCGTATCTCCTGCTTTCAATTCAGCCATAGCATCCTCCAAATAAATATCATAACCATAATCCTATTTACCTGTGTGGAAACGCTCTTCGCGAGCCCCTTATTCCTGGCCGCCTCGCCTTCCCGAGGTCAGGGAAAAGCCGGCGCCGTTCTCGCGTAAAACGGCCAGACTGCCCGTTCCGCTCATCGCGTCTCCGCGGTGAACGACTCGGGCTAGGGTGCATGATAAGCATAAAAAACAAAAAAGCCAAACCCAATAAAAAAGGCCGCCTCTTGCGAGGCGGCCTTTTTTCGTTTGCTATGCTTCTTCGTGAATGATGCCCTTTTCGAGACGGCGGTGCTGCCGCTCCGTGCGCAAACGGCTGGCGCGCTGCCCGATCGCTTCCATGTAGTAATAGATGATCGGCACAACCACCAGCGTCAGAATCGAGGCCACCAGCATGCCGCCCATGACCGACCGCGCCATGGGCGCCCAGGTTTCGCCACTTTCACCGATTCCCAGAGAGAGCGGGAACATGCTGAGAGAAGTCGTCAAAGCCGTCATCAGCACCGGGCGCATACGCACGCGGCCCGCCTCATGAATCGCTGCGATCAATTCCATGCCGTCGCGGCGCAACTGGTTGATCTTGTCCACCAGCACGATGCCGTTATTGACCACAATACCGACGAGCATGACGACGCCGACCAATGCCATGACGGTCAGGTCGGTTCCCGTCACCAACAGGCCGAGCGCCACGCCGATGATCGACAGGGGAATCGCAAAAAGAATGGTGAAAGGATCCACCAGGGACTCGAACTGCGACGCCATCACCATATAGGTCAGGAGAATGGCCACCATCAGCGCGAGGCCGAGATACATGAAAGACTCCTGCTGATCCTCGGCGGCGCCACCGATCTCGACGCGGTAATCCCGGGGCAGAGTGACCTCTTTGATCGCCTGGTTGACATCGGCGGTGACGCTGCGCAGATCGCGTCCGGAGAGACTCAGACCCAGTGTGACGATGCGCTCCTGATCCTCACGGAGGATTTCACGGGGCGCTTTGGTATATTCAATCGTGGAGAGCGCGCGCAGCGGTATCTGTGACCCCGCCGGCGTCATGACGAGGATATTCTCCAGATCCTCCTTGCTGGTGCGCGATTTTTTGTCCAGTTGCAGACGGATGTCGTATTCATCCCCGCCATCGCGGAATTGCGTCACCACACTGCCGAGAATACTGGTGCTCACCACCTGACCCACCTGTGCCGTACTCAATCCCAAATCGGCAATGCGCTGGCGGTCGAGATTGATGCGCAATTCCGGCGTCGCCTTGCGGATGCTGGAATTGATCGTCACGATGCCCTTGATGGTCTCGAACTTTTTTTCCAGTTCGTTGCTGATGGCCTCCGAGCGCTCGAGATCGTGGCCGAAAATCTTGACTTCGATATCGGCGCCGGTGAAGAGCTGCTCGCCGCGATCCGCGAACTTGGCCTCGACGTCCGGAAGCGCATTCAACTCATCGCGCAAATCGTCCTGAATCTCGAACGTGCTGCGCTTGCGATTCTTCAAATCCTTGAGACGGATGGTGATGTCGCCTTCCGCGGAGTTCTGCGAGGAGAAGAGTGCCATGATGCCTTCGCCCTGGCCAAAATTGGCATAGACATTTTCCGCTTCGGGGACTTTCTCCATGATGATTTGATTCAGCTCCGCCATGCTTTTATCCATCGCCGCCAGGCTGGTGCCGGGAGAGCGATCCACCGATACGGCGATGAAGCCGTTATCGGTCTTGGGCATGAAATCACCGCCGCGCATGATCAACGAAATCACCGAGAGGACAAAGGCCACAAAGGTAACCGCCAATACCATTTTTTTGTGCGCCAGGGCCCCGGTCAGGGCACGTTCATAAAAGGCGTGCAAATCGTCCAGCCAGCCGGTGATCAACCGTTTGATGCGCATGGCCCAGCCCCTGGGATCGAGATTTTTCTGCAGGCGCAGAATACGGGATGAGAGCAGCGGGACCAGCGTCAATGCCACGATCAGAGAGATGGAGAGGGAGAAACAGATCGTGATGACCATATCACGGAAGAGCATCCCCGCCATGCCCGGCACAAAAAGCACCGGGATGAAGACGACCAGTGTGGTCAGCGTCGACGCCGTGATCGCCATCGCCACTTCCGCGGTTCCATTCTGGGCCGCCTCCAGCAGTTTTTCCTTGTTCTCATCATGATGCCGGAAAATGCTTTCCAGCACAACGATCGAATTATCCACCAGCATGCCGATGGACAGGGCCAATCCCGCCATGGAGATCACATTCAGCGTCAAGCCGGCCTGATCCATGACGGCAAAGGTGGTGATCATCGAGACCGGAATCGAAACCGCGACAATCAGGGCGCTGCGCATGTTGCGCAGGAAAAAAAGCAGCACGAGGAAGGTCATCAAAATGGCCTGCCAGGCGGTATTGCCCAGATTGGACATGGAGCGCGTGATGAAGATGGAAAGGTCCATCATCGTGCCGATTTTCACGCCGGTCGGCATCTCCGCTTCGATCCTCGGCAGCCGCTTGGCCACTTCGCGGCATACGGTCACCGAATTGGCATCCGACTGACGCTGCACCACCACCATGACGGCCGGTTCGTTGTTGTTCCAGACGCGCTGCCGCTGTTCGCTGAAGCCGTCCTCGACGCGCGCGACATCGCTGACGCGGATCACCGCACCGCCATAGTTGGCCACGCTGGTATGGGCGATCTGATCCACACTGGTGAATTGACCCGCCGTATTCACTGAAAACTCGAGATTCTCATCCTCGATCATTCCGGCCGGAATCTGCAGGTTGGCGGCCTGCAGGGCGCCGGTGATTTGCTGCAGCGTCACATTATAGGCGCGCATGCGCATCGGATCCGCCAGGATCTTGATCTCGCGCTTCATGCCGCCCATGGTGGAGGCCGAAGCGACGCCGGGGATGCGCTCGAGCCGCGGCTCGAGATCCCGCTCGGCGATGAAACGCAGTTCCGCCTGACTCAATTCCGGCGAAGAGAGCGTCAAATAGAGAATCGGCTGGGCCGAAACATCGAAAGCGAAAACCATGGGCTCGCTGGCGTCGTTCGGGAGATAGTCGCGGATAAATTCGAGATTGTTGCGCACGTCGATCTCGGCCTGATCCATGTCCGTGCCCCAGCTGAATTCGATCATCACCAGGGATAGCCCCTGCTGGGAGGTGGAGCTGACCGTCTTGACATTTTGGGTTGAAGCGACCACCTCTTCGAGCGGGCGGGTGACCACGGTCTCGACGTCGCCGGGCCCGACGCCGGTGTACTGGGTGATGATCGCCATCATCGGGAATTCCAGCTTGGGATAGAGATCGATGCTGAGGCGTGCCAGGGAAAACAGGCCAAAACCGATGGCGATGAGATAGATCATCGCCGTGGTCACACCGCGCTTGATGGAGAGTTGCGTCATCTTCATAGAGCTGCCTCCGCCTTGTCAATGATCTTGACGGCCGTTCCTTCGCGCAGACCGGCCTGGCCTGACACAACCAATTGCTCGCCGAGCTCGAGACCGGCGCGAACCGCCAGCTGGACATGGTTGACATAGGAGACATCCAGCTTGCGCTGTTGCGCCCTATCATCCTTTACGACATAGACGAGATATTGGCTGCTGACCTGTTCCTGGTTGTTCACGTTTTGAATGATGTTTTTCTCGATGGTGGCGTGACGCGGCACGGCGATCACATCCCGCAATTTCCCGGTGACCACTTTGACGCGGGCGAACATGCCGGGTTTGAGGCGGCGATCCGGATTGTTGACCAGAACCTCCACGGAGGCCATGCGCGACATGGGATCGAGTACCGGGCTGATTTTATGGATCCGGCCCTGAAACGACTCATTTTCGAAACTCTTGACATGGACAATGGCTTCCTGTCCCACCTTGAGGCGTCCAAGGTCATTTTCAGTCGCATCGAAGGCGACCTTGACCCGCTCCATCTGCACCACGGTCACCAGCGGCATGGCAGGATTGGCCATATCGCCCGCTTCGTAATAGCGCTTGCCGATGATGCCCGGGATGGGGGCGGTGACGGTAGCGTCATTCAGGGTCGAACGGGCCGAAATGACCCCGGCCTGAGCCTGCTCCAGCGCGGCCTTGGCGGCTTCATGTTGCATTTGCACCATGTCGAACTGCTGCTTGCTCATGACATTTTCCTTGAAAAGCTTCTGAGCGCGTTCATATTCGACCGCGACATTGGCTTCCTGGGCTCTGGCCGCCGCCAGGCCCGCTTCCGCCTGGCGCACACCCTGTTCGATGGTGGCGGCAAAAATTCGCGCAACAGGAGCGCCCTGCCGCACATAGTTGCCTTCATCGACGTAGTATTTTTCAATGCGATCCGGAATCTTGGAAAAAACCTTGACTTCTAACTCCGCTCTGACATCGCCATTATAGGTGATGCTCTGTTCGATCTCGCCGAGAGCAACCGACACCACTTCAACAGGAACTCGCGCCGCTGCTTCATCCGTTTTGGAGGTGCTTCCCGAACAGCCGATTCCCCAAATGGCGAGGCTTGAGACGATGAGTGGCAAAATCCAATGACGTCGCATGGTTTATCTCCTTCATTCTTGATGTTTACAGAACACTTTTCAAGCCGCCGACCGCCTTGCGAATCTGGTAGCGGGCTATCTGATATTCATGGAGAGATGAAACATAATTCAGGCGCGCCTGGTTCAAAGCCAGCTGCGAACTGAGCACATCCAGTTGCGTGTTGGCGCCCTCGGCATACATCAGGTTGGCCATACGCAGGGCCTCCTGGGCGAGATCGACTGTTTCCTTTGCCGCCATATATTTTTGCCGTGCTTCCTGGAATTTGTTATAACTGACTTCGGCATCCGCCACAATACCGTCATAGACCAGCTTTTCGGTGTCCAGCATGATTTTCTGATCCAGCCTGGCTTTCTGATATTGCTTGCTGTTCTTGAAGCTGGTGAAAATCGGGATCTGCAGACTGAAAGCAGAAGTGAAACCCTTGCTGAAATCGTCCTGACGGAACTTTAAATCATTTTTCATCGACATATAAGAGTAATCGGTCTGAAAGAACAGCTTCGGCATAAAACTGCTGCGCGCCACGGTCACACCCTTGCTGGAGATTTGCAATTGCTCCCTCATGGCGAGAATCTCGGGCCGGGCCTGCAAGGCTGCCTTGAGAAAATCGTCAAGGCCCCTGGCGGCGAAATCATCTTCCTCAAAGCGCAGCGCGCCCTGCACCTCGATCTCCGTCTGACGCGCGAGTCCGAGCGTGGTGCGCAAGCCGGTTTTGGCCGTCTGCAGGTTATTGCGGGCGGAAATGACCTGCGGTTTGAGATTGGCGGCTTCCACCTCGGCGCGCATCTTGTCGAAACCGGATGCAGCGCCCACGTTGTATTTTTTGGTCACCACCTCCAGATTGGCCTGTGCCTGATCGAGTGCTTTTTCCTGGACCGCGACCAGCTCCTGCGCCAGCAGAGAGGCATAAAACACGCTTGCGGTTTGCAGAATCAGGTTCTGCCGTTTGGCCTCGAGATTCTGCTCGGCCGCACGCTTGCCCGCGTTGGCCATCTGCACGCCGGACCAGCCGGCACCGCCGAGAAAGAGCGGTTGCGTCAGCGTCGCGCCATATACGAGCGTATTCTCCATGCCGAAGGACATGGTCACATAATCCGGCATGCCCTTCAACTCCGGAATCATGTCGGCCAGCGGCCCCAACATCGGTTTGAGAAAATTGGGAATAGTCTGCTGCTGGATATCCCAGGCGTGTTGCAGATTGGCATACCCGTTGATCTGCGGCAGGAGATTGGAAGCCGTCTCCCAGACGCCCGCCCTGGCTTTGTCCAACTCCTTTTCGGCCATTCTGATTTCAGGATTTTTCTCGAGCGCATAGTGCACGCTCTGCTCAATGGTGAGAACCAGTTTTTCCTGCGCCTGCGCGCCGATCCGGCTCAACAGGATGAGAATGACAACAAAACAAGGGATTTTTCTTCTTTGCATAGGGTCCTCCACGATGCCCGTTAATGGGTATTTTTACGCAAACCATTGAACAATGTATCGACAATTTTTTCCGCCAGCGCATCATGATTTTCGGACGTTCTCGACTCCAGCAGGCGCCAGATATGAAACATGATGGTCGAGCCAAACAGATCCGCGGCCATTTTGACGTCGATGTCGCTGCGAAATTCACCACCCGCTACACCCCGCTGCAACAAATTCTCCAGTTTCAACATGGGTTCATCGGTACGGCGGCGAAAATCATCGATAAAACTCAAATTTTCCATGGACATATGCACGCTGATAAAAAACTTGCTGTACTCGGGATACGCCTGGCAGTCGCGAAATTTCATTTTTAATATTTCCACCAGTTCATCGCGGACCGAGAGGTTCATCGCCGCGATGCGCGTCACTTCCGCGCGGATATGCTCGATGCCCGCTTGCAAAAGCGCCCGGTAAATGCCCTCTTTGCTGCCAAAATAGTAATAGATGGTCGGTTTGGAGACGCCCGACTGTTCGGAGAGTTCGCGCATCGATACCCCGTTGAACCCCTTTTGCGCAAACAACTGCGCCGCCACCTTAAAGATACGATCCCGGGTATCCAGATCTCGATCCGACATATT
>DCUM01000110.1:17432-23679 GCA_002327255.1 bacterium UBA2214 | reverse complement strand
CATTATTTGAAAAAATGCCTCGCCCCTTTTGTGGCTTGCTATTCGCGGGGAATTTTGGTAAATTGTATCTAACTTTTAATTCGTTTTGCGATTCATCATCTGCGGGCGCGCAGAGACGACCGTCCGGAACAGCCACCGCGAAACAGAACGCGCCCGCCACGGCTCACCCGGTGGTTTTCGAGGCGTGAAGAGCACTCCATGGATCCCCTTATGACATCAGACCTGACCAGCCATAACGGTGAATCGACTTCGCCATCCCCCGCAACGGAAGAAATCCCGCTCGCTGAACGCGTGCGGCCGCAAACGCTGCAAGGGTTCATCGGACAGTCCCACCTCCTCGGGCCCGGCAAGATTCTGCGCCGCGTCATCGAAAACGACCAACTGGTATCGATGATTTTCTGGGGTCCGCCCGGAACCGGTAAAACCACCCTGGCCCGGATCATCGCCGGGGAGACGCGCGCCCCCTTTCATGCCATCAGTGCCGTCTCCGCGGGTGTCGCCGAGGTTCGCAAAATCATCTCGGAAGCCGAAAAAAACCGCCAGGCGGGCGAACCGCGTCCCCTGTTATTTATCGATGAAATCCATCGCTTCAACAAAGCACAGCAGGATGCGCTGCTGCACAGCGTCGAGGACGGCACCATCCTTCTCATCGGCGCCACCACCGAAAATCCCGGTTTTGAAGTCATCCCGGCGCTGCTCTCACGCTGCCGCGTTTTCAAACTGGAAGCGCTGAGCTTCGAACAACTCGATCTCATGATCAGCCGGGCCTTGCAACAGGACGCCTGGCTCAGCCGGCAAGCCATCGACCTCCTGCCGGAAGCGCGCAACCTGCTCATCAATTTGTCGGGGGGAGACGGCCGCAACGCCCTCACCGCCCTGGAACTGGCCGCCAAACTGGCGCACCCTGATGACACAGACCGTCGCATGATCGACCGCGCGCTGATCGAGGAGGCCATGCAGCGCCGCACCCTCCTCTACGACAAACAGGGGGCGTATCACTATGATGTCATCTCGGCCTTTATAAAAAGCGTGCGCGGCTCGGATCCCGACGCCGCGCTCTATTGGCTGGCGCGCATGCTCGACGCGGGCGAAGACCCCCTGTTCGTCGCGCGGCGGCTGATCATCCTCGCCGCCGAGGATATCGGCAATGCCGATCCCCATGGCCTCATGCTGGCCACTTCGGCCTACTCTGCGGTTCATGCCATCGGCATGCCCGAAGCACGCATCGTGCTGGCGCAGGCGACGACCTATCTCGCCAGCGCGGCCAAAAGCAACGCCGCCTACCTCGGCATCGAGACGGCCGCCGAAAAACTGCGCCAGGGCGAAGTGACCGACGTGCCCCTGCATCTGCGCAACGCACCAACGCGCTGGTTGAAAGAACAAGGCTATGCGGGCGGCTACAAATACCCGCACGACAGCGGTGGCTTTGTCGAACAAAATTACTTCCCGGACGGGTTCAATGCCGCGGTCTTTTACCATCCCACGGAGAACGGCATTGAAAAACGCATCAAAGAACGCTTGCAACAGCTGTGGCCGAAACGAAAACGTTGACCGGTGCGTTGCAAACAGAGGAATCCTTTGCGTCCATATATCTCACATCTCCTGTTACTGTTGCTGCTCTTCTCGCTGAGCCACGCCCGGGATATCCTGCTGCCGGCCCAGGCCGACAGCTTGCCGGATACAACCGCTCAGCAACCGGCCTCTTCTTCGGATATCGATACCCTCATCATCTATCAGGCCCGCCACATCCATAATGATGTGGCGGCGCGCAAAAGCTACTTCAGCGGCGAGGCCGTCGTCAATTACAAAAACATGACCCTGAAAGCGGGCAAGATCACCATCGACTGGGATGCCACCACGCTCATCGCCGAAGGCGTGCCCGACACCGCCTGGGTCAAGAACCAGGATGGCAGCGATTCCACCCGCCAGCTGGTCACACGCCATGAACCGCTCCTCATCGACGGTGATTCGCAGATGAACGGCGCCATGATGATCTATAACTACAAGACCGAAAAAGGCCGCGTCGTGCGCGGCAGAACCCGGTTCGAAGACGGCCACTATCTGGGATCGCAGATCAAAATGGTGGGCGATAAAACCTTTCACGTCTCCAATTCCACCTTCACGACCTGTGATCTCGATTCCAACCCGCATTTTCACTTCCAGTCCGATAAACTGAAAATGATCGTCAACGAACGCGTCATCGCCAAACCCATCGTCATGTATATCGGCCATATTCCCGTGGCGGCGCTGCCCTTCGCGTTCTTCCCGCTCAAAAAAGGGCGCAGCTCCGGCGTCATCATACCGCGCTACGGTGAGAGCGCCACCGAGGGACGCTATTTACGCGGACTCGGCTATTACTGGGCCGCCAATGATTACTTTGACACGCGTGCCACGGTCGATTTTTTTGAAAAGTCCGGCTGGCTCTTCGATGCCGGCGCCAACTATGCCGTCCGCTACAAACTGAACGGCAGCATCGACGGTTCCTGGACACGCAAGGATTTTTCCGGCGGCACCCAATCGCGGCGCTGGGACATCACGCTACGCCACAACCAGGAATTCGACCCGACGGCGCGCCTCTCGGCGAGCGGCACCTTCGTCAGCGACAAAAGCTACTACCGCGACTTTAGCGCCAATCTCGACACCCGTCTGCAGCGCCAGTTGCGCTCCAATGCCACCTATAGCAAATACTGGACGGCGCAGAAAATCAGCCTCAGCGCCAATTTTTCCCAGACGCGGGATCTCAGCGACGATGTCACCCAAACCACCTTTCCGCAAGTTTCGCTGCGCAAAAGCCAGACGCAGCTCTTCAAACCAGCCAGGAACGTCCGCTCCGGCTCGCCCGGCCGCAGCCGCCAGGAGCCCAAATGGTATCAAAATCTCTATTTCTCCTATGGCGCCAACTATATCAATTCCCAACGCGAATACCTGCAAAGAACCACGCTGGATACCGTGAAAAAAATCGACCGCAACCAGCAACTCAACAACGATTTCGCCTTTTCGCTGAACAGTCCGAAAAAATATTTCAACATCCTCGCCGTCAACCATTCCCTCTCCATCGACCAGGACTGGTACGTCAAAACCTACGACCATACCCTCAACCCGGAAACCGGCCAAATCGAAAGCATTGAAAACAAGGGACTGGCGGCCCGGCATACGTTCGGCTACAGCGCTTCGGCGAACACCAAATTGTACGGCATGTTTTCACCCGGCTTCGCCGATATTCAGGCCATCCGCCATGTGGTGACGCCCTCGGTGTCTTTCAGTTACCGCCCCGATTTTTCCGGAGAGAGTTGGGGCTATTTTGATCATGTCAAAGACGCCGGCGGCACGACCCTAAAAAAAGATCGCTTCGGCGGCTCGACGCCTTCCCGAGGCAGTCAAATACTTTCGCTGTCGGTGCGCAATCTCTTTCAGATGAAAAGGGGACAAGGGGAGAAGGTGAAAAAGACCGATCTTTTCACCATGGATTTCAATAGCGGATACAATTTTGAAGCCGAGCAGTACCGGCTCTCCGATCTGCGCAGCTCGTGGCAGGCCAATCCGATGCGCAATTTCAGCCTCAGTGCGGGCACCAGTCACTCATTTTATGTCTGGGATCACGAAAAGAAAACCCGGGTCAATCGCTATCTCTTCGAAGACAGCGGCTGGCAAAAGGGGGATTTCATGCGTTTGACCTCTCTGAATCTCAACTTATCACTGCGGCTGGAGGGAAAGGGGGAATCCAAACAGGAACGGCGCGGCGGCGCGGACAGCTCTGATGTCGGGGCCGACAGTCTGCGCTGGTCCGATGACCTCTCGGTTGAAGAAGAAGCGCTGCTGCGCCAGGGACGGCGCTTCTCCGATGATCGCATGATGCAGCACGCCAGCATTCCCTGGCGCGTCAATTTCATGTTCAATTTTTATCTCGACAAGGCGGCCAATCCCGACAAACCCAGCAAACGATATTATCTCGATATCTCCGGCGCGGAATTGAACCTGACCGAACACTGGCGCGTCGGCTACAGCTCACACATCGATATCGAAAAACGGCAGATATCGTACCATCGCATGACCTTCTATCGCGATTTGCACTGCTGGGAGGCTTCTGTGGATTGGGTGCCCTCGGGCATCGGCAAGCGCGTCTTTTTCAGGATCAACGTCAAATCGCCGACCCTGCGCGACATCAAGCTGGAACGCTTTGGCGGAGCAGGGAGTGTTCTTGGTTACTGACCGCGCTGCTTATTGGCCGCTGCTCTCTATCGGCTGATTTTCCTCGGCTTCGTCCTCGCCCTCATAATCCGCCTCGTTGATGGTGACGGTGCCCCGCTCCAGGTATTGAATCCATTGTGCGTTCACCTGCACCGGAAAATAGTTGCGTTCCGGTGCGTGATTGGGCATGGATTGCAGCTCGCCGATGATCAGAACCGAATTCCCCTTGTGCAGATACTTGTTGCATTGTACGGCTTGCTGCGCCCAAACCACCACACTGATGTAGCACGGCGGACGGTCAAAGCCCTCAGCGGCCGCGACATCGCTCTCCGGCGCGGTCACAATGACAAAATTGGTCACCGGCACACCGCGCGTGGTCCAGCGCAACGGCGGATCCTGAATCAGTTTCCCGGCAATGGCCACCCGATTCACGCCCGGGAAGAGATAGTCGCGCCCTTTGCCATTCGGTATTTCATGGCCGTTGATTTCCAATTCAACCTGTGGCAATCCGTCATTCTGCATGGATGGTACCCTCACTATCTGCCTTCATATAATCCCGATAAATCTGTAAACACCCGTACGCCGAGGGACTGATCGTTCCATGATGCGCCTGTAAAAACGCATCGATGGCCTCTGTCCGGCGTGCCAGTGTGAACAAGTGTTCGTATTCCATTTTATCCGCGGCCTGCCGTGCCTCAGCCAGGAGCTGTGTGCTGTCGAGAGGGCAGTGAACGGCAAAGACCAGTTCCGGTTTTCGCGCCGCGCAGGTCTCCAGCAATCCGATAGCAGCGATATCATAAGCCCCGGGTACAAGGCACGCTTCCTCTTCCAGTTCCCTGGCGATAGCGGCAAAAACATTCGCTGCGCCCCCTCCGTCAGCCACATCGATATGTCCGCCAAAGACATCGAAAGCGCCCGGAAACTCGCCCACCTGCTGACTGCGTTTCATCAGGAGCAGCTGCTGATCCCGGCAGGCGACCACCGCACTGATGCCGAGGGCGCGCGACAATTGCTCTTCCCCCCAGGTGCTTGCGATCTCCGCGACATGGCGGTTGGAATAGAGCAGCGTCTTGTAATCCGACGGGCGCAGCCACAACCTGAGGTGCTGCGCATCTCCCTGCCAGCGATCCAGGCGCGCCAGCGCGCCGTTGAAATAACCCGCCTGCCTCAGCACCTGCCATTCCGCATCGATGGCTGCCGCCAGATCGCCAGAGACAACCTTGGGATCCGGCTGCCACTCTGTGGAGAGCTGTTCCGGGGTGAGATTCCCCGTCCACAAGATTCGGCAGGGCGTAGTCATCATGCTCAGATGTCGTTTAGAATTTGCAACCCTGGTTGAGTCGCGTTATTACAGAGAATGTAAGTTCAAGTCCGGCAGACTCCCGGGACAGAATAGTAACAAAATAAATATTTATCACAAATTATACAAGAATATTGTAACGAAGGAGCCTGCCTGCGACGCAGGCGCACTCCCGAAAGCGGCGGTGCCTGTGATCCTGATTTGCAGGAAACACGAATCCATGCCTTGTTTTTAATGTACGCCGGCGCTCTGCAAACGGCGTCATGCCGCCGCGCCTTACTCGATGTGACGAATCCTGACGTTCGCCCATAAACCATCGCCTCCTGGCCGTTTCCGTTCCGCCCCGAGACAATAAAGGGTTGCCAGGCAGGACCCGGCAACCCTCGATACGTTCACGCAAGTGATACTGCATTAATTGAAATTATAGCGCAACCCGAATTGAATCCGGAATACGTCATAGATGCTCGCATTATCCTCAAACGTCTTGCTCATCAGCTTGCCGCTGATGTTTCTGAGACGATATACCATCTTGCCATCTGCGCCCACTGCGCCGGCGCTGGGAATCACCAGGGGTTGATTCGAGGCCATGCGCTGGCTCACGCCCCAATCCTTGTTGAGCAAATTGGTGAAATTGAGGAAATCGACGCGGAATTGCAGCGTATTGCGTTTGCCCATGAAATTGGTGAACAGATCCTGGGAGATGCTCAAATCCACGCGATAGACCATGGGCATGCGGACGCCATTGCGCTCGGCATATTT
>DCUM01000110.1:0-17376 GCA_002327255.1 bacterium UBA2214 | reverse complement strand
ATGTAGATCAAATCATTGTTCCTGCCGCCGTCATTGTTGACGTCGGCGGTGAAGATGTAGCTGGAACGCCCGACCGGAAGACCGCCGACGTAACCCATGGCGGAGCCGTCAAAGAACAAGGAGATGGATGTGGCGCCTAAACTAAAGTACTCCTTGCGGTACGACAAGGCCGCCAAAATGCGCGGGCCTGCGGAGGTATTGGAAAAAGTCAGGCCCGGATTGTTGGGGTCGCCGGATTGTGGATTGCTCGACCAGGAGCCATACGCGATGGAACCCGGATCAACCGTGTTCTTGGCAACGCCATAGTTGTACGCCAGTTTCCCGTAAAGACCGCTGCTGAAGGTCTTCTCCAGGGAGGTCGCCAGGTTCCAGGAGTAGCCCACGTTCTGATTTTTCAACACAATGGCATTTTCGACCACATTGCCCTTGGTATTGTTGATGCGGTTGGCGGTGTAACGCGGCCGGTCATCGGCGCCGGCATAGTTCGTCTGTGCCGCCGGCAGGTTGGCATTGATGTAATACATGCCATTGATATCCTTGCCGTACATGAAATCCACTGTTCCAATCAAGCCCCAGGGCAGTTTTTGATCGACGCCGATGTTGCTTCTCCATACCTGCGGGAATTTGAAATTGGGATCGGTCAGCGCCAATTCATAACTCGCTGCGGGGGCGCCGGTAACCGTGGCCGGTTCGTAGGCTTTTGGATTTGGATTGAACGGCCGGTCATTGGTATTGGTCAGTCTCTCAAAACCCGTCAGCATACCCGTATTGCCGATCTGGTTGGAAATCCACACGTAAGCCGGTTTGCCGGTGAAAATCCCCGAACCGCCGCGCACCTGGGTGCTGCGATCGCCTTTGACATCCCAATTGAAGCCAAGACGAGGCGACCACAGGATGTTCGCGCCCGGCAGTTTGTCGCTCTGGTATTTGACCGCATTGCCCTTTTCATCGCGAAAAGTCGTCGTGTCGGCATTGACATTTTTATAGCCCGTTTCCTCAAAAAACGGCACATCCAGTCGCAAACCGGCGGTCAGAAGCACGTTCTTGTGAATCTGCCATTCATCCTGGCCATAAAGACCTGTGTACCAGACCTTGAGCGGCTGCACTGGTTTGACCTGGCCCGGAATGTTACTGTAACGCTTCTGGAACATGGACAGTTTGACGGGCGAGGTGGTGCGGTTGGGATTGGCCAGATAATCGTCGGCGTCGGTATAAAATTCCGCCAGCGAATTGTAGACATAAGCGCCCTGCGAACCCGGGAAAAAGACGTTTTCGGACTCGTAGCGTTCCAGACTGGCGCCAAAAGTCAGATTGTGCTTGGGGCCATAGATGGTGAAATTGTTTTGCAATTGAAAAGTCTTGTAGCGCAGCTCGTTGTTCGGGGTGAAGGGCTCAAACCCGAACGTCGTATACACGGAGCCGCTCTCCCGGATGTCGACCATCGGGAACAACTCACCGCGGGAATCACGGCTCTCATCGTTGTAGGTATAACCGACGATGAGATTGTTGGCCATGTTTGCGCCGACCAGGGCGTTCCATTCGCCGACGATCGAGCGAATGTTCTCCAGAATCTTGTAATTGGAGTTCTGGAAATTCAAGCCGGTCGAACTGCTGCGGCGGGAACCTGCGCCCAATGACGACGAGTTGGAAACCAGCACATCGGTTTCTGAATCAAGGTGGTTGTAGCGAATGCTGAACTTGTTTTTGTCATTGAGGTTAAAATCCACTTTGGCGATAAAGCGCAGGGCGGGGGTCTCGTGATCATAGCCCTGGTAGGGACCGGTCTCGTAGCCAAAATTCTTTTTCAAATAGGCGCTCAACGCATCCAGATCGGAGGCGAGGACGCGGGTTGTGTTGCCCGTTACCGCCTGGTTGAGATCGGTCCGCGCCACATAGTTGGTGCCGGGCTGGGTCAATTTGTCGCTCTCGGCATCGACAAAGAAAAAGAGTTTGTTCTTGATGACCGGGCCGCCCAGGCTGACGCCAATGCGGCTGTAGCTGAAGGTACCGGGGTCGTAGGTGTTGGCTTTGGCTTTGGTGCCCACCAGACTCTGATCACGGGCCAAGCCATAAATCGAGCCGGAAAATTCGTTGGTTCCGCTCTTGGTGACGGTGTTGACGCCGGCGCCCACAAAATTACCCTGGCGAACGTCATAGGGCGCGATGTTGATCTGCAGCTGTTCGATGGCCTCCAGAGAGACCGGTGCCACGCCGGTGCGGTCGCCGGGCTGTCCTGCCAGACCGAAAGAGTTGTTGAAATAGGAACCGTCGATGGTGACGTTGTTCATGCGGTTATCCTGGCCCGCGAAGGAGAATCCATAGCCGGCCGGGTTGTACTGCGGTGTCAGACGGGCAAAATCTTCGATTCTTCCTGTGATGGTGGGCAAGGCCTGGATTGCCTCTTTGCTGACCGAGGTGGCCGCGCCGGTACGCGAAGCGCTCATGATGGCGCCACGTTCAGCCGTCGTCACAATTTCGCCAAAGTCAATGGCTTCCTGGGGCAGGACAAAATCAATCTTCGAGTCCTGGCCCAGGGTCAGGTAGACATTTTCGATCTTTTCGGTCTTGTGACCCACAAACCGCGCCGTGACCGTATAGGGACCGCCAATGCGCATACCGGGGATGTTATAGCGCCCGTCGGTACGGGAATTGATGCCAAAGGTCGTGCCGCTCGGCTCATGAACGGCCATGACATTGGCGCCGATCAGGGGCTGGCGGTTGTTGTCGACGATCCGGCCATTCAAGGCCGCCGTGGTGACGCCTTGTGCCCATAACATCGCAGGGACACACAGCGCCAGCAGCAGAAAGACAAATACCTTACTACCGGTTTGTTTCATACTTCCTCCTCTTTCGTGATGCGGTGATGACATACTTCACCATGGATTAAAAAAATGAATTGAGCACAACAGGCCATATAGTATACAGAAAATTAGCCACAAGGTCCTCTGGCACAAAACAGTACCAGATAAACGCATGCAAGGAAGGGCGGTGTGATGGGGCGTTTTACTGCACATGAAGGACATGCACAAGAACCATCGGCTCGTTCAAACAGTCAACCAGTTACGGTCGGTTTAATTTGGAAAAACCACATAACGCCCCAACACGACTTTATCAGTATACAAAATTGCGCATAAAAAGGCAAATGTAATTTATTTAATTTTTAATATCCGGTGTTTTGGATAGACCGGGCCTGCTTGTGCAAGGTTTCCAAAATGGGATTATTGATCGACTCTGTATTTTTCTGATCTATTTACCAAAATTATCGCATGAATGCAAGTTAATTGTATATTAAGTTGCGGATTAAATGAATCATTCGGCGTGATTATGCGCGAGATATTTCATGGTTTTTTCTCGTCATCAGGCAGATCGGAATCCGATACCGAATATTGAAACCGGCGAATGCGTTTTTCGGATTGCTCCACCACATAGACGACGTTATCGCTCACCAGCAAACCCCGTCCATCGACAAAGAGGGTCGCGGCAAGTCCTTTTTTACCCAGGGGCAGCAGGGCGCCGGCGGCTGTGCCCGCATTGCCAAACTTGGAAACCGAACCGGTGCCCGCATCCATGACAAAAATATTGCCTGCACCGTCCAGGGCCACATCCCGCGGGGCGACAAAGCGGTCCAGATCCATGATGTCGTGTTGATAGAGCACATAACGCGGTGCAAAGCTCCCCGCCTGCAGCTTTTGCACCTTGAAATTGCCGCTCAACTGGGTGAAATAGATATTCTCGTCCTTGTCGGTGGTGATCGCCCAGGGATTGTCGACCGTTCCCGAGCCCGATCCGTAGGACGCCACCACCTTTTCAAGACGCGCACGATAGTGATAGAGGATCTGGCGGCCGTGTCCTTTAAGCACCAGATCGGGGATCAGGCGCAGCTGATAAATCCGGTCGTAGTGACTCTCGGTGACATAGAAAACATTGGAGCCGTGCTTGCCCGCCGCCACGCCATTGAATTGGGCATCCGCTTCCGGCGCCTGATAGAGGGGGGTGACGCGGCAGGCGGCTTGCGCGGCGGCATCGTTTTTTTCAAACAGATAATAGCGCAAAGAGAGATCCACACCGGAAGCGCTCTGCTCCTGAAACTGGGCCAGGGTGAGGTGCAGGGTATCGTTTTTCGTCCGCTCCCAGTAGACCCCTTTATGGGCCACCGAATCAATGGCGGTGAGATTGAGATACTGATTCCAGACATAGATGGTGGAAGTGCCATTGACAATGAGCAAATTCAGCTTGCTGTCCAGGGCCAAACCACTGGGCGCCGGTACGCCGCTGATCTGATCAAAGCCATGAGCGGTCAAACGGACGCCGGCTTTTGAAAAGGCATGGACGCGATCAGCGCCCTGATCGGCGAGATAGAGGATGCCATCCGGCCCCATGATCAAATCGCCCGGCGCCTGCAAGGATACCCCGAGATATTCGGCGCTCCACAGCGGATTCAGTTCCACATAGCTGGTATCGTTGGCGCCGAACGAGGCATTGGCGATGCGTGGACTGGGGAGCGGCATCTTGTTCATTTCACAGGCCAGGAGCACAGCCGCTGCTGCGAGTATAAAGACAACTTTGGTTTTATTCATCTAGAACTCAAATCCAAAAGTAAACTGTTGGGTCATGGTCAAATGGGTATAATCGGCGTATGCATAATCCAGTTTGAACCGGACGCCTTTGAGCAGGAAATGGGCGCCGCCGCCGAAGGTCCACTGGTTTTCATCCATGTTGGCGCGATAGCCGCCGCGGAGAAAAAAGAGGCGGCGGTAGCGGTATTCCCCGCCGATGACAAAGTTTTCCTGGTCATCCATGGGGTGATTCATCTGCACGGAAGTGGTGAGCAGATGCACCCTGGTGGTATAGACATCCATGGCAGCGCCCAGGGTGAAAAGTGTCGGCGGCGAAAAGGATTGATAGGGGGTGGTCGTCGTCCCGCTCGACTCGCGGCGTTCATAGGTTCCCTGCGGCCGCAGGTCGTTGCCGAAATTGCGCATGGCGGCGGCGATGCGCAGGCTCTTGTAGCCGGTCCAATAGTAGGTTCCCAGATCGAGCATGACGCCATCCATGGCCAGTTCCGCCAACTCCTCACGCACATATTTTACCGTCACGCCGAAGGAAAAGCGGTCGGTCATTTTCAGCGATCCGCCGAGGCCGACGACCAGATCGCTGTAGGAGAAGAATTCGCCATTGCCGTAGGGATGGTATTCGGTGGTGACCGCCATATCCGGAAAATGGAGATAGCCCACGAAGGCGCCGAGGCCGAGATTGGGCGTCATCTGATGAACATAGCCGAGGTAATCATAATCGACATCCACCAGCCAGTCCAGATGCGAAACGATCAGTTCGTTCTTGTTGATCTGGACCACTCCGGCGGGATTCCAGTACAGGGCGGAAGCATCATTGGCCATGGCCACATAGGCGCCGCCCATGGCATTGGCGCGGGCGCCGACACCGATCTTCAGGAAAGTCACCGCCGCCGTGCCTGCGCGCTGCTCCCCCAATTTGGGCAAAAGTCCCTGAGCGTTCAGTGGCATCGCAAAAAACAAGGCAACGATAAAAATGATCTTTTTTAACACAGCACCACTCAAAGTAAGGGGTTGAGAAAAATCCGTCATTAAAATCTCATCTCCAGGCCGGTCATGACCCGGCGCGGCCAGTCGTAGCGTGCCGGATTATCCGCCGGCAGATCAAGCGGATCATCATACCAGGTGACGGGAATGAGATCGCCCGGCTCGAAAGGCCTTCCCGTGACCGGATTGATGATGCGCGGCACTTTGGTGTTGAGGAGATTTTCCGCCTCGACAAACAGAGAAAACCGCATCCCGGCCATGGCAAACTCCTTGTACCACTTGAGATCGACGCGCATCCACGGATCGGAGAGGCTGCCGTTTTCATCCTTTTCATAGATGTTGTTGGCGATGTCGATGATGCGTTGATACCTCTTTCCCGATTCATAGTCCCAGCGCAGCGTCACCCCCCACGCCTCGGGCAGTCGCAGCCCGAAGAGGCGGAGGTTGGCATTTTGGGGCATGTCAAAATAGACATCCGACGAGAGGCGGTAGGGCCGGTCCCAGCTCAGCCGGCTCTCGCGCAGCGGTTTCTCGCTCACCTTGCCCGCCACCACCAGAAGGTTGGTATTGGGGGTCGAGCTTTTGCCGGAGGCCAGCGCGTAGGTGAAATCGATGTTGCCGCTCAAATACTTTGAATAACGGCGCCGGAAACGCATCTCGATGCCGCGCGAGCGCGCATAATCCATGTTGACATACATCAGAAAACTGATGTTGCCATAGCGCGGACTGAACTTGCGTATCGATGCCGCCGTCGGATAATCGAACATGTCCTTGTAGTAGGCCTTGATCTCCAGGGTCTGGTTGGCGTTGAAACGGTGCTTCAGACCGATCTCGTAGGCGACGGTGGTGGTCGGCTTTAAATTGGGATTGCCGAAAAGCTGATAGGTCGCCTCCGAGGTCGAGCGCAGCTTGGCGTAGACATACTGACCCTTGGGCTGCTGGGAAAAATGGCCGTAATGGAGATAGAGTACATCATTGTCGGTCACCGGGTGACTGATGCCCAAACGCGGACTGAGATGTCCTTTGCCGTGCCTGCCGAATACCTTGAAGGTTTCGTCGCGATACTTTTGCCGTGCGGCATCGGTGATGGTCACGGTATTTGAATCGGCGATGGCATCGTCGACGAATTTTCCCGGAAACCAGTAATCGTAACGCAGGCCGATGTTGACGATCATGCCATCATAGGTGACACGATCCTGAATGAAGAAGGCGCCGTCATTGGGGTAGACGCGAAAATAGTCGTGATTGCGGCCGAGTCCGGATTCGCCATACCAGGGCGCATTGATGTCCACCACCTGCATGTCGGTGTAGCGGGATTCAAGGCCGGCCTTGATGGAATGCTTGTCGTTGGGCTGGGTGGTGATATCGCCTTTGAGCGTATAATTGTCGCTGAAATAATCGTACCAGCCCTCGGCATCGCCGGTATCCCAAAAGCCGTCCCCAAAGCGGGTCTGGATATTGCCCTGGCTGTCGGGGATATAATAAACCGGCTCGAGATCGAGCCTCTGCTGATAGTCGCTCCAACGTTTATTCTGCACCGCCGAGTGGATGCTGGTGAAGAAGCGCGAAAAACTCAGGCGGTAAAACGTGCGGCTGTTGAGCGTGTGTGTCCACTGAAGGTTGGTGAGCGATGCTTCCTTGGTGAGCGTGTTATAGTTGTCGAGCATCCGGGCGTACTCCCAGGGGAAGCCGCGGGCATCCATGATGACGGGCATGAAAAAGCCCTGATTGATATTGAGGGAGCGATCATGAGCCACGGTCAGTTTCTGCCCCGGTTTGAGGATCCAGGAGAGCTTGGTCATGATGTGCCAGTCATTCTCCTCGCGCGGAGCGAATCTTTCATAAGCGGCCCTGGCGGGATAGAGCCTGGACGCTTTGGGCAGATAGGTATCGGTGACATGGCCATAGGCGCTGAGGAAAAAATGGAGTTTGCCCGGAAGCCGGATGCCGATGCCAGGCAGCAACCAGGAGGTGACCGGTTCGGGTCCGCCGAGATTGAACTGGGCGATATCGCTGTTGTATCCCTTGACATACGATTTGAGCAGATTGTCCGACTTGAGGCTCAGGCCGCCGGTGTATTCATCGTCACCCTCCTTGGTCTCGATATCCACGACCCCCGACATGGCCTGGCCGTATTCGGCATCGAATCCGCCGGTGATGATCTTGAGATCCTTGATGGCGGAGGCGTTGACATAGAGGGTATTGGAGTAGCCCGACAAGGGATCCTTGATGGATTGTCCGTCGATGACGTAGAGGCTTTCATCGGCGCGGCCGCCGCGGATGTGAATTTTGTTATCCTGCACCACCACACCGAGCTGTTCGCCGACGAGATCATTGACGTTTTCGACCATCTTCTGTTTGATCTCATCCGAGGAGAGGCGTTGCTGTGATGCGGTGATGTCGGTCTCGAAAAGCGGCTTTTGTCCGATCACCTCCACCGATTGCCCGAGCGCCAACACCGTCGACTCGAGATTGAAATCGACCTGCACGGTTTTATGGGCTTCGAGGCGGATACCGGTGCGGATTTGCACCGTGTAGCCGATCATCGACGCCTTGAGATCATAATCGCCGGGCGCCAGGCCGCTGATTTCATAGGAACCATCGGGTTTGCTCACGGCGCCTTTATAGGTGCCGGGCACCATGATGTTCGCCCCCGGCAGCGCTTCTGCGGTTTTCTTGTCGGTTACCCGGCCCCTGATGACCGTGGGTTGGGCGGCAGCGGTTGCAGCCAGTCCGAGACCGAACAGCAGTACGGTCAGATGTAAAAGTTTACTTTTCATGAATTAGGGACCAAACTCTTCAAATAATAGGTAACGGAACACTTCGGTCATGTTGTTCTCGCCATCGCAAAAGTGCAGTGGCAAGGAGAAATAGATGCATTCTCCGGCGCCGATGCGGTGGCGAATGCCGACAGCGGGCGCGCCCGCATAGGGCACGGTCACTGTCGCCGTGGAAGCCTCCTGCATGCGATACACGACATCCGCATTCGCACCGGGGATCAGTGCGGAGACGCGGTTGCCCACCAGTTTGCCGAGACTGAGCATCAAAGCCTCATCCACGCCCGAGCCGAAACTGGCCCAGACATCGATGCCGGCGAGGAGGCGTCCGCCGGGATTGAGCCGGAAAACGGAATCGATGTCGGTGAAGGTCCAGGTGGTATCCGGACGTTCCTCGTTGCCGTTGCTGATGAAAATTTTGCCGCCGTTTTTCATGAAGCGCGTGATGCTGAGTCCGGCCCCCCCCAGATTGGGCCGGCCAAGATGCGCAAACCAGATGACTTTGCTGAAATAGGAGAAATTGGCTTCGATGTCCACCGGGGAATAGGGCAGCGCGTTTTGTGAATTGATCAAAGGCGTCGTATCGGAACCGATCTCCCATACCGAATAGCCGTTCTTCCCCACCAGTCGATCGAGGATGCCCGTATAGAAAGACTGCACCTGATAGAGGGTCTGATCCTGGGCAAAGTCGTTGACCAGGAGAATATCTCCTGAAACCGGTTTGACGACCCAGTGCAGCGGCGACTGGGCATTGGCCGGATCGGGAAACGAGATGGTGGGACTGGTGGCGCCGGAGACGTCCTGCGCCCTGACGAAGAAACGATGCGGGCCGGGTGGAATATCGCGCAGCGTCACCTGATCGGCATTGCCGGGCAGCTGCATCCAGCTGGTCGTGTCATCCAGGGCATAATAGATGGCGGTGATGGTTTCGCGGCCGTCGTCATCATGACTGTCCCAGATGAAGGTCCGCGTCGGAAAGGTATAGGCGGTGACATTTTGATTGCCGACGACACGGGGGTTTGAATGATAACGGAACGAAATCAGCGGCGGCGTATTGAACACCGGGAAACGCAGCTCCGCAGGGGTCGGATCCGGCAGTCCCTGATCATCGACCGCCCAGACCCGGAAAGTGAATTCGTCATAACGGCTGCGGATGGGGACATAGAAGGTATCGTATTCNNACCTCGCCATCGGGATCATCGCCCCACCAGTGGACGATCTGGCGGCTGGGCGTCGTATCGAGGCCAACGGTGTAGACTTTGACGACGATCTGGCCGTTGGCCAGGGTGTCATTGAGGGTGACCTGCGACTGGTTGACATGGAGAAAGAGATGCGTCTCCGGCGCCAGATTGCCGGCCGGTTTGGAGGCGCGATCGTCACCGAAAGGATCCTTGAAGCCGCAGCGACTGGCCAGCAGCAGCCCCAAAATGGCAACAAGTGACAAGATTTTTTTCATCATGTTGGGCAATTTTTATCTCCGTCCGCTACTGCGTCCCACGCTCCTGCGTGGGACGGGTATCCGTCCGCTCCCGCGGATTTCCAGACCCGGGGCAACTCCGTCCGCTACCCTCCGTCCCACGCTCCTGCGTGGGACGGGTATCCGGCCGCTCCCGCGGACTTGCAGACCCGGGGCAAAGGTGCAGCCTTATTTCACCAGCGTCATCTTGCGCGCGGCGATGAAATCGCCCGCCTTGATGCGATAAATATAAACCCCGGTCGGCACCATCTGGCCGGCATTGTCGCGGCCGTCCCAGTTGATGACATGTTGTCCGGAATCGAATCGTCCCTCTGCGAGATGGCGGATGATCTGCCCGCGCACGTTGTAAATAATCAACTTGACATCCTGGCCAAAAGGCAGCTGAAAGTAAAGACGCGTCTCCGGATTGAAGGGATTGGGATAGTTCTGATCCAGCGCATAGGTGAGCGGCGCTGCCACCACCGCATTTTTGACGCCGGTCACCGTGCCGATGTCGAGGAGGTCGCGGATTTCGATCTTGTGCGAGCCAAAGCTGTAGAGGAAAATCCCCTGAACGACATTGATCTGATCGCCAATGCGCAGGGTGTCGCCGCCGACAATCAGGAATTTGAGCAGGCGGTTGAGATAGAAGAGATCGTTGCGATCCTGATCGCGCCCGACGAAAGCATCGCCATCGAGGAGACACGGACCGCTGCCGTCATCGATGGTCACATCATACTGATTGATGGCGGTGAGGGTGGCATTTTTGATCTGCACCAGCACGCCCTCGTACTTTTCCGCTTCCATGCTTCTGCTGGTCAGGTCAACGGTCTTGACAACTTCCACCGCGGGCAGGGCTTGTCCCCTGGCGAGAACCTTGAGGCTGTCCGCCTTGATTTGCGTGTTGCCTTCCCATTTGGAAAGATAATCGGCGTTGTGGTCTTCCACCGTCCCATAGACGCGGACATGGTCGCCGCGGTGCAGATTCTTGGGGACATTACCCAAAAAGTAGATGCCGTTCCAGGGACCTTGCGCATCCTGCATCGGATAGGCGCCAAATTTGGCAAAGAAGAGGCTGTCGGCGGTGACGATGCCTTCGACGACCACCTTTTCGCCCTGGAAGGGGGAGTCGCCGGAGGGCCAGAGGGTATATTGAATCTGTGACAGGCTTGGCAGACCTTCCGCAACGACGTAGGCGAAATTGGCATTCAACCGGTCCGGCGGATCGTAAGCCTTGATGGCGCCTTTGTCCTCCGCCGCGATATAGTAACTCACGTAGCTGCCGAGGGGTTGGGCGGGTATCACCGCGCTGAAGGCAGCGCCGTTCCGGGTCAGGGGCAGTTCGCTGTAGGCGCCCTCATCGACTTTATACAACAAACTGGCCGAGGCGACATTGTCGGCGGGATCGAGGATGGTGGTGACCGTCACAGCCTGACCGGGTGCGGCCGCAACCACGCTGCGGGTGGTGCTCTTGACCGTCAGGGGCGTCGCTCCCCAGACAATGTCCTCCTTGTAAAGCGGACAGATTTTGTAGGTGCTGGAATCACTATAGCTGCCGTAGTGGTTGTAAATCCAGCCGACAATGGACTCCGCCACTGCGCCGATGGGCGGTTTGGGATAACCGACCAGGCTGTCGGAATCATAATAGACGCGGCAGGCGCCGGAGCCATCATCGACTTCAAAGAGATAATACTGGATATTGTTGCGCGTCACCCTGGCGTTGCCGAGCTTGACAAAAACATTGCCCCACTGCTCGGCGGTGGTCGGCCAGCGCATATCGCCGGTGGGTATCGAGTCGACCTTGGGCAGCGGCTTGCCGGAATCGAGAATGTTGACGGGGCTGGTGATGAAAAATTCCGTCATGTTGGAGGGCGCGCGGGTGTATTCGTCGATATAGCCGGTCATCTCGATCTCGTCCCCCTCATAGAGCGTCGGATAGGCCGTGGAATCCGAATTGTAGGAGAGCATCGCGGACCAGGGACCGCCTTCCGGCTCGGAAAAGATGAATTTGATGCCCGCACCGGCATAACTCAATCCCGTCGGCATGGTGACGATGCCGCGCACCGTGACCGTGTCGTTCACCATGTAGCTGAAATCCGATTTGTTGGGTGGATACGGCGCCTTGAGCAGGTCGCTGTGACGCACCTGCTGGATGCGCTGCAGGCGCGTATAGGGCCCTTGCTCGATGATGTCGTAGGCGAGACGCGGTTCGATCTTGGAGTCGCCGTTGGCGAAATCGAGAATGCCGGTGATCGACTGCACCGAGGTATATTGGGAAGGATCAAAATAGTATTTGGCCTCATCATTGACGCGGCACGGGCCGGAACCGTCGTCGATCTGCCATTCGCCGTACCCGAGGTTGGGGTTGGTGATGGTGGATGGCCCCACGCGGATGAGGCAGCCTTCATACGCTTCGGCGCTGGCGCCGCCGGTGGCGATTTCGCCGGTGGTCACATCCATCGGCTGGATCCATTTTTTGCCGGTCGAATCGACGGAGAACGCGGTGACGGTGATGATTTCCGTGACCCCCTTGTATTCATCGACCTTACCGGTCAGGGTCACGCGATCGCCTTCTGCGGCGAAGTGAGTCTTGTCATACACCTTGATGCCGGACCAGGGTGCATTGGCATCCTGAACGTAATAGTAGTTGTTCTTGAAGGCGTAAATTTCGCCGGTGACGATGCCGCTGATGGTGACGGTTTGTCCCTTGAGGGGTGAATCGCCCGAGGCATCTTCCGTATATTGAATATCACGAATGGGCGTAATCTGGGCCACGGCCACGACACTTATGAGGAAAAGACTGAGAAACAGTACCTGTTTTTTCAAAACGATTCTCCTTTCAGTTATAAACAATGTATTATAAAATATTAATTTGTCCCGAAAAATGGCAAACGGATCACTCTCAAACCGCAGACGCGGAGACGTTGGCAGAGGCTGCGTGCCTTTTCTCCATGCCTCCGAGCCTCAGCGCCTCAGTGCCCCGGCGCGAAATACTGCGCGCCCATCTGTGCAAGGGGCTTGTCGCGACAGAGGCTGCGCGCTCACTTGATGATCACGAATTTGCCGGTCTGAATCTCTCCGCTGACCTGATCCTCGACGCTGAAGAAATAGAGTCCCGTGGCGATGGCCTGATCATAGGCGGAGATAAGGTCCCAGGCATGCATGCCGCCCGGCAGCACCGTGTCGGTGGCGCCGATCCTTTTCTGCATCAATTGAACGTCCTCTCCGCGATAGGTTGCGGCGTGGTGCTGGAATTCATCCACCAGATCGCCCGCCAGGGTGAAAATGCGCACGCGGGCTCGAGCCGGCAGATTGAAGAACCACAACATGTGTTCGCGGTCGCCATCCCCGTCCCAGGCCGCCTGTGCCCGGTACGGATTCGGGAAAACGCCCACCCGGTGCGCGGAGCCCGGCGGCTGCGGCGCCGACCCGATGATGGCATAGGTCCTGTTTTCGAGAATCGAACTCTCCAGGCTCGGCAGCCGGTTGGCCGGATTGCCGCGATCGAACGCCGTGACCGCGAACCAGTACTGTCCGGGCCAGCCGGAGAGCAGATTGCGGTTGACAAAGCGGTAATGATAGGCACGGCCCGCGATGACGGTATCCGCCCGCACCAGATCGAATCCGGTGTCGTAGCCGAGATTGTTGACGACGTCGAATTGTGCCAGCAGGGTGGGCTCGCGGCCGCCCGCGGTCTTGGGCGAGCTGTAAACCCGATACCCTTCGAAATCCTTCTCACGGGTGATGGGGTCTTCATAGTGCTCGGGCAGATCATCCCACCAGAGTGTGACCTCCCCGTCCCCGGGCACGACCAGCAGATTGGGGGAAGGCGGCGGACTCGGCAGAATAAAACGGTCGATGATGCCATTGCCCGCCTGAATACCCTTAAGCGGATTGGCATAGACATCTTCTTCAATATCGAGGTTGCCATCGCCGTCGCCGAACACGGGTTCTCCCGGATCCCAGCGGCCGTTGCCATTGAGATCGAGGGCCGGCTGATAGGTATCCTCACCGGGATCGAGGATGCCGTTGCCGTTGACATCCTCGTCGGGATCCAGCTTGCCATCGCCATCGACATCCTCGCCGTTGTAGGCAATTTTTGCCCACTCGGAATTGAGGCGCAGATTGGCGCGCCGTGCCGCTCCATCCAGTACATCCTGGGTCGCCCAGAGTCCGCAGACAATGGCGAAGGTGATGTCGGCGGATTGCCGCGGTTGCAGGGTGGCCAGGGGGCCGGCGCTTAAAAACACCATCCAGCTGCCGAGATGGACGGGATCGCCGGGGATGCCGCCCTCGGCGACAGAATTGAAATACTGCCCGATATGGCGGCCGGCCAGCACATCATAGCGGCTTTCATCGTCGAGCGGCATGACATAATCGGGAAAGTCGAGATTGGAAGAGTTGTTCCAGCGCCACTGGTCATAGATGACCTGCACCCGATCACGCCGCCCCGAGGACCCGAGGTAGCGCAGGCCGAAGTAACTCTGCGCAAAACCATCATCACCGTCGACGTCGTACTGATAGGCCATGTCAAAGGGTTGATCGAAACCGGCGAGATTGTCGTACCAGCTCCAGCCGCCGCCGGATTCATAAATGCTGGTGTAATTCATATTCCCCACCGCGGCGTCGCACCAGATTCCGGCGTATACATTTTCGATGGGATAGGGTGAAATATTGGTGATGGTATAATTCAGAATGACAAAGGCATCGGTATAGGGATAGTTCCAGGCGTACGATTCGAGATGGATATGGATGCCGAGCGGCGTATGATTGGGAATCTCGAAATCGGTGCCGGGAACGCGCAGGTTGATATCGGTAAAATCGCAGATAAAATCCTGATGGGATACCGCATCGGGAGAAAAATAGGGGGAGGTGACGATGGTCGAACGGATTTTGACGGTATCCCCGGCGGCCGCGCTGTTGGTGAATTCAAATCCCTCTTCGCCTGCATCGAAGACGCCATCGACGATGGCGGTGGAGACGTGGATCTGGCCATCGCCGCCGCTGCGGCCGCCCACCCACACTCCGCCATAGGACATATGCTCGATCTGATCGCGCAAATTGTCGGCCTGGAGCTTGTACATGCAGGAGGGTTGTTTGGGATTGTTGTACCCTTCACCGATGACGCCATAATTGGTCACGGTGAGGCCGAGATTGCCGACGTTATGATAATGCCAATAGTCATCCACCAGCGTTTTCTGCAACGCAGCGGGCCTGGCCGGACGATCTCCCCGTTGTTGTGCGGACGCGGCCGGGAGCAACAGCAAACCGCAGCAGAGCAAGATCAGCCGGTATCGTTTGTGTAAAAGCAAACTACCACCCTATTGAGTCATTCAACAGCATGCCATCAAAATACTGCAATTTATTTGAAATGTCAACTCTATAAACCGGGCCGCCGCGCATTACCGGCAACACAAATCACTGCGGCGGCGCCTGATTGATCAAAATGTAGCGGTCACGCTTGCTCTGTTTGAGGTGTTCGAGCTGCACCAGGATGAGTCCGTCGATGCAATCGGCGAAATCCTTGTCGACGCCAAAGTCGATGAAGGAGACGCCGCCCTCCTCGCACAGCTCTGAATACTGCTTGTAGAGGATGGGAATGGTGAATCCCAGAACTTTCAGGTCTTCCTTGAGCTTGCGCAAATCCTCGCGATACGCCGCGCCGGTGAAAACAGTTTGCAGCTCCTCGCTTTTTTTCTGCGAAATGCGATAGGGGGCGACATGCGGCGCGAGCGAGGCATCACCGGGAAACCATTTGGAATAGAAATAGACCAGCAGATTTTTGGCCTCTTCGGTATAGGTAGTGCTGATGCTGACCGGGCCGAGCAGATATTTGACTTCCGGATGTTTGGCCACGTAGGCGCCGATGCCCTGCCACAGATAATCGAGCGCATTGGTCTTCCAATACTTCGCCTGGACAAAACTCCGCCCCAGCTCCAGGCCATAATCGAGGTAGGGTTTGGCTTTGTCGCTGTATTTGAACAGCGTATGGGTGTACAAACCCTCCACACCATGCGTTGCAATGATCTCGGCGCAATTACCGATGCGATAGGAGCCGATGATCTCCAGCGCATCGTCGTCCCAGAGGACGATGTGGCGGTAATAGCGGTCGAAGCGATCGAGATCGAGTTTGAGGCCGGTGCCCTCGCCGACGCGGCGGAAGGTGAGTTCGCGCAGGCGGGCGATCTCGCGCATCACATGACCGGCTTTGTTGAATTCGATGAGAAAGATTTTTTTGCGGTCGCTGGTCTCGCCCAGCAATTCCGAGGCCATCAGCTCTTCCTTGAGCCGTTTGCGGTCAATGGGATGGATGATGGTCTTTTCGGTCTTGAAAATGGAGATGTTTTTTTTGCGGGCCAAAAGCAGGGTGTGTTTGCGCAGCAGTTTGGTGGTGACGGAGGCCTTGAGATAGCTCGAGCTGAAGACCACCCCGGGGATGGGATCACCCACCTTGAGGCGGATGGCCTTGCCCCGTTTGTTAAAAATCTCCCGCGCCAGCATCAGCGTGGAAAGCCGTTTGTTCAGCAGGGAGATGATATAGAAAAGTATCGAATTGCGCGCCTTGATGAAAACCGGCAGCACCGGCACGTCATATTTCCTGGCGAAAAAGACCGGCCCGTTGAGCCATTTGGGATCGCGAATGCCCTTGGGCGTCAACCGCGACACCTCCGCGGCGGGGAAAAAAATCACCGGCCGTTCCTCCAGGAGTGCATCCGCGATACGCACCACATGTTCCTTCTGCATGCGCGCGGAAAAGACATCGTAGGGAAGAAACAAATCGGACAGATTCTCAAAATTCAGGAGGACATCATTGGCGATGATTTTGACATCGCTGCGCACCTCGCCGATGGCGCGCAGCAGCGCCAGGCCGTCCAACCCACCCAGGGGATGATTGGCAACGACGATGAGCTTGCCGTCGGCCGGTATCTTGTGCCGGTCACTGCTCGACAAATAGTATGAAAAATTGAGCCCCTCGAAAACCTCGTCGATGAACGCCTGCCCGGTGACGTGCGCCGAATTGCGAATCAACGAATTGATCTCCTCCACATGCAGCAAGCGCTCAAAAAACCGGACGATCAAACGGCCGACGAACCGGGGATATTTGTCAAACAGATTCGGATTTCTCGACGTGATGATCTCGCGGACATTGAGTTCTTTCATGGTGCCACCTTATCGTCTGGAGGGATGGATGGATTGCCTGGCAATCCTGCGCGGTGTACCTCATTGCAACCTTCAAGGGCGAGCGAAAAACGGCAACCGGGGGATGCCCGGCGATGCCTGGATAAAATAGTGAATTTTTACTTTTGAGTCAAAAGAAATATTCTGCATTCAACCAAAAAGCCGCAATGGGGTATTTCCCTGCGGCTTGAATGGTTCAATCCACAAACAAGAATATAAAATTCTCAGTTTCGTCGTTCCCGCAAGACCCCGCGGTAATTTTTCAGCAGTCTCCTGTTAATATCCTGCCAATCATATTGAAGGACTCCCTTTCTCGCCCGCGAACCCAGCAGCTAACGATAGATGACATCATTCAATAAAACCTGAATTTTTGCAGCCAACTCCCGGGCCGAATAATGAGTCCGGC
>DCUM01000082.1:48420-50554 GCA_002327255.1 bacterium UBA2214 | reverse complement strand
AAGGCAAGCGGGTAGATCAGAAATGCAGTTCCCCACTGAGGGTGAACAGGGTCTTTTTGTAGTAGAGGTCCGCCCAGATCGACTCGTTGCGATACCAGGCGGCGCGAAGGAGGAGGTCAAAAGCGGGCGTCAGCGCCCGGGATACATCGAGCACGAGATAGTTGTTCTCCTCGCGCTCCGTATCGAGCTGCAGCGGCCAGAAGGGCACGAGATCGCCGGGATAGCTTTTCTTCTGCAGCGTCCCCAGCGCGCGGAAATAGAGGCCGGCAAAGGTTTTCACCACCATGATGTCCACCACGTGCCGGGAATAGTCATGGGCGAAGGAATTGGACTCATTCTGCTCAAACCGGTACCCCGCCTGCGCCAGAAAGCCGGACCAGGAGATATCGAGACGACCGCCAGTGCTGTTCAGGAGGTCCTTTTGGCGGTCGCCGGGCGCCGCCAAACCGTAATGGACATCCCCGGAGGATAGCGCCTGCCGTTTGAAGGTGTACCCTTGCCCGGAGAAAAACGCGGTGGCATGGAGATGGCGATTGAAATCGTACTGCACCTGCAAATAATATCCAGGGCCGCCAAAATTATAGTAACTCGATTGGGCGTAATCGAGCACTTCGCCGTTCACACCGCCCTTGATGGCAAAACCCGCGGGAAACCGTTTGCTGAGCGAGATCTGCCCTTTGCCGTAAGCATAATCGGCGTCCTGGTTGAGAAAGAGCTTGACCCGGCCCCAAAGCTGTGTCGAAATCTGCACGGTGGGGGTGACGGGGAGGTGCAAACCGGCTTCCGCTTCCTGTATGAGCTTGTGTTCACTGGAGAGCTTGTTATAAAGCTGGAGTCCGCCGCGGTAGGCCCATTGCACGGAGTGCCGCGACCACTTGCGCCGGGCTTTCGATTCGAATAAAAAGCGCGTGGACTCGCTGCGCAGCCCATCCCGCAGCTCCTCCCGGACATTGCTGTCGGTTTCCCATCCCGCCTGCAGCCGGTTGCTAAATCGCCAGCCTGCATCGCGGCCGGACGCATCCTGTCCGTAAAGCACCCATGCGCCCGAGAGGCACAGCAGGAGTGTGGCGCAGACTCTCATTCGCGTTCTCCCCCCAGCGTCCGCCGCAGTTCTTGCGCCTCCAGATCAAACCGGCGGGCGCTGGAGGCCAGGCTGTCCGCGCGGCTCGAGAGAATCCGCCGTTCTGACTCCAGCGCGCGGATGTAGGCATCCGCATCCTGTTCACTGAGGCTGCGGATATCCACCCGCAGCAGATCATCCGCAGGGGCGGTCAGCCCCTGACTGCTGAACACTTCCGTCCAATCTGTTCCAGCCTTGAAGCCATCCGGGACGCGATCCATGGTCACGGATGGCGTGGCCGTGCTGCGAATGGTTTCGTCGTGCTGGTCGAAGAGACGGACATCCGCGATGAGATCGTTCATTTTCTTCCGCAGCGCCGTCTCGGCACGCACGTCCCTGATGCGCTGCTGCAATCTCCCGGCTTGCTGCTGAATCCGTTCCGCGCGGCTGCGCAGAAAATCGGCCTTGGCCTCGATCTCTTCCGGCAGATCGCCGGCGAGAATTTCAATTTCCGGCCGCGGCAGGAACGGTGTGCTTCGCGAATGTCCGGAGATCAATCCGGAACGGCGCTCACGCAGGCCCTGGATGCGGCCCGCAAGCTCCGCACGCGCCAGGGGCGCCGCCCCGTCGCTGCTCTGCAACAGGGAATCGATGACCTGCGTGTAGCGGCTCTCCAGCCATTGCGCACGGTGGTTCAGGGTATTTGCCGACTGCGTCTGCTCGCGCAGGTTGCGTTCCCGGGCGGTGGCGAGATCCTGGAATTCGCGCAACAACCGCTCCAGTTTACGCCGTTCCCAAAATCCGGGGGATGGCGCGCTCTTGATCGTATTGATGACGGCCGCCAACGAATCGCTGCGCAGCTGCAGCGTGCGGCTCCCGGACTGCAGCGATGCCAGATGGCGCTGCAGCACACCGATCTCTTCCTCCACGCGCGCGAGATCGGCCTGGCCATATCCCGTGGTCAGGAAACCCCACAGGAGGATCCAGCCGGCCCAATGAATATATTTTTGCATCAAGGATTTTCGCATCGTTCCAGCTTTATTTATTCGAGCTGGGCCCCATCAAAAGCAGATG
>DCUM01000082.1:36387-48394 GCA_002327255.1 bacterium UBA2214 | reverse complement strand
CTGCATCAACCCATACTTTTCCAGCTTGTAATAGAGCGCACTGGTCTTGATGCCGAGGATGCGCGCCGCCTCCATCTTGACGCCCCCGGCCTGTTTCAGCGCGCGCTCGATGGCGCTCTTTTCGACCTGGCCCAGCATCTCGTCCAGTGACCGGGCGACCCCGGGGTCGCCGAGCCTGCCGCCGGCGCCCAATGGCAGCTCCTGCGGCTCGATGACATCCGCCTCGGCCAGCACCGCGGCCCGCTCCAGGACATTCTCCAACTCGCGCACATTCCCCGGCCAGTTATAGCGGCACAGACTCTGCACCGACGCGGCCGACAGCTCCAGCTCCGGCCGCCCGATGCTGTGGCGGATGCGCTCAATAAAGTGCTGCGCCAGCAGCGGGATGTCTTCGCGGCGCTCGCGCAGCGGCGGCAGATAGACCGGGATGATGTGCAGCCGGTAATAGAGGTCTTCCCGGAACTTGCCCTGCTCCACCAGGGCGCGCAGGTCGCGATGGGTGGCGGCGATGACGCGGACATCGACGGTGAGGGTCTGCTCGCCGCCGACGCGTTCGAATTCGCGTTCCTGCAACACGCGCAGGAGCTTGACCTGAATGCCCATGGTGATGTCGCCGATCTCATCAAGAAAGATGGTCCCGGTATGCGCCAGTTCGAAGCGGCCGCGCTTGCGGCGCAGGGCGCCGGTGAAGGCGCCTTTTTCATGTCCGAACAACTCGGATTCGAGAATCCCTTCTGCCAGGGCGCCGCAATTGACGCGTATGAAAGGATGGTTTGCCCGCGCGCTGGTCCTGTGCACCGCCCGCGCCACCAGTTCCTTGCCGGTGCCGCTTTCGCCGTAGATGATCACCGTCGAATCGGTTTTGGCCACCTTGTTGATGGTGCGATAGAGCTCCTGCATGCACGGCGATTCGCCGATGATATGCCCGAAATTGAGGGCCTGATCCAGTTCCTGACGCAGATAATCGTTCTCGGCATCGAGGCGGCTGAGTTTTTCGTCCTGTTCGAGCTTTTGCAGGAGCTTGCCGACGCGCAGCTTGAACTCTTCGTGGGAGAAGGGTTTGGAGATGAAATCGGCCGCGCCGTGCTGCATCGCCTGCACCGCCAGATCGATGCTGCCATAGGCGGTGATGATCAAAACCTCGGTCGCAGGCGACACCTTCTTGACCTGTTTCAGGACCTCGATCCCGTCCATGCCGGCCATGCGATAATCGGAAATCACCAGGCCGACGGGCTGCTGCAGGAGCGGCAACGCCGTCGCGCCGTCCGGGGCCTGGAGAACCTCCAGTCCCATTTTGGCGAGTATCTGCGCCATGCCTTCGCGCAGCGTCTCGTTATCCTCGACGATGAGAACCGTCACGATTGTGCCTCTATGGTCACGTTTTTTCGCTCCGTGGAAAGTGAATGGCATTGTGTAGCGACTGCAAATTCCGGGTCACGTGCCGCAGCAAACGATGACAAAGGGCAGCGGCGCCGCAAGGCGCCACTCCCGATCGCAGGCCAGGGTGCGAGGGCCCGCTTCTTCCGACCCTCCTGGTCGCCGGCGTTTTCGTCATCGTCACACTTTTCTTCCAGCTGCCCGGCAGGGCAGGCACAAGCGGAAGCGGCTGCCCAGTTCCGTGCTCGCGACAAGGCGTATATCGCCGCGATTGGCCGCGGCGAGGTTCTGAACCATCGCCAGGCCCAGGCCCATGCCCTTTTCCTTGCGGCTGAAAAAGGGCTCAAAGATATGGGACTGGTCGGCCTCCGGGATGCCGTGTCCCTGATCGCTGATCTCCAGACAGACGTTGTCGCCCTCCCGGGATACGGCGCCGGTGATGCAGCCGCCCTTGTCCATGCTCTGCACCGCATTGAGCAGCAGATTGAACACCATCTGCTGGAGGTGGTGCGGATCGGCCCAGGCTTCCCCTTCCCCGGTCAGTTCATACGTGAAGGGCCGCTTCCCCGCCTCCGCCTCGAGCAGCTCACAGCACGCCTGCCAGACAGCGGCGACAGCGCACGTTTGCGGTTTGGCTTCGACGGGCCGGGCATACTCGAGAAACTGCTGCACGAGCATTTTCAGATGCTGCGTTTCCTTGAGAATGCGCGCCGCTTTCTGTTGCATGGCCGGTGACTCGGCCTCATCCTGAACCAGACCCGCAAAGAGTTCGATGCCGGCCAGGGGATTGCGAATCTCGTGGGCCACGCCGGCCAGCATGGCTTTCTGCTGTTCGATGCGGGTCAACACCGCCTGGCGCATCTCATCCATGGTGCGGCCGAGGAAGGCCACTTCGTCGCGGCCCTGGATGGGTACCGGGTCCTGGAGATTGCCGGCGCCGATTTTCACGGCGGCGGCGCGCAATTGCGCGATCGGACGGGTCAAATGGGCGGCCAGGAGCCAGGCCATGGCCACAGCGCCCAGCACCGCGAAGAGGCCGATCTGCAGCAGCGTCCGCTGCATCCGGTGCAGCAGCTGCAGGGATTGCGCGCTGCCTTCGACCATCACCACGCCATGGATGACGCCGCCTTGCTGCAGCGGTGCATAGGCCGATTTGTAGAGTCTGCCATCCGAGCCGCGGAACAGGGTCGAACCGGCGGTGCGGCCCTGCAGCGCCTGATCGATCTCGCGGCGATCAGATCCGAAGCGCACATACAGAGACAAGACCGGGGATTCCCCGGCACTGTCGAGCCAAACCCGGCCACTGCCGCTCAGGAGCATGATGCGCTGCAGATCGGTGACTTGCGCCAGATTCTGCAGCCGGTTGCGCAGGTTTTTATAGATACGGGTCTCTTCATCGCCGGGATTCAACTGCGCGATCAATCCCGCGTCCATGTCCTGGGCAATGGCCGCGGCCAGCGCTTCCAGCTTGCTGCTCAACTCCGTTTCCAGGGTCTCGGCCAGACGATCGTGCAGATAGATTCCGCCTGTCAGCAGCACCAGCAAAAGCGGCGCCAGCATGGCGCCTGTCAAACGGCGACGAATCACAAAAAGTATCCTACAAGATGCATGCCATAACCTGTTTTTGTAACAACTTTTATAACCTGCTCGCGCCGGGGCGCAAGGGACACCCGGCAAAAACCACGCTTGTTTTCCTTTGTCTTGGCTGATAGGAATAACCGCTGCCCGCAAAAAGAGAGGGGCGGGCGGAAAAAGAATATCCGCAACACCATCAAACCCCGGATTTTTCCAACCTCCCCCTCAGAAATCTGAGGATCGTGCCGGTCACAGAAAGACGGCGCGGCGGCCTGTTCCATCACGTCAGCCATCCAGCATCCAGAATCGAGTTATCTCTATCCTACCCGCCCAATACCTCCTGGTAGAACTTTTCATACTGCGGCACAATCTGTTCCTGGCGGAAACGGGTTTCCGCCTTGTGCCGCGCCGCCAGCCGCATCGCGGCCAGTTTTTCCTCGTCCTGGAGGATGTTCAGGGCGGCGGACGCCATGCCCTCCACGTCCCCGACGGCAAAGAGACAGCCGTCCTCGCCATGGGTGATGACTTCGGGCAGGCCGCCGATGGTGGTGGCGATCACCGGCGTGCCGCAGCTCATCGCCTCCAGCGCCGCCAGACCAAAGCTCTCCTCGCTGCTCGGCAATAAAAAGAGATCGGCGCAGCCGAGCAGGTTCTCGATGCTGTCCTGCGTGCCGAGATAGACGACGTCGTCATGAACCCCGAGTTTCCTGGCCAGTTCGTGGGAGGCCTGGCGATCGGGGCCCTCGCCGACCAGCAGCAGCCGCGCCGGCATTTTTTCCCGAACGCGCGCAAGGATTTCCACCGTATCGGAGAGGCGTTTCACGCCGCGAAAATTGGAGGCGTGCATGAGAATGCGTTCCCCCCTGGGCGCAAAATGTTCGCGAATGCAGCGCGGCGCTTTCGGAGAAAATCGCTCGACATCGACGAAATTATAGACCACGCGAATATCGCGTTTAATGGCAAATTCCGCCGTCGTGCGCTCCGCCAGATAGCGGGAGACCGCGGTGACGCCGTCGGATTCTTCGATGCCGAATTTGACCGCGGCCTTGAAGGAGACATCCTTGCCCACCAGGGTGATGTCGGTGCCGTGCAGGGTGGTGACGATTTTCGGACCACCACCGCGCATCATCTGTTTGGCCAGATAGGCGCTGATGGCGTGCGGTATGGCATAGTGCGCATGCACGATGTCCAGCGTGTATTCGTTGGCCACTTCCATGATTTTGGCGGCCAGGCTGAGATCATAGGGCGGATACTTGAAGAGGGGATAGGCGGAAACATCCACCTCGTGGTAAAAAACGTGCTCATGGAATCCCCGCAGCCGGAAGGGTGCACTGTAACTGATGAAATGGACATCATGCCCGTGCTGCGCCAGGGCGGTGCCGAGTTCGGTGGCGACGACGCCGCTGCCGCCGTGCGTGGGGTAACAGACCATGGCTATTTTCATGGGGGAGCCTCCGCATTGTAAAGGATGCCTAAATATATCAAATCCGCGCACCGATGTCAACGGTTAAGAAAGCCGGCGATGGCCGTCACCAGGCGCAAGCTTTTCTATTGATTTATTTTCATATTTTCATTATCTTACAAGTTACTATGAGTCGTCTATAGAATCGAAAGCCTATGGCCAAAACAAATATCCGAAATTTTTGTATCGTTGCGCATATCGATCATGGCAAATCCACCCTGGCGGATCGGCTGCTGGAAGCGACGGGCACCCTGTCCAAATATGAGATGAAGGAACAGGTCCTCGACAGTATGGATCTGGAGCGCGAACGCGGCATCACCATCAAGATGCACCCCATCTGTATGGAGTACAAACGGCCCAATGGCGAAACCTATATCCTCAACCTCATCGATACGCCGGGGCATGTGGATTTCACCTATGAGGTGTCGCGCAGTCTTGCGGCCTGCGAGGGCGCCATCCTGGTGGTCGATGCCACGCAGGGTGTCGAGGCCCAGACTGTCAGCAACCTCTACCTGGCCATCGAGAACAATCTCGAAATCATCCCGGTCATCAATAAAATCGACCTGCCCAATATCGACATCGACAACGTCAAGCATCAGATCATCGATCTCTTTGGCTGCAGGGAAGAAGAGATTCTGCTCGCCAGCGCCAAGGCGGGCATTGGCATCACCGAGATCCTGGAAGCGGTTGTGGATCGCATCCTGCCGCCGGCCGGCGACACCCACCTGCCCACCCGGGCGTTGATATTCGATTCGGTCTTTAATGCCTATCGCGGCGCGGTGGCCCATGTCCGCATCGTCGAAGGCAGCATTCGTGCCGGCGAGCGCATCAAATTCTTCTCGACCGGCAAGGTCTTTGAAGTGCAGGAAGTCGGCATCCTGCGCATGAAGCAGATCAAGAAAGAGCGTCTCGAAGCGGGCGAGGTCGGCTATGTCATCGCCGGCGCCAAGGAAGTGCGGGATACCAAGGTGGGCGACACCATCACCTCGGCGGAGCAGCCCGCGCTGGAACCCCTGCCCGGCTACCGCGACGTCCTGCCCATGGTATTCAGCGGTCTCTTCCCCGCCATCGCGGAGAACTATGAAGAATTGCGCGCGGCTCTGGAAAAACTCAAGCTCAACGATTCGGCGTTGTGGTATGAACCGGAAACCTCCATGGCATTGGGCTTTGGCTTCCGCTGCGGCTTTCTCGGCCTGCTGCACATGGAGATCGTCCAGGAACGTCTCGAACGCGAGTACGATCTCGATCTGGTGACCACCGTTCCCAACGTCGAATATCACGTCTTCACCACCAGAGGGGAGATGCTGGTCATGGACAATCCGGCCAACCTGCCGGCCCCCAACGACATCGATCATGTCGAAGAGCCCTACATCAAGGCCAGCATCGTCACGCCTTCCGAGTATATCGGCGCGATCATGACCATTTCGCGCGAACGCCGCGGCAATTATATCAACACCGAATATGTCGATAAATACCGCGTCAGTTTACATTATGAATTTCCGCTGGCCGAGGTGATTTTCGATTTTTACGACAAACTCAAATCGGTGACGCGGGGTTATGCGTCCTTCGATTACGAGTTCACCGGTTTCCGCGAGGGACCGGTGGTGAAACTGGATATGCTTCTCAACGGCGAGGCGGTGGACGCCTTGTCGACCATTGTGCATCGCGACAAGGCGTACGAATGGGGGCGCCGCGTTTGCGAAAAACTGAGCGACCTGATCCCGCGCCAGCAATTCGAGGTGGCCATTCAGGCGGCCATCGGCAGTAAAATCATCGCCCGCGAGACGGTGCGCCCGCTGCGCAAGAATGTCACCGCCAAATGTTACGGCGGCGATATCACCCGCAAACGCAAATTACTGGAAAAACAAAAAGAGGGCAAGAAACGCATGAAGCAACTGGGGCGGGTCGAAGTGCCGCAGGAAGCGTTTCTGGCCATCCTCAAGGCTTGAACCGATCAGAGACAGAGCATGCTGCAGGCAGAACAGTTAAGCAAATCGTTTGGCAACCGGGTCGCGGTTGCCAATTTATCGCTTCACATTGAAAACGAGTTGTTCATTTTTCTCGGCCCCAACGGCGCCGGAAAAACCACCTCCATAAAATTGATGACCGGGTTGCTGCAACCCGATCAGGGCCGCGTCTGCATCGACGGCATCGATCTGGCGAAGAATCCGCTCGCCTTCAAACACCAGTTCGGACTCGTTCAGGAGGAACCGGTTCTCTATGAAAAGCTGACCCCGCGCGAATTTGTCCGATTCATGGCACGGCTCTATCAAGTACCCGATCAGGACGCGGCGCGGCGCACCGAGCAGCTCTTCGAACTCTTCGAGATCGCCGATCGTGCCGACGAGTTGATCGAGGAGTTTTCGCACGGCATGAAACAGAAAGTCGCGCTCTCCGGCGCCCTGGTTCATGAACCCCGTGTGCTCTTTCTCGACGAACCCACCGTAGGCCTGGATCCCAAAGCCGCCAGAAATCTCAAGGATCTGCTGCGCGGCCTCGTCGACCGCGGCACGACCATCTTCATGTCCACCCATATCCTCGAAGTGGCTGAACGCATGTGCGACCGCGTCGGCATCATCCATCAGGGCGAACTCATCGCCCTGGGAACGATGGCCGAATTGCGGGAAAAGACCGCCGCGGATCAAGCCTCCCTGGAAGATATCTTTCTGCAGCTGACCGGTTCGAACAGCGAGCAGGATGTCACCCGCTATCTGGGGGGCGAGTAGGCGCGTGCTCGCCCAACTGCTGAATACCCGCTGGCGTTCGTTTGTGAACAGCATCCGCCGTGGCGGCAAAAAGAGCCGTCGCCGCCTGCTCAGTTATATCGGACTGGTCGCCCTGCCCATCGTTGTGCTCGCCAACATGATACCTTTTTTGCTGGTCATGGTCAAGCTGCCGCAGTTCGGCGCGGTTGCCGTCTATGGCATGATGCGCGGCGTGATGCTGGGCCTGTTTCTGATGCTGCTCTTCAGCGGCATGACCCTGGTGCTGCACATCTTTTTTCTCTCCAAAGACCTGCCGCTGCTGCTGAGCACCCCCATCCCCCTCCGTACGGTTTTTCGCTTCAAATTTTTTGAGGCCACCCTCGGCAATTCGGCCCTCTTCTTTGGCATGGCGCTGCCCGTCCTCATCGCCGGCGGCGTCGTCACGCACGCCTCTTTATGGTTCTATTTGTTTCTGCCGCTGGCCAGTATGGTTTTTCTCGCCATCCCCACGGGCATCAGCGCCCTCCTGGCGTTCGGACTGGTTTCCATCATGCCGGCGCGGCGCGCCAAAAGTCTGGCAGCCGTCCTCCTCAGCATCGTCTCCATCGCCATCTGGGCGGGATTTCAGCTGATACGCCCGGAGCGCATCACGCCCCATCTCGGTGAAAATTCATCCGATGCCTTCACCCACTATCTGACACTGAGCAGCCGCATCTCCCTCTGGTTTCCATCGGATTGGTTCACCAACAGCGTCTTTGCCGTGGCGCAAAACAGGTTCACCTCCGCCCTCTTCTACTTTGGCCTGCTGGCCGCGGGCGCGGCGCTCCTGAATGGCCTGACCCGCGCGCTCATGCAGCGCGCCCTGGCCAGAGATGTCTTCAGCGGCGTGGATACACGCGCACGGCGCAAAATCAACAACGGCGCCCGAAACCAATCCTACGGTAATACGTCTATTTATTGGGCCTTCGTGCAACGCGATTTCAAGCTCATGATCCGGGATTCACAACAGTTGACGCAGCTCTTGCTGTTCACCCTGATGATGGTGTTGATCCCGCTCTTCAACCGGCAGACTTCCGACGAGGTCACCGGCACGTTTGCGCAGTATTTGCCGTTTCTGTTTCTGTTCGTCTTCAGCATTCTCATCGGCGGCAGCATGGCGGCCCGTTTCATCCCCATGGAGAGGAAGGCCTTTGGACTGTGCAAGCTGGCGCCGATCCGGCTGCGCACGGTTTGGCTCGCCAAAGTCAGCGTCAGTTTTCTCCTCACCCTGGGCAGCGGACTGGCTGCGGTGACGATCAACGCCATCATCCATGCAACGCCGCTGCAGGTCATTGCGAGAATCATCCTCTTCCTGATCGTCGCCGATGTGGGGACAACCGCCCTGGGCGGTCTTTTTGGTTCCGTGTTCCCCAATTTTCTCTGGGATCACCCCAAGCGCATGCTCTCCTCGGGCGGCAATCTCACCATGACCCTGGTCATTCTCGCCTATATGGCCCTGCTCGGCGGCATCATGGCCCTGAGTGGTCTGGTCTTTGCCTCGCTGGACGCCGGCGTGTTCATCAGTGCACTTCTCGCCCTTTTGCTGCTCGGGCTGGGAACTGTTATATCGGAAAAGAAGTTAGATAAAATTGAGTGGCAGTATTAATACACAGCCGTATCATCTCTCTGCAGCACCGAAAGGATTATCCATGAGTGGAAAAGGAAAGAATGTTTTTCGTGAATATTTCGAAGCGTTTGCCGTGGCGCTTCTCGCCGCCCTCATCCTCAGAGCGCTGGTCATTCAGGCTTTTCGCATACCGACAGGCTCCATGAAAGACACCCTGCTGGTGGGCGACTTTTTGCTGGTCAATAAATTCATCTATGGCGCCGCCACACCCGACAGAATCCCCTTCACGGATGTCAAACTGCCCGCGCTGCAGTTCCCGGGTTTGCGTGGCCCGCAGCGCGGCGACATCATCGTCTTCAAATATCCCCTCGATGATAAACTGGATTATATCAAACGCTGCATCGGCGTGCCCGGCGACACCCTGGAAATGCGCCAGGGGGTTGTCTATGTCAACAACAAACCGGAAGGCCAAATCCACTTCCAGCAACGCCTCTTCGATGATTCGGAGGGCCGCTATGTCAATTATTACCGCGTGCTGATCGATAACGGCAAGGACTATATCATCCGCCGCTATGACGGCTTCAATTCGAGTTTTGCCGCGATCGTCGTCCCGCCCGATCACCTCTTCATGATGGGGGACAATCGCGATAACAGCCAGGACAGCCGTTACTGGGGATTCATGCCCATGGAGAATATCCGCGGCCAGGCGCTGGTCATTTACTGGTCGTGGGACAAAAATGAGCCCCTGTGGAGTCTCTTAACCAAGGTGCGCTGGTCGCGCATCTTCAGCATCATCCGCTGAGTCATGAACAGCGCCTACGGTCTCTATATCCATGTGCCCTTTTGCCGCCACAAGTGCATCTATTGCGATTTTTATTCCACCACCCACCTGGCCGATATCCCGCGCTACCTCAACGCCGTGATGCAGGAATGGGAATCCTTCTGTCTGAACCCTCCTTCGGGAGGGTTCGCCATTTCAAGCCTCTATTGGGGCGGGGGCACGCCCTCCCTGCTCACACCCCGTCAAGTGCAGCGTGTCCTGGATAGAATTCATCAGCATGGCACCGTCCCTGCGGATGCGGAAATAACCCTCGAAGCCAATCCCGGCGCGCTCGACGACGCACACCTGGCGGCCTACCGCCGCGCCGGCATCAACCGGCTCTCCCTCGGCGTGCAATCATTCATCGATCATGAGCTCGAATTCCTCACCCGCATCCACAACACGGCGGATGTCAGGCGCAGCTTTTCCGCCGCACGCCGGGCCGGTTTTGACAATATCAGCCTGGATCTCATCTTTGCGCTGCCGCGGCAAACCGTGGCGGAGTGGAAGCATTCCCTCCTGCAAGCCATCGACCTGGCACCGGAACATATCTCCATGTATGGGCTGACCATTGAAAAGGGAACGCCCCTGCACGACGGCCTCACCAGAGGCGCCCGGGTATCCTGCGACGAGGAAGTGCAGCGGGAGATGTACCTGTTGGGGAAAGAGATGCTCGAAGCCGCAGGGTATACGCAGTATGAAATCTCCAATTTCGCCAGGCCGGGCCGCGAAGCCCGGCACAATCAACACTATTGGGCGGGAGGCCCCTACCTCGGCCTGGGGCCCGCCGCGCATTCTTTTGCGGAGGGAAGACGGTGGTGGAATGTGCGCGACGTGCAGACCTACTGTCGCGCCCTTGAAAACGGAGAAAAAGCGGCGGGCGGCGAGGAGATACTCTCGCGGGATCAGCTGCGCGCCGAAGCGATTCTGCTGGGATTGCGCCGCCGCCGCGGAATCGACCTGGCAGCCTGGGAACGCACCTTTGCAGAAACGCCGCGCGCCCTTTTTTCCGCAGCCCTGGAGAGCCTGGGGGGCTGTGAGCAACAGGCGCCTCCCTTTCAAGACGCGCCATCGGGCCGGCTGCTGACCTGCGCGGCCGGCCACCTCGCCCTGACCGCACACGGAATTCTGCTCTATGACTATGTCTGCCGCAAACTCTATGAATGCCTGTGAGCACGCTTTCACCGGCTGGAACGACGTCATCGAACACCATGCGATGACCTATCCGCACGCCACCGCCCAGGATTGGTATAAACTGATCTTTCAGGGCACCCTCGGCGCAGAGCATCTGCTCGGCGATGTGGAAAAAGCCCGGCAACGCCTGGAAGCGGAGTGGGCTTCCCTGTCAGGGCCCGTCGTCCCCATGCCGCCATCCGATGTGATCGCACCGCAGGGGGCCCTGCTCAGACTCCATCTGCGCCCACTCAAGGCGCTGGGATGCCCGCTGCACCTGGTTTGGGACGCCTTTGCCGGATCGGCGCAAATCCCGAAGCCGCCCAAAGAGAACTTTATGAAAATCTGGCAGGCCCTGCCCGGCTGGCGCGCACTCGCGGACTATCAGGCCTGGGATCGCGCCATGGCGGCCCGGGGTTATGACGCCTGCCATCACTCACAGGCCTACCGGGATGCCTACAACCCGTCCTACCGCGTTGTGCACCGCCCATCGTGCGCGCACGCGTTGCACGCCTTTCTGCAGCGAACGACGCCCTGAAAAAACAAAAGGCCCCGCTGAGCGGGGCTTTCCAGCCTGATCACTTCATGAAAATGAAATTTGATGGCAGGAGGCGGCCGCCGAAAATCGCCGCCAGGACGTGGCTCCCGCAAACAGATAACAATTAATACAATAGACGCATTAATGTCCGGATGTGCAAATCATCCAGGTCAGGAGAGGTAGAGGGAACGGCGCTGATCGCGCAACTTTTTTTTGAGCATCTCCCGGGCGCGGAAAATACGCACTTTGACCGTTCCGATGGGAATGTCCAGTTCGAGCGCGATCTCTTCATACGATTTTTCGCTGGCGTGCCGCATCAGGATCGCTTCGCGATATTTTGCCGGCAGCGAATCGATCGCATCCTGGATGCAGGAGCTGCGTTCCTTTTCCAGTAAACCGGCATCGGGTCCGGCGTCCTGATCCGGGAATTCGCGCTGCAGCTCGCCGTCTTTGGCCATGATGGGATTGTCGAGCGGAAAGGTCTTGAGACGCTTCTTGCGGAAATGATCGATGCAGTTGTTCACGGCGATTTTGTAGAGCCACGTGGAGAACGCGTATTCGGCATTGAAGGAGGGCAGCGCGTTGAACGCCTTGATAAACGTCTCCTGGGTCAGATCTTCGGCTTCATCCCGGCGCTTGACCATGCGCAGAATGAGATTAAAAATCTGCGCCCGGTAGCGACGGACGATTTCGGCGTACGCTTTCTGATCCCCCTGAATGGCCTCATAAATAAGTTGTGCGCTTTCTGCGT
>DCUM01000082.1:33417-36318 GCA_002327255.1 bacterium UBA2214 | reverse complement strand
CCGGGTTGATTGATCCGCTGTCAAAAACAGGTCATGATCCCCTTTTTGATTCCGAAACCACCGGCGATGATGGAAGCTGTTTATGCTATTTTTTCTGCGCGCTTCCTGTCTCGCCCGGGGATGAATCGTTCGCATCGGGTTTCAGCCTGCGCCTTGCGGAGAAGAGATGATAAAAGCCATTGGCATCGACATTGTAGATCTGGATCGCTTCGGCCGCGCCGTCGAGCGCTGGGGCGATCATTTCCTGCGGCGCATTTTGACCCCCGAAGAACTCGCCTATTGCCGCCGCAAGGCCGCGGGCCTCGATTCCATGGCGGTACGCTTTGCGGCCAAGGAGGCGTTCATCAAATGCCTGGATGAGGCGGCCTTTCGCCATTTCACCTGGCAGGATGTGCGCATCGAAAACAGCATCCATGGCAAGCCGGAAATCAAATTGCAGGGCGGGCTGGCCGCCCATTTCAGGGATCATAAAATCTCAGTCACCCTCAGCCACAGCCGCCTCTCGGCCGTGGCGGTGGTGGTGATCGAATAGAGGGAGAAGCGCATGCGAGCAGTGGTCACTGCGCGGGAGATGGCCGGCTACGACCGCGCCGCCATCACCGGGATGGGCATTCCGGGGGTGGTCTTGATGGAGAATGCCGGCCGCGGCACCGCCGCAATCGCCGTGGAGATGCTGGGCGTGGCCGTAGATAAAACGGTATTGATCGTCTGCGGGCCGGGCAATAATGGCGGCGACGGATATGTGGTTGCGCGGCATCTTCACAATGCGGGCGCCCGCGTCGAGGTATGGGTCCTGGCGGAGCGCGACAAAATCAGCGGCGACGCCGCCACCCATCTGCAGATCTGGCAACACATGGGGGGCGCGCTGCGCTTCCTCACCACTCTGCCGCAGACGCTGTCGCCCCGGCCCGATCTCATCATCGACGCCATGCTGGGTACGGGCGTTCAGGGCGCCCCCCGCGGTCTCATCGCCGCGGCCATCCCCTTTCTCAACCAGCTCGGCGTCCCCCTCCTCGCCGTGGATATCCCCACGGGGATCGATGCCGACAGCGGCGCCGTCGCGGCGGAAGCCATCAACGCCCGGGTCACCGCCACCATGGCCTTGCTCAAACGGGGCCTGCTTTTTTCACCCGCCCGGGAATGCGCCGGATCGGTGCGGCGCGTCGATATCGGCATGCCCGCGGAAGTGCTCAAACAGAATCCACCGCGGAACTGGCAGATAACGGCGGGGGCGATCCGGAAGCGGCTGCCGCGACGGTGTGGCGATGCCCACAAGAACAGCGTCGGCACCCTGGCCATTCTGGCGGGATCCAGAGGCTTCACCGGGGCAGCCGCCCTCACCGCGCAGGCCGCCCTGCGCGGCGGCAGCGGCCTGGTCTACCTGGCCGTGCCGTCGAGTCTGCAGGCGCTTCTCGCCGCCAAACTCACCGAGATCATCACCTGGCCCTTCGAGGACAGCGGCAGCGGCTATCTGCTGGAAGCGGATTATCATACCTGGCGCGAAGCGCTGCGTAAACAGGATGCGCTGGCGCTCGGTCCGGGTCTCGGAACGCACCCGGCGACGGCCGGCCTGGTGCATCGCATCCTGCGCGAGCATGACCGGCCGCTCGTGCTCGACGCCGACGGGCTGAATGTCTGTGCCGATCATCTCGATTTGATCGCTGCCTATGCCGGCGAGATGGTGCTCACGCCGCATCCGGGCGAACTGGCGCGTCTCCTCAAAACCACCGCGGCGGAGATCGCGCAGCGACGCTTCGAGGCGGCGTCCGAAACCGCCCGCAAACTGGGCAAGGTGGTGCTCCTCAAGGGCGGGCCCACCCTGGTCGCCGCGCCCGACGGCCAGCTCTATATCAACAGCAGCGGCAATGCCGGCATGGCCACCGCCGGCAGCGGCGATGTCCTCACCGGTCTCATCGCCGCCTTGCTGTGCCAGGGATTGCGCGCACTGGATGCCGCCCTGTGCGGCGTCTTTCTGCACGGACGCGCAGGAGACTGCGCCAGACAAATCAAAGGAGAGATGAGTCTCACCGCCGGCGACCTCATCGATCATCTGCCGGACGCCATACAGAAAACACAAACCGGCACGGAACATGAAACGGAATAATCTCTACTGGTTCGCGCCCGCCGTCATCTGGGGCCTTGTCATACTGACCCTCACCTCTCTGCCCAACCTGAAGCCGCCCCCCCTGGTGTTCAGGCTGGAAGATAAAATGGTTCACTTTTTCGTTTACTTTATATTCGGCCTGCTGCTGATACGCGCCTGGAGGCGCGGCGAGGTGCGCAACACCAAGAGCGCCTTGTTCAAAATGTTGCTGTTCGGGGCGCCGTTCGCGCTCCTGGATGAACTCCATCAAACCTGCATTCCGGGCCGTTTCTGTGATATCTGGGACGCTGCGGCCGATTTGGCGGGAATTTTCGCTGCGGCGCTTGCCTTTCCCTTCGCGCATTCCTGGTTCAGCAGGCGCAAAAAATCCTTGTTGGCTGTTTTTATTGACGATAGCGATTAAATGGTATGATCGTCGGCCCGGCATCATTTTTTCCATTTGCATAACTTTTAATTGACTTTGGTGCCCGAATGCATTACCTTAAATCAACGGTTGGTAACATGGGAAAGAATTTAAACGGGAGGATAAAAACGTGGCAGATACCGCATATTGTGTCAAATGCAAGGCCAAGGTCGAAGTAAAAAACGGCACCAAAGTGACCATGAAGAATGGCCGCGCAGCACTCAAAGGCGTGTGCGCCAAGTGTGGCACCGGCGTTTATAAAATCCTCGGCAAGGCCCAGTAAAAAATTAGCCGCAAGGCATAAAAAGGCGGTGAGATAAATCTCACCGCCTTTTTTTTTATCGCCCTGGGCAGGGGCACCACCCCGGTAAGCGACGCGGCAAACGGCGCCACC
>DCUM01000082.1:31388-33351 GCA_002327255.1 bacterium UBA2214 | reverse complement strand
CAAACGGCGCCACCATCAGGCAAGCGCCACCCCGGCCCAGGACCCTCCACACAATAGCGTCTCCCCACCTGGCGTACAAACATCCCCGAAACAGTGAACGCCCGGATTCCTTTTTTGACATATTTTCACTTTTCACTTGACTTGGGTACAAAAATGGAGTATCTTATTAGTGTCGAAACGTTTCGACAATTTATATCAAAATGAGGCCAAAAGATTATCTATGTAATTGTATTTAATATATTAAATAATATAGAGCGTTTCGATGAATACCACCATCCGGGATGTCGCCCACACCGCCGGTGTTGCTGTTTCCACGGTCTCCCTGGTTCTTAATCGCAAGGGCCCCGTCAGCCGCGAAACCGAACGCAAAGTCCTCGACGCCATCGAAAAATTACACTACCACCCGCAACGCTCCGCCCGCGGCCTCGTCACCAGACGCAGCGGCAACCTCGGCTTCATCCTCAGCATCGATCACTTTTCCAAAGCAGAACCTTTTTATACCAAAATTTTTCTCGGCACCGAGTTCGAATCCCGCTCTCACGATTTATATGTGCTCCTGACCACCGTGGACCAGCAATTCTCAGAGCGCAATATACCCCGGTTCCTGCTGGAAAAAAATGTCGACGGCATTCTCCTCGCCGGCACGGTACCCCTGAAACTCATCGATTACATCAAGGACCGTCATCTGCCCTGTGTGTTCATTGATTATCTGCCGCCATCAGGCAGTTCTTCCGCCATTTTAATCGACAACGCGGAAGGCATTCGCCAGGCGGTGTTGCATCTGCTGGAAAAGGGGCACCGCGACCTCGCCTTTGTCGGTGGCGATATGCAACATCCCGGCATGCGCGAACGCTGTGAAGCTTTTCGCGGCGTGCTCACGGAACATGGCCTCGTCGCGGATACAACCAATATTTTTTGCGAGGCGCTCCTCAGTGGCGCCCGGGAAGGTTATGACGCCGCCCAGCGTATCCTGAACGACAAACTCAAGGTGACCGCCTTTGTCGCCGCAAACGATGCCATCGCCAGCGGCATTCTGCGCGCTTGTCGTGATCACAAACGGCGCATCCCCGGGGATATCGCCATCACCGGTTTTGATGATGTCGAGACCGCCATCACAGCCCGTCCCACACTGACCACGCTGCACGTGCCCAAAGAAGAGATGGGGGCCCTGGCCGTCCGGCTTCTCGCCGACATCATCAATGGCACCGCCAGCAAGGGCACCAAAATCGTTGTGCCGGTCAGTCTCATCTGCCGGGAATCGACATAAAATTTATTTCCAACATGTACCTGTAAACTGGATCATGAAAGGAGGTGACTCGCCCGTCCGTTTTTGCATTGAATTACGGATTCAGGCTAATGGCGAAGATGTCTCCGCTCTCTTCTCAGGACCCGAGGTTGTTGTTAGCTCGTCTTGCTTGTTTCCGCTCGTCTTTCCAACCTTTACCTTAACCCATCCTGGAGGAGTTGTCATGAAATTAGCGAAAATTTTATTTCTCTGGTTACTGGTTTTCAGCGTTGGCGCGGGCATTCAGCCGGCCAATGCCCAAATCAACACCATCAACAATGGCGGCTTTGAAGACGCTGATGCGCCTGCCTACTGGCATAAAGTCGATGCCAATGACGCGGAGGTGGTCTGGGCGTCCGATCAATACCGCTCTCCCCTGCGCTCTTTAAAAATCTCCGAAAGTGGCGGCGCTGACGCTCCGGCATGGACTTCTGCCAATATGGCCAGGCTGCAATGGAATAGCCCCACCGGCATTCCCGCCAACATCGAAATGGTCATTGGCGGCTGGGTCAAAACCGAAAATGTCAATGTCTCACCCGCCTCCGCGGCGGCGGAAATCACCCTCTCGTTCAGCTTCTTCGACAATGCAAATAATCTGATCTTTAACCAACCCATCGTAATCAACGTCCCCCAGAACCAGGCCTCCAGCGATTGGACCGAAATCAAGAACGCGGTCCC
>DCUM01000082.1:0-31341 GCA_002327255.1 bacterium UBA2214 | reverse complement strand
CCGGCGCCCGGCGCCAGCGGCTGGCTCGGCGATCTCTACAACGCCAATTTTGGCGTGCCGGCCGGTTGGTTCTTCTGGAAGGACGGCATGAGCGACGGCCTCCAAGGCAAAGGGGTGGTCAGCATCACCGATGCCCATGCCCACCGCGGCAGCCATTCGCTGCTGATTTCTGATACCCCGGAAAACCCCGCCGAAGTAGTGGCCATTTCCGACCGCAATCCGGTTGAAGCGGGACGCTCCTATGGATTTTCCGCCTGGGTCAAACTCGAAAATACCACGGTCAATCCCAAGCGCGATGTCGAGCAGGCGATTTTCTTCACCATCACCTACCACACCGGTGCCGAAGGATGGGCGGAGACGGCCGGTGAAGACTTTTTTGTCGTCGACCAATCCAAAGCCGATCACGACTGGAGACTCTACTCCTTCTCCTTTAAAGTCCCTGACAATGCCACCCGCATATCGGTGCGTGCGCGCCTGCAGCACCAGGCCACGGGCAATACCTATTGGGATGATTTTCGCATCTATCCCCTGGAGATCGCCAAAGCCAACCTGAATTTCGATGAATCCCTGCGGCCCGCCAACTGGTCCGGCTATGCCCACGGGGATGCCACCGTGGAATGGGCCGCGGATGCCTGGCGCTCGGCGGAACGCTCGCTGAAAATCAGGAAAACCGGCGGCACGGCGGACCCGCTGTGGATCTCCGACAACATGGCCAAGCTGCAATGGAATCCCACCACCGGCACCCCGGCCAATATCGAAATAGTGATCGGCGGCTGGGTGAAGACGGAAAACGTCAATGTCAATCCCGGCAAAGCCGACGAAGAGATCCATCTGGCCTTTTCCTTTTTCGATGTCAACAAAAACATGATCTTTGGCAATCCCGTCGTCATCAAGGTGCCGCAAAGCGCGGCCTCAACCGACTGGATTGAAATTAAAAACGATGTCCCGGTCATCCTCCCCGTCGATGCCGACTCCCTGGTCATCAGCTTTGGTTTTGGCGCCAACGCAACGGGTACCGCCTGGCTGGATGATATCTTTATGAAACTCGCCCCGGGCGCCAGCGGCTGGCTCGGCGATCTCTACAATGCCAATTTCGGCGTTCCCGAAGGCTGGTTCTTCTGGAAAGGCGGCATGTCGGAAGGTATCGGCGACAGCAAAGGCATCGTCACCATCACCGACAAGTATGCCCACAGCGGCTCGTACGCCCTGCGCATCTCTGACACGGCGGAAAACGGCGACGAAGTGGTGGCCATCTCCAACCGCAATCCGGTGCAGCCCAACACCGACTATCTGGTATCCGCCTGGGTCAAGCTCGAAGGCGTCAATACCAATCCGGAAAAAGATGTCGAGAAAGCCGTCTTTTTCACCGTCACCTATCACTCCAATGACGCGGGGTGGGCGGAACGGCATGGCGCGGACTTTTTCGTCGTCAACCAGAGTGCGACAGATCGTGATTGGGCACTCTATACCTTCCGGATAAAGACCGAACCCGAGGACTATCGCATCTCCATTCGCGCGCGCATGCAGCATCAGGCCACCGGCGATACCTATTGGGACGATTTTCAGGTGATGCCGATCGCCCAGGTCGCCAATGGCATGGGGTTTGAAGCGGACTTGCCGGCTTACTGGACCAAGATCAATGAAACCGGTTCAACCCTGAACTGGAGCAGCGATGTCGCCCGCTCACCGCAACGCAGCCTGATGATTCAGAAGGGTTCCGGCAGCGAGACCCCAACCTGGAAGACCAAGGCCAACATGGCCAAACTGCAATGGAACCCGACAACGGGTATCCCGCCAAACATCGAAATGGTCGTTGGCGGATGGGTCAAGACGGAAAATGTCAACACCGCTCCCGCCAACGCGGATGCGAAAATCCATCTGGTCTATACCTTCTATGACCAAAACAAGGCGGTCATTTTCGGCCAACCCGTGGTTCTCGAGGTACCGCAGGATCAGCCCACCGCGGACTGGACGGAAATCAAAAACGATGCGCCCATCATCCTGCCGGTCGATGCGGATTCGATGAGCATCGAATTCGGATTTGGCGCCAACGCAACCGGCACCGTGTGGCTCGACGATATCTTTATGAAACTCGCGCCCGGCGCTTCCGGATGGATCGGTGATCTCTATAATGCCAATTTTGGCGTTCCGGAAGGATGGTTCTTCTGGAAAGACCAGATGAGTGAGGGCGTGGCCGGTAAAGGCGTCGTCACCATCACCCGCGATGCGGCCCATACGGGCGACTATTCGCTGCTTATTTCAGACGATGCCACCAATCCCGCGGAAGTGGTGGCCATCAGCGACCGCAATCCGATAGAGCCCAACCGCCTCTACACCATCCAGGCATGGGTCAAAACCGAAGATGTCACCCTTAATCCACTGCCCATTGACGTGGAAAAAGCGGTATTCTTCACCGTGACCTATCATAGCGGCGAAGCCGGCTGGGCGGAAACCGGTGGCGAGGATTTCTTTGTCGTGGATCAAAGCGTGAAAGACAAGGACTGGACGCTCTATGTCTTCACCGTCGCGCCTCCTGAAAACACAACCCGCATGTCCATTCGCGCGCGCCTGCAGCATCAGGCCACGGGAAGAGTCTACTGGGATGATTTCGCCGTCGTCGAAGGCAACGTGACCAGGGTGCCCGGCGTGGACGGCAACGCGACACCGGCGCTCTATCGGCTGGAGCAGAATTATCCCAATCCCTTCAACCCGGAAACTCGCATCTCTTTCACGCTGCCAGCGGATGGCAAAGTCGATCTGGTGATCTACGATCTGCTCGGCAACCAGATTCGTACCCTGGTTTCCACCAGCCTCCGCGCGGGCGAACATCAGCTCCTGTGGGATGGACGCGACGAGGCGCAGCGCATGGCCGCCTCCGGCGTCTATTTCTATGTGCTCAAAACCAAAGACGCCCGCATGACGCGCAAGATGACGCTGCTCAAATAACCGCGCAGAAAATCATCTGATGCGGCAGTAACCGGATCATTTTCTCACATGCACAATCCCTTCTCCTCCGCGTCGCGGGGGAGAAGGGTTCTAATTTGACCGATTCCAGGATCATGGCCGGTGTCGCACCTGATACCGTGCGAATAAAAGTCTAAATCAAACATGCGTTTGCGTTCAGCGTCGCGGCTGGAGTGGAACCGGAGCATGAACGCGGGCGGATTTTTTGGAGTCTTCCATGCGACCAAAATTCCTTTTCTGTTTGCTGGCAATTTCATGCTGTCTTGATTCCCTGCTTTGGGCGGGCACTACCGGAAAAATCGCCGGAAGGGTCGTGGATGCGCAGACAAAAGAGGGATTGCCAGGCGCCAATATCATCATCGAAGGCACCACGCTGGGCACGGTGACCGATCTCGATGGCAAATACATCATCCTGCGTGTGCCCCCCGGCGTCTTTTCCCTGCGCGCCAAACTCATCGGTTATGGGGAGATACGCTACGACCGGATTCAGGTTTCGATCGATAAAACCACGACGGTCCATTTCAGTTTGTCGCAGACGGTTCTGGAAAGCGGTCAGTCCGTGGTTGTCACAGCCACCAGACCTCTGGTGGAGCGCGATCTCACCTCCACCATCGCTTCGGTCAATGCGGAGGTCATTGCGCGTTTGCCCGTGGATAACATGCACGACGTCGTCAATCTCCAGGCCGGTGTCGTCGATGGCCATTTCCGCGGCGGCCGCAGTGGAGAAGTGGCTTATCTCATCGATGGTATTTCGACCAACGATGTCTATTCGGGCAATTCCGCCGTGCAGGTGGAGAATACCTCCATCCAGGAAATACAGATCATCAGCGGCACTTTCAATGCGGAGTATGGCCAGGCGATGTCCGGTATTGTCAATGTGGTGACCAAGGAGGGCGGCGACCGCTATCATGGCTCCCTCACCACCTATGCCGGTGACTATGTCAGCGCGCATTCCGATATTTTCTGGAACATCGACGCTTTCAATCCGATCTATAATCTCGAAGGTACCCTGAACGGCCCGGTGCCATTCACCGGCAAACGGGTCACTTTTTTCGCTTCGGGACGCCTCCATGACAATGAGGGCGCCTTGTATGGACGGGACGTTTTTCAACCCTCAGACTCATCGCACTTCCCGAGCAGCGACATCACGGATTGGTACATCGAATCTCACGGCCGGGGTTACAGGTTTGCCTCGCCGCAGGCCTTCGAACGTTTTGCGGACAGCCTCAAAAACGCCGCCCCCTATGTGGCGATGCGCCCCAGCCGGCGCTGGACCGGTCAGATAAAACTGGGTTACCGCCTTTCCAATGCCAACAAGATCGATTATGAGGGTCTTGTCCAGCGGCAAAAGTATAAAGAATATGATCATGCCTTCAGGTACAATCCGGGCGGTGATTTCTGGCGCCATCAGCTCGGCTGGAACAACAGTTTCACGTGGACCTCGGTATTAAACGAGCGCAATTTCTTCACCGTGAAGGCGGCGCGTTTTTACACCGACTACAAGCAGTACGTATACGAAAATCCGTATGATTCCCGCTATGTCAATCCCAATCTGCTCAAAATCGCCAGCGGCAATGCCTTTCTCACCGGCGGCCAGCAGATGTGGCATTTTCTGCGCAACACAACCACCAGTATCGGCAAACTGGATTTCACTTCTCAAGCGACCAACGAACATCAATTGAAAATGGGCCTGGAATACCGTCAGCACCGTCTCTGGCTGCGTTCGTTCGAAATCCGCCTCAACCGCGACACCGGCTGGCTGCCCTATGTGCCTTCCGTGACCAGGCAGGTACAGAATAACGATGAGTATCTGCTGCACCCCCTGGAATTTTCAGCGTATGTACAGGATAAAATCGAACTGGCCTACATGGTGGTCAATGCCGGCGTGCGCTACGATTTCTTTAAATCCGACGGAACCATTCCGCTCGATTTTTCACAACCCGCCACAGCGGAGATGCGCACACCGAAAACGAATCAGCAGTTCAGCCCGCGCTTCGGCCTTTCCTATCCGATCAGCGATCGCGGCGCCATTCACGTCTCATACGGCCATTTCTTCCAGATTCCCAACTTTGAATATCTCTTTTCCAATCCTGACTTTGAATTGTATGCCACCTCCAATTATGGCAGCACCTCGCCCCCGGAGAGAACGCCGAACACCATCGGCAATGCGGAACTGAAACCGCAAAAAACCACCATTTACGAAATCGGCCTGCAGCAACAACTCGGCGAAGAACTCTCCCTGGAAGTGACCGCCTACTTCAAGGACATCCGCAACCTCCTCGGCACGGAGATTTTACATACCACGACCGGCATCCGCTACGCCCGTTTCATCAATCGCGATTATGGCGGCGTCAAAGGCTTGACCCTGGCCTTTGAAAAGAGATTGACGGGCGGTTTCGGGGCAACCGTGGATTATACCTATCAGATTGCACGGGGTGATGCGTCTGATCCGGCATCCGCTTTTCTCGATGCCGAGGCCGGCCGTGAACCGCAAAAACAGCTGGTGCCGTTGAACTGGGATCGCACCCACAGTCTCAACCTGACCCTGACCACCGGAGATGCAAAAAGATGGTCGGCCAGTCTCATCGGCCGACTTGGCAGCGGCCTGCCCTACACGCCGACCGAGCAGAATGTGCGAACCGCCGTCGAAAACAGCGAGCGCAAACCCGCCTATATGAATATCGACTTTTTTGCGTATCGCAACGTTCTCATCAGCGGTTTGAATTTCAATGCTTTCATCCGCATCCACAATCTCCTCGACCGGAAAAATGAACTCGATGTTTACAGCGACACCGGTCGCGCCAACTATACGCTGACCGCACGGACTTCCGGAACGATCTTTGGCGTCAATAATCTCAACGACTATCTCAACCGGCCCAATTTTTACTCCGAACCGAGGCAGATTTTGTGGGGCATCGGAATACAATTTTAAAACATAACAAGAGAGTGGTGATATGAGCCGCCTTAAATTCACCTGTTGTATCCTCCTCCTCGGATGCCTGCAGCCCGCTCTGGCCCAACGCAAAGCGGACCCCAACGTCGGCAATCTAATCAACACGCGCTGGGGCATCATGGACGGGAATGTCGTGCGCACGGTCTTTGCCAACCATGGTGAGATCGCCAACTGGGATGAGCCGGCCTGGCCCTCCGGAGAGTGGCCCAAAGGCAGCGGCCACACCTACGTCGATGGCGTGGCTTTGATCGTGGCGGCGCCCATCGTCGACGTCCATGGCCGGCGTTATCACAATGTGGTGACGCGCTACCGGGAAGATATGTCCACTTCTCCCGAAGGAATTCCCTGGGGATTTGCGCCGCTGCCAGGGTATTTCAATCCCAATGCAAAAATCAACACCCGTAATTCTCCGGCAATGAGCAACGACCTGACCACCTGGCCTTCGAGCTGGCCTGACCAGAACGCGGACTGGGACGGCCAGTGGAATGGTTTTTTTGGCAGAGGCAAAACCAACGCCGATCTGGAAACCTATATGGTCTTTGATGACGATCCCGATGAAAAATTTCTCTATTACCCCGATCCCTCCGATTCCAGCCGCCGCGGCCTGGGTATCGAGGTCGCTTCGCGATTGTTCCAGTGGAATCAGGTGCTCGCCCAGGACTGCATCTTTGCCATCTATTTCATCACCAACGAGGGCCAAAAGGAGTATGACAGCACCTATTTCGCCTTCCATATCGATTGGGGCATCGGCGGACACGATGATTCAGCCGATGATGCCGGCAGTTATGACCTCGACCTCGACATCGCCTGGGCCTTTGACGGCAACGGCTATGGCAGCCCCGGAAATTGGTCCCCGGTCGGCGTCGCCGGATTCGCCTTTCTGGAAAGTCCGGGCCTCTTTCGCGATAACCGCGATAACGATGGTGATGGCTTGATCGACGAACGGCGCGACAGTGGGCCCGGTGTTTTCCTCGACACCTACCCCTATGGGGTCCATAACGTGCCGGCCTTCACAAGATTTTATCCGGATCGTGCGCTCAGGCCGCACTGGTCCGGCGACGAAAACATCAACTGGGAACCCTGGCTCGATCTCAATGATAACGGCCAATGGGACGAGGGCGAACCGCTTCGCGATGATCTCGGCGGCGATGGCCTTGGTCCCTATGATCACAATTATCCGGGCGCCGATGAGGGCGAGGGCGACGGCATCCCCACACCGGGTGAGCCCAATTTCGATTATCTCGACAAGGACGAATCGGATCAGATCGGCTTGACCGGATTCCAGGTCTTTGTGCTCCATGAATATAAAATGGAAAACGACGAAGCATACTGGAACGGCCTCAAGTCGGCGCCGCCGCCCCGCGAAAAACTGGTGCAAAACACCAACCTCGGCATGTTTTTCAGCTCAGGACCCTTTGGCCTCAAAGCCGGTGATACCCAGTTTTACTCCATGGCCCTGCTCTTCGGCGAGGATCAGAACCAGCTGGCGCGAACCAAAAAAACCGTGCAGCAGATTTATAATGCGACGTATCAATTCGCCCGGCCGCCCGACAAATCGCGTTTGACAGCCGTCCCCGGCGATGGCAAGGTGGTGCTCTATTGGGATGACACGGCGGAAAAATCGTGGGATCCGTTTCTGCAAGCACATGACTTTGAAGGCTATCGCATCTATCGTACCACCGATGCAGAATTTTCCGAAGCCCAGGTCATCACCGATGCCTATGGCAAAAAACGTTTTCGCAAATTCATCGCCCAATTCGATCTCGAAAACGGCATCAAAGGACTGCATCCGATCGATATTGAAGGCATCAAATTCAACCTCGGCGAGGACACCGGGTTGCGGCATTATTATGTGGACACCCAGGTGAAGAATGGCCAGACTTATTACTATGCGCTGGTTCCCTATGACCGCGGTCTGGTGGCCACGACCTCGACGGGCGAAGTTTCCGGCATCTCGCCTTCCGAAGCCTCCAGCGTCATCCGCGTCAACGCGGCCGGCGTGGTCGAATATGTGGATATCAATTGCGCCGTGATCACACCCCGCGCGCCCGCGGCGGGCTATCAGGCACCGCAACTGGCCGGCGCCATCCGGCATGAAGGCCCCGGCACCGGCGCCATCACCGTGGAATTATTGGACGCCGATGCCCTCCTCGACAACGCGACCTATGAAGTCGTTTTTCATGACACCTCCGCCTTTGCCTTGAATGCAGAGACAACCTTTGATTTCTACAACAGCACCACCCAGACCCACTTGCTCGAGTCGGCGCAGCTGATCCGGGGCCAAGGCACGACCCCGGTACTGGAAGGTTTGGTGCTGCATGTGCACGGCGATACCGCCGCGCAAGTACTTGAAACCGAAACAGGATGGATCAAGGGCAAACACGACTGGAATTTCCGGGTTGGCAAAAACCCCAGTCTGATCGGGCGCTTTGTGCCCTATCCAGCCGATTTCGAACTGAGTTTTTACGACACCATCGTCGACACCTCGCAGGCGCTCCTGTTCGGCCAGAAGGCCATAGCGGTCCATTTCATGATCTATAACAGCACCGAAGCGAGACCCATGGACTTTCTCTTTGGCGACAAGGATCTCGACGGCCGGTTTTCTCCCGGCGATTCGCTGACCATCGTCATCGGAAAGGGTTTGGGCGAACCGCTGCCCACTCCGAAATCACAATTTAAAGTCGCCTGGACTCTCTTTTACGATAAGGCCCTGAACAATGCGGAACGCCCCATGCCTGGAGACCTGTTCCGAGTCAAAACCTCCAAGCCGTTTCGCGACGGCGAAACGTTCCGCTTCACCATTCAGGGTGCAAAAGAGGATCTCGCGCTGGCGAAAAACGATCTGCGCAAAATCACCGTTGTCCCCAATCCCTATTGTGCCGCAGCGAGCTGGGAGCCGCGCAATGCTTTCCGCTTCGGCCGGGGAGAACGGCGCATCTTTTTTAACCATTTGCCGGCGCAATGCACCATACGCATCTACACGGTGCGCGGATATCTTGTCGACACCATCGAACACAGCAGCACGATTGACGACGGCGCTGCGAGTTGGGACCTGGTCTCCAAAGACGGAATGGATATCGCATATGGCATCTATCTCTTTCAGGTCGATGCGCCGGGGATCGGCACCCATCTCGACAAGTTCGCCGTGATCAAATAACCTGACGTTCGCACCTTTTCCTGGATTAACGCATGAATAAAACAATCAGCTTTGTAGTGGTTTTGCTGGCGGCCGGACAACTCTTTGGCGGCGACGTCTCCAAAGTGGGTGTTTCGGCGGCGCCCTTTTTGACCATCGGCGTCGGCGCCCGGGCCACGGGCATGGGCGGCGCTTTCGTGGGCACCGCGGACGATGCCAGCGCCCTCTACTGGAATCCCGCCGGAATTGCCCGCAGCAAGAACATGCAGGCCATTCTGATGCACAGCAAATGGCTCGCCGATCTGCGTTTCGATTTCGCCGGTTTTTCCCTGCCTGTGGGTGCCTTCGGCACCCTCGGCGCATCCCTCACGGCGCTCGATTATGGCGACATGATGGTGCGCACCACAGATCAACCCGAAGGAACCGGGGAAATCTTCAGCTCGAGTGACATGGCTTTCACCCTCTCCTTTGCCCGCAACCTCACCGACCGCTTTTCCATCGGCTTCAATGTCAAATACATCACCCAACGCATCTGGCATGAAAGCGCGGATGGCTTTGCGCTCGATTTCGGCACGCTGTTCATCACCGGCCTGCATGGCCTGCGCATCGGCGCGGCCTTGACCAATTTCGGCACCGATATGCGCATGGAGGGAAAAGACCTGCTGGTCTTTCACGACGTCGATCCCAACATCATTGGCAATAATGACCGCGTACCGGCCAATTTGCAGACCGGGGCATGGCCGCTGCCGCTCACGTTTCAGTTCGGCCTGGCCATGGAACCCCTGCAAACACCGTTGCACCGCCTGACCATCGCCGCCGATGCCATCCACCCCAGCGATAACACCGAGTCGTTGAATCTGGGCCTGGAATATGGCTTCCGGGAAATGCTCTTCCTGCGCGCCGGTTATCGCGATCTCTTTCTGCGCGATGCTGAACAAGGACTCTGCCTCGGCGCAGGCTTTGCATCCAGAAATATCGGCAATGTGCTCTTTCAATTGGACTATGCGTACGCCGATTTCGGCCGGCTGGAAAATGCCCAGAGGTTTTCCTTCAGCCTGGCCTTCTGACAATCTCTTGATTCATCATCTCTTCAGGGAGACGCCCATTATGCTGCTTTTGCTGCTGCTCCTGGCAGTCACCATGGCCGATGCCGGTGAAAAGGAGAACGCGCCGACCTTGCCGGTCTGTTTCGCAGGTCGCTATGGCCAGGTGGAAGTCGGGGGACCCTATGCCGGCGTGGAATTTCATCACAGCCGGCCGCTGCCCTCCCGCATCAGTTTCTATTATCCGGTGGCGAACAGCATCGATCTCAGCACGGATTACTGGCGGCGCGGCGATTCCCGGCCGCTCAAGTTCGTCCTGAAACAGAACGGACAGATCGATTCGATCGGCGCCAATCCCTGGGCGTATCACTATACGCCCTATGGCGTCGAATTCAGGGAACAACAACCCGGCTACTGCTGCAAAATCAGCTACCGCTTTTGTCAGACGCTTCCCCTCCTGGTCTTGCAGCTCACCCTCACCAACCGGAATGAAGAAGCGACCCTGTTTGAGCTGGACAGCGATCTGCAGTGCATCCTGCGCACCTGCCAGACCTATGCGCCAAAGCATCCGGCGCGAATCGACCATGCCTTTCAGGAACGCTTCAATCCGCAAAACGGCTGCGTTCTGGCAACGGCCGCGTTTGATGCACCCGAAACGGATTCCGCCCTGGTCTTTGTCAGCAACCCCGGCGAAAAACCCGCAGCGGTTGCCTCAGACAGCGCCATCATTTTTCATTATCAGAAACAGCTATCACCGGGTGAGGAATGGCAAATCGTCCAACTGATCGGCTCCTGCCGGCAAGAGGAGGCTGATGCGCTCATCGCCAGGGCCGGGCAGGAGTGGGAAAAAGACGTGGCCGATTATGAACGCTCCGCGCTGGTTTATGCAACCGGGAAATTTCATCTTCACCTGCCCGATTCCGCACTCCTGCAAACCGCGCGCTGGTCCAGGGCGGTATTGGCCGGCAATCGCCACTACCTCGACGGCGAAATCGTCCCCATGCCCTGTCCAGCGGAATACAATTTCTTTTTCACCCACGATCTCCTGCTGACCGATCTCGGCGCGGTTTTTTTTGATTGTGAACGGGTAAAAAAAGATTTATTATATCTCCTCAGTTTGACCAGGGCGGACTCGATTCTGCCGCATGCCTACTACTGGCGCGATTCAGGGTTTCAAACAGAATTCTGCACCTCTGATAACTGGAATCACCTCTGGTTCATCATCCTGACCGCTTCCTATTTGCGCCACAGCGGCGACAGCAGCACGGTGCAGTTGCTCGCCCCCGTGCTGCACAAAAGTCTGAACATGATGCTGGAAAACAAGGGCATGGATGAATTGATGTACGCCTATCGCCCCGATTGGTGGGATATCGGGCATCTCTACGGCGCACGCGCCTACATCACCACGCTCATGATACGCGCCCTGCGCGAATACGTTTACATCGGTTCGCATTTGGGATTTGACGAGGGCGCGCTGGCCGCCCATTTGTCGCAAGCGCAGCGGATGCAGCAAAATCTTGGCGAGCGCTTGTGGGATGAAAAATCCGGATTCCTCCTCAATGGCCTCGATCGCAACAGCGTGGATCATCACTACTACGCCGGTTCCCTGCTCGCCGCCGCCTGGAACGTGCTGGATGAAAAGAGATCGACCCGCTTGCTCAAAACAGCAGCCGGGCAGTTGCTCGATCGTCAACTGGGCATCCGCATCGCGATGCCGGCGGACTTTCATCAACTGATCGATCAGTACCACTTCAATGGCAACGAAGCAGGGGATCCCGGGCTTTACCTCAATGGCGGCATCTGGCCGCATGGCATTGTCTGGTATGCCCTGGGATGGCTGGCGGTGGCTGAGGCCGACTCAGCCCTGGATGCTTTAAAGAACCATATGACGCTGGAGGGCATCCGTCACAGCCCATTCGGGCAACCCGCTTTCTTCGAGTATCGCAATTCGGATGCCGCCTCGCCGCGCTATGGCGAAATCGACAAACCAACTTTTCTCTGGGCGGGCGGATGGTTTCTTCATGCCCTCTACCAACTCGCCGGTTTGCGGGAGAATGAATGGAACCTCTCCTTTTCTCCCGCCTTGCCGCAGGGATGGAAAACGCCGGGTTATGATGTCATGCTGGGCGGCAGACGCGTCCGCGTCGCCTACCAGGGAGAGGGGCGTTATTTTCGCGAGGTGCGCGGCGACGGCAAACCGCTCCATTCAGCAATCGTCACGCAGCAGCCGCCCGGCACGCTCGTTCTCGAAAGAGGCCTGCCGGAGAGACCCTATCTCGCCGCGGCCACCTGCATGATCGAGCGCGTTCACTACTTTGACCGGGAAAAAACTTTGCAGATCGATCTCAGGGGGCTGGTGGGCCAGTCAATGGCGTTGCAGGTGATTTCACCGCTTCCCCTCAGCCGCGTCGACAGCCGCCGCCCGGGTCTGAGCGTAACCCGAAAGGGAGAGATTCGGGAGATTGACTTGCATCATGTATTAAAGCACCCCAGCGAACGCATTGTCATTCAATTCGATCGTGCGGAGATTCGCTAAATCAGGATTTGGACGCGCAGGATACCACGGTGAGCAAATCCTTTCCCTGCGCGTCGTTAAACACGATTCCAGGTAGCCTTGCCTGGTCTCCGCCTGAAAACAAGTCTAACCGGGTCAAAAGGAGTTGGTGCGATTGCCCAGCCAGAAAACCATGCCTGATCTCCGCCTGAAAACAGTTCTGTTTGCAGGACTGTCCCTTGTCCTGCTTCTCAGCGGCTGCGGCGGCAGCGACTCCAGGACAAAAGCCCGCAAGGCCGGCTTGATCTACTGGCCGGCCGCCAATGCCCAGGAGATCGAGTTGGCCACCCGCGCAGTTGACGAATGGAACGCCTTGCACCCCCACATTCCGGTGATCGTGCAACCGATCCCGGAGAGTCAATCGACCGAAGAAGTGCTGCTGGCTGCCATCGTCGGCAAGACCACACCCGATGTGTGTTCGAATATCTGGCCCGGCGTCGTCGGACAGTTCGTGCGCGCGCGCGCCCTGGTCGCGCTGGATTCTTTCAGCGACTTTGATTCACTGGCTGCCGCGCGTCTCCCGGAAGGGCAAAGGGAGGCGTTCCGGCACGATGATGGTCATATCTACCAGATGCCCTGGAAGACCAATCCCATCATGATGGAATACAATGTCAAACGGCTCCAGGAAGCCGGATTTAAACAGCCGCCGGCGACCTATTCGGAGTTCATCAGCATGGGGGAAGCCCTGACACGAGACGTGAACGGGGACGGGCAGAGAGATCAATGGATGATGTATGTCGATATCAATGTGAAATGGTGGCTGCGCTATTTCGATTTTTATACCTTTTATCTCGCCGCTTCGGGGGGCCAGACCCTGATTAAAAACCGCCAGGTCACCTTTGAAAATGAGGCGGCGGTTGCTGTTTTTGGCTTCTTCCGGGAATGTTTCGCACGCGGCCTGTTTCCGACCGCCACCTTCCAGGGCGATACCTTTTTGTCGGGACAGATGGCGACCCATATCACGGGGCCCTGGAATATTGCGCATGTCGATAAATTCAAAACAGCGGATTTCGAATTCGATTACGCGCCGATTCCGTTGCCGGATGGCCATGAAGGACCCGTCACGACCTATGGCGATCCGAAGAATATCGCGATTTTCACGACGTGCCGGAACACCGGCGATGCCTGGGCATTTGTGAAATTCCTGGTCTCGCGGCAGCAGGATTTGGCGCTGTTGCGCATTGCCAGCCAATTGCCGATTCGCAAGAATTTGTTGGGCGATTCACTGTTTGGCGAATACTTGCAGAACAACCCCAAGATGGCGCGCTTTGCGGAACAGGCGCCGAGAACGCTGGGCGTAGACGCCGCGCCCGAACTGCGCGAAGTGTTCGATGCCATCTCCCAGGAGTTTGAAGCGTGCTGCGTTCTCGGGCGCCGCACGCCGCAGGAAGCGGTGCGCCGCGCCGCGCAACGGTCGCGGCAAATCCTGCAATGAGGACGCGGCGATGAAACACCCCGGCAAAAATGGTACGGATTTGACAGCAGCCACAAGATCGGACAAGATGCCTAAAAAACCCAAAAACAACCGCACCGGCTATTTATTATCCCTGCCCTATTGGGTGCATTTCGCCTTTTTCATGGCCTATCCGCTGGTTTTTTCGTTCATTCTCGTCTTTCACGAGTGGGATATCTATACACCCATGCGCTGGGTGGGGTTGGGCAATTTCATCCGCCTCTTTCAGGACAGCCTCTTCTGGCAGGCGATCCTCAACACGCTGTGGTTTCTCGTCATCCATATCCCCCTGCAGATCGCTCTGGCACTGTTGTTCGCCGTGTTGTTGAATGAAAAACTCCGCGGCCGTGGATTCTTTCGCGCCGCTTATTTCATGCCCGTGGTTGTCTCCGGCATTGTCATCGCCATTTTATGGCAGCAGCTTTTTTCCATGGAAAACGGCATCCTCAACCTGCTTTTGGGGAGTATAGGATTGGCCAAGGTCCCCTGGCTCATCAGCCCGGAATGGGCCATGCCTTCGGTGGCGATCATGGCGACCTGGAAAAATGTCGGACTTTATATCGTCCTTTTTCTCGCCGGGCTGCAAAACATCCCCTCCCATCTTTACGAAGCGGCCGGCATCGATGGCGCCACCGCCTGGCAAAAATTCCGCCATATCACCCTGCCGATGCTCAACCCGGCCGTCCTTCTGGTGTTGATCCTCTCCACCATTGGCGGGTTCAGTCTCTTCATCGAACCCTATGTGCTGACCGGCGGCGGCCCGATGAATCGCACCCTCTCCGCCATGCTCTATATCTACAAACAGGCTTTTTATTTCAACCGCATGGGCTATGCCGCGACCCTGGGTTTCTTTTTCGCCTTCATCATCCTCGCCGTTGTGCTCGTGCAGCGCAAAGTCGTCGAACAGGAGGCGCTCGAATGAAACGTGCGCTGCACTATTCGATCCTGCTCCTGGGTACGATCATCTTTCTCTATCCTTTTCTGTGGATGATTTCGGCGACGTTCAAACCCGAACTGGAAATTGCCAGTTTCGGCTTATGGCCATCGCAATTCACCCTCAGCAGTTATGAGCAGGTGTTTGCCAAAATACCCATCCTGCGTTCACTGTTTAACAGTCTGCTGGTATCGCTCTCGATCACAGCGTCCGTGCTCTTTTTTGGCTCCATGGTCGGTTATTCGCTTTCCCGTTTGCGTTTCCGCGGCCGCAATCTGATGCTGATGGTGATCCTCTTCACCATGATGATCCCGTTTCAATTGACGATCATTCCTCTGTATATTCTCATGGTCAAACTGCACTGGACCGACTCGTACATGGCGCTGATAGCGCCCGGCATGATGAGCGGATTCGGCGTCTTGCTCTTCAGACAATTCTTTCAGGCCATCCCGCAGTCGCTGATTGACGCGGCGCGCATGGACGGCTTGAACGATGTGCAGATTCTCTTTAAAATCATCTGGCCGCTATCGCGGCCGGTGATGATCACCGTGGGTATCATCACCTTCATGAACACCTGGAACGAAGTGCTGTGGCCGCTGATCGTCATTCGCGACCGGGCGCTCATGACCATGCCGCAAACCGTGACCATCTTTGCGGTCAGTGGCATGGCGGAAGCGCAATTGGGCGTCAAGCTGGCGGCAGCCACCCTCCTGGCGCTGCCGGTGATCATCGCGTATGCCATTTTCCAGCGCTATTTTATCGAAAGCATGGCGAGCACGGGATTGAAATGAGAGGGAGCATGAAACAATATAAACCGATTCTATCGTTTATTTTGATTCTGGCACTGGCTGGTTGTTCTCCACCGCCGGCTCGTGTCGTCAACCTGGCGCATCTGGACAGGCTCTGCGAGGATGTCACCATTCAGGGAATGCCCTGCACCATCGTCCATATCTACAGCGATGCCCCGGATTATGGCTGGAGCGATGCGCCCGGCGAGGGCATCGCCTGCATCGATGATGTCGCCCGCGCAGCCATCGTCTATATGCGCGCCGCCGGGACGGATGACGGGCGTTACCGGCCCCGTATCCGGCGGCTGTTGAATTTTGTTCTCGCCCTGCAGGTGGAAGATGGCACCTTTTACAATTTTGTCAACAAGGATATGACCATCAATCGCACCGGCACGACCAGCCATCATTCATTTGGCTTCTGGGCGGCGCGGGGCTACTGGGCGCTGGCAGCGGGATATGTGTTTTTCAAAGACCGGGACGAAGCGTTTGCGGCGCAGTTGCAACGCGCCTGGCTGCGCTGTCTGCCGCAGCTGAACAAATTAGTGGAAGCGTACGATGACTATCAACGCCTGGATGGCCAATCCTATCCAACCTGGTTACTGAATCTCTATGCGGCCGATGCCACCTCCGAATTTTTGCTCGGCGCCGCCGAGTATCTCGCCGTTGAGCGGGATCCCGCATTGCAGCAGCCGGTTGCGAAACTGGCCGACGGAGTCGTCGCCATGCAGGCATTCAGCGATTCCTGCCTCCACGGCGCCTTTTATTCCTGGCCCGGGTATTGGCATGCCTGGGGCAATGCCCAGGTCCAGGCTCTGCCCCGGCTTGCAGCCGTGCTTGGCCATCCGCACTGGCTGCAGCAGGCGGAACTCAGCGGCCGCAGCTTTCTCAGCAAATTGCTCGCGGGGCACTGGCTCAATGAATACGACTTTGCCGCCCGAAAGGCCAAAGCCTTTCCGCAGATTGCCTACGGGGTGCGTACCACGGCATTGGGATTTTTGCAGCTCTATCGCGCCAGCGGCGATGAACACTATGCGATTCTGGCCGGCCTCGCCGCTTCCTGGCTCACCGGCAACAACATCGCGGGCCAACCCCTCTACGATGCCGCCACCGGGCGCTGTTACGACGGCATCGACCGGGGGGGCATCAATCACAATGCCGGCGCCGAATCCACCATCGAGGCGCTCTACACGCTGATCGAGATCGAAAAGGTTCCACTGGCCGCGGCCTGGTTGCACGCCCGTTCGCAACAGCCCTGGGGCGATGCCAACTGGCCCCTCCTGCAAGAGATGCGGCGGACTTTTAGCGTCAAAAATAAAACCATCGTACTGACCTGGCATGCCCAAAGCCGGGATTTTACACTCGAATACCCATAAGATGAGGCGACAACAAGTGATGATAACCCGGAGCAGCAAATGCCTACCCCTCCTCCTTGCGATCGCCCTCCCGCTGATCGCGCAGGAGGTTTTCCTGTTCCAACAAGGCGCAGAGGGCTACAGCGGCTGCCGTGACGCGCACATCCTCGCCAACAAGCCGGACTGGAACACCGGCGCCGAAGAGGGTCTGGAAGCAACCGGGAACGGCGGTACTGTGGACGCCAAGCATGCGTTGATTCGTTTCGATCTCGGTGCCTTGCCCGCGGCGACAAAAATCGATTCCGCCTGGCTGGAACTTTTTCTCGTCAAGAGACGGGCGCCACAGAACGCGGCCAAAACGCTGGCGGCGTACCGCCTCAACCGGCCGTGGACGGAAGGAAACGGTGATGATGACGGGGGCTATGATGGCCGGCCGGCCGTCGCGGGCGAGTCCTCGTGGCAGTATGCCGTCACGCCCGGGGCGCCATGGCATCACCCCGGCGCCGCTGGCGTGCCCATGGATCATGCCGCCACGCCCGAGGATGAACGCCTTTTCGAACCTTCCCATCCGGCCGGTCAGTGGTACGCCTGGAAATTGACCGATATGACCCAATGGTGGTTGGCCCACCCCGACAGCAACTTCGGCCTCATCCTGCGCGAACCCGTGGTCGCGGCGCATGGCGGCATCCTCAATTTTGCCTCCGCCCAGTTCATCCCGGATTCACTGCGGCCGCGGCTCCGGCTCAGATCCGGTGCGACCCTCCTGCAAACCGTGGCAAAGACACTCGCCGCAACGCATACGACCGATGAAATCATCGTCACCTGGCCCTTTCGCGGCGACGCCAATGAGGATGGATACGCAGAAGTCGCCCTGGCCCGTGCCGGTGATGCACAATGGGGCGCCAGACAACGCATGACAAAATCCGCTGCGGGCTACACGCACGCGTTCACGGGGTTGAACCACGGCCTCTATCACCTGCGCGGCTGGATTTACGATCCGGATGGCGTGCAGGGGCAAGCGCTCCAGACGCTCCTGAACATCGAACTGACGCCCAACGCGAGCCGGCCCGGACAACTCCATACCACGCTCTTCAGCGATAATCGTCTCCAGGTCACCCTGACTTTTGCTGACGACAGCAACGCCAATAATTACGCCAGACTGGCGCACAAATTGAAACAGGAGGCAACCTGGCAGGATGACGGCCTGATGTCCCGGTCGCAAAACCGCTTCGAGCACCTCCTCGCCGGGCTCACGGGCGATGCCTGGTATGACCTGCGCGTCACACTGCACGACCCGGATGGCGTCGCCGGGGAGAGCCTCTTCGTCAGCCAAATCTACATCCCGCCGGTGACCGGGCCGGTGCGCGTCCTCAGTTCGGGCCGGAAGAGCTTTCACATTCAGACCGGATTGTACTCCGCCTTTTACGACAGCGTGCAAACGGGCGCGTGGCTGTGGCTCGCCTCATCACAAAACCAGAAGTATGTTGTGCGCAACGCCATCGCCACCGGACTGCCTTTCGCCGTTTTGGATCCCGCGCATATCGACAGCATCAGGATCGCGTCGAACGAAACGCGCGAAAACATCCTGGTTTTTTTATACGGACAGCGGGGCGGACTGAAATATCAGGTGATGCTGGAATTCTTCACCGACCACCCCGGCCTTTTCCACTGGCAATGCCAGATTGAAAACGGCACGGCGATCAATCTGCAAAATGGCCCTGTCGAATGCTCCTTCCATGACCGGGAACGAAGGGTTCCGGTCAGTTCGAATGTGGTGCGGTTCACGCAGCAAGCGCCTTTTTGTGCCGGACTGGCGTATGGTTACGATCCGCTGGCGGTGCAGGGCACCTTGTTTTACTTGCAGAATTTCACTTCCTTGAATGATTATTTTTCGTTGCAGCATGCCGCGCCGCAGGAATGCGTGCGCCTCAACAGCACCGGGTTTGGCTATGAGCGGCCGGCGGGCAACCGGCCTCTGCGTCATGAAGCGACCATCATCGCCGATGCTTTCCTCTATCTGGCGCCGGGGATGCCGGCTTCTGAACCGGCAGGCGCTGCGCGCTTTATTTCGCAACTCTCCGATATCTATTCACTGATGGGCAAACCCGCCGTGGAGCAAATCGACTGGCAGCCCATCGCGCGCAGCCTGTTGCGTGACCTGCAGGACGACCGCTGCCTCTCGAGCGTTCATGGCCAAAAATTCTTTCGCTCCTATGTGGGCGTGCCGCGTCTCAATAATGCCGAAGCGATCACGCAACTGGACATCCTGGTCGCCTTGCGCCGCTATGAACAGGTTTTTGGCGACGTGACCGGACTCGATGAGCATCTCGCGCAAAACCTCTATCATTTTTATAATTTGCATCTGAATACCATGGTCAATGACACGCCCAACGAGGGCGTGCAGGAAGGCGACAGCTGGTATGCCCTGCACGTGCACCTCGGCCTGGGCCGGCTGGCCAGGATGGGCGACACCGGCGCGCGCACACTCTTCTTTTTGTCCCTGCCGAAACTGATCTCCTTCGCCAGAGGCGTGAATTACGAATTCCCGGTCTTTTTCAGATATACAGATGATACGGCCATTTCCGGCCATGAATGGGACGTCACCGGCGGATACATCTATGCCATGCTCGAGGCTTACGGGCTCAGCAATGACGCCACCTATCTCCAGGAAGCCGAACTTGCAGCGGAGCATCTGGTTGGCCGTGGGTTTGAATTTGTCTATGAAGCGCACATAACCGCAGCCACCTGTGCGGCGCTGGCCCGCCTTTATCTCATCACCGGCGAAACCCGTTATGTGGAAATGAGTTATATGCCTTTCGCCAACCTCATGGCCATCTCGTGGTTGTGGGAATGCGATTATGGCTATGGCAAGGAGTACCAGACTTTTTTCGGTCTCAGTCCCATGGCCGGCGCCGGCGTCATCACCATGATGGAACAGCACCACAGTTGGACCTATCTGCGCGAATATCGCCAGCTCGCCGGGCACGTTCTGCCGTCCGCCCTCCTGAAACTGCTGGATGGCTTCATCACCTATACGCCTACGGTGATGAAATACAGCCTGCCGCCTTTTCTGCCGGCGGCAGCCCTGGTCACAGGCCCGACCCTGTACAATTCCTACAATGTGGCCTCTTTTCATATCCCGCTCGAAGATCTTCGCGAAGGCTGGCAAAAATCCGGATCGCTGGGACAGCAAATCTATGGCGCCGGCGGACCTTTCGTCTTTGCCGCGGAGTTGACCACGGCCATTGCAGTGAAAAGTGAGCCTGTAACAGAATTTGCCCTGTTACAAAATTATCCCAATCCGTTCAACAGCAGCACGTTGATCCGATATCACGTGCCCGGCGCTTGCGATCAGATGAGCCGGCCGCCCCGTCTGGAAATTTTTGACATTCTGGGCCGCAAAGTTCGCTCCTTGCCGGTACAATCACAAAATCCCGGGGTGCGGGAGATTCGCTGGGATGGCGACAACGATCAGGATGAATGCGTCAGTGCCGGCGTCTATTTTCTGGTTCTGGAAATTGAAGGGCAACGCTCCGTCAGGAAAATTTTGATGTTGCGCTAGGGAAAATCTCTCCTGAAAAGTTCCCGTTGTTATATCATGGCGTGTGGAGCAACCAGCCTTGAACTTGCGTTTGCCTCTGAATGGGAACAAACAGAATAAAAAGTCACCAGATCGTAATGACATTATGGACGCACTATTCCAAACCATGACTGAAGCCATTTTTCAGGATCCTTCATGAAAATATCTTTGCTCATCTGCCTCCTGTTTTTGGCGTGCAACCGGACGGAGCCGGAATCCGTTCTGGCGCGCGTCGGGGAGAGAATGATCACCGTGGATGAATTCATACTGCGCGCCGAATTGAGCCCTGAAGTGAATTTTAGAGGCCCCGATTCTGCGCGGGCGGCCGGTCTGCTGGATCTGCTCATCAGTGAAAAACTGGCCGCTTTGGCCGCTGAAGATGCGGGAATGGACACTTTGGCCGCCATCCGGCAGCTCGGCGGATTCATCGAGGATATGGCCCTGGCGCGTGAATTGTATCGCAGAGAAGTGCAGAGCAAAGTGACGGTAAAGGCAGAGGAACTCGATCGCGCCGTCGGCTATCAGGCACAGACGCGCATCATCGCCTATCTGGTATTCAACGATGAATTATCGGCCCGGCGTTACCAGGAGAGGCTCGCGGCCGGCTGTTCCTTCAATCAGGCCCTGCGTGATCTCTACGGAGCGGCAGCGGATACGATGGCCAATCGCCGTGAAATCAAATGGGGAGAAAACGTCTCTGCGATCGAGGAGAGTGCCTTTGTCCTCAACCCCGGACAGGTTTCTCCGGTCCTGGCGGTCGAAGGCGCTTTTATGGTGATGGTATTGGAAGAGATCCAGCGCGATCTCGTTGTGACGGAGGCGGAACAAGCACGCCGGCGTCATCTTGCCCGGCGTATCCTGCGCGCTCGCCAGGAAGCGACGGTCAGTGATCACTATATCGCGGCATTGGCCAAAGAGAAAAACCTGCAATTCAACAAACCTTTGCTGCAGAAGACGGCGGATTTCATGGCTGAACACAGCATGGCGGCGCAGCCGGACGACAGGCCTTTCATGCCGGGCGGGCGCCCCCTGGAGGTCGAGGCGCTCCAGGCCGCTCGTCTTGCCCTGCAAAGCCACCTGGAGACCCCTTTGGTTTCCTGGCGTGACGGTCATATCACCCTGCGGCAAATGCTGGAAAAATGGCGCGGCTATAATTTAGCGGTGGATCAATCCAGCGCTGCCGCCAGGCGGCGCTCCATTGTGCGCGGCTTCAGCTTGGTGGCCCGCGATGTTCTTTTGGCCGGGGAAGGCCGGCGGCGCGGCTATGACAAACTGCCGCCTGTGCGCAACGACGTCATCATGTGGCGGGATTATTATCTCTGCAGCGCCTTGCAGGGGCATCTGCTGGAAAAAAATGCGGCACCAAATTTCTCCTGGCAGCCCCATCTGCTGCAGTGGCGTGCCAGGTATCCGGTACACGTTGATACCAACCGGCTGCAGAGAACGGAGCTGACCCAGGTACCTGTTCTTGCTTTGCGCATCGGACAATATAATGCGTTGGTCGTACCACCCTGGACCAACTTTCAATAAGAAACTGCGCATGGGGTATACATCGGCAAGCGAGATTCATCCATTGAGGAGTCACTATGTCAAATAATAATTTTCAGGAGCTGTTTGTCCGCTATGCGAAAAACCCGATCATCATCACCCGGGATTTGCCCTATCAGGCGAATACCGTCTTTAACGCGGCAGCGGCGCGAATGGAGGGACAGACTATTTTATTGATCCGTATCGAAGACCGGCGCGGTATTTCACACCTCACCGTCGCCCGCAGCAGGGATGGTGTGAGCGATTGGCAATTCGATCTTCAGCCCACCTTCCCGCCTGATCCTGAACACTATCCCGAGGAGTTATGGGGCGTCGAGGATCCGAGAATTACCTTTATGGAGGAATCGGGGGCGTTCTATTTCACCTATACCGCTTATTCGCTGGACGGTCCCCTGGTTGCATTGGCCAAAACAAAAGACTTTAAACAATTCGAGCGGCTTGGCGCTGTGCTGCTGCCGGAGAACAAAGACGCCGCGCTTTTTCCCCAACGCATCAACGGCCGCTGGGCGATGCTGCATCGCCCCGTCCTGCACAGCGGCGCACACATCTGGATCGCCTTTTCGCCCGACCTCAAGCATTGGGGCGATCACCAGATCGTCATGCGCGCCCGCACCGGTGGCTGGTGGGACGCCAACAAGATCGGCCTCTCTCCGCAACCCCTGTATACGCCGGAAGGGTGGTTGATCCTCTATCACGGCGTGCGGGTGACCGGCGGCGGTGTGATCTACCGGCTGGGGTTGGCCCTGCTGGATCTGGAAAATCCCGCCAGGCTGCTCAGGCGCAGCCAGGAGTGGATTTTTGGGCCGATGGAGACCTATGAACAGCACGGAGACGTTGACAATGTCGTTTTCCCTTGCGGCTGGATTGAACAGGGAGATGAAGTGCGGCTTTATTACGGCGGCGCCGATACCTGCATCGCGATGGCTACTGCCCATAAAAACGACCTGCTGGAATATCTGAAGCACTGCCCGGAGAAGTGATTCCTATCTGGCCGGAGCTCCTATAAAAGCCCGGTAGAGTCGCTCGGCATGCCGGCGCGGCGCCTGATAGTACGCTTCCGGCGTGATATCCAATGCAACCCGGCGCTGCGCGGGTTGCACCTGGGGCCGGGTCGCCGCAAAGCGCTTGATCACCTCCGCATGCGGCTTCAATGAGCCATCCGGGCGCACCAGACCGAAAAAACGCTCATGCCGCGCTTCGTCGCAGGGCGGACGCTGATACAACGCGGGGATATAATCGGCAAAGCACCACACCAGGGCGCCAATGGCACCCACCTGAACCAGTTTGGGCAGGACCTGTTCGAAATAGGCCGCCAGCTCCTCTTCCGAAGCCATGAATTGCCGGAATGGGCGGCCATATCGTGTCCATGCCTCGATGGAGGAGGGCTTGCCCGGCATCCCGGTGCAGCCGCCGAACTCCTCCATCAGCGTGGGCTTGCCGCATAACGCCGTGGTCAGGGCGCAGAGGAAAGGAACAAAATCGGAATCCAGAGGATCCGCCGCCCAATCGGCGTACATGGGGTAACCATGCATCACGGGGAGGTCCACTTCCGAGAAGACATCGTGGATGCGCAGGCCATTGTCCTCAACCAAACTGTTGACGTGCAAACCGCAGGTGACCGGATGCACGGCATCCAGTTCGCGGATCAAGGCGGTCAGGCGTCGTGTCCACGCCCGCCCGCCCGCCGCATCGGACGGCCGGGCGAACAAATCCGGCTCATTGCCGAGGTTCCACACAGCGATGGCTGGGTGATCCTTGAAACGGGAGACGACACTGCGCACCAGCAACTCGGCGGCCTGCAAAACGCCGGCATCCGTGAAGGGATTGCGGTAACCGCAATCGACCACTTTTTGTCCGCTCACGACTTGAAAGACTCGCGAAGGTTTGGGTTGATCTGGCAGCAGCATCCATGGCGGCGTCCACGAAGGACCGCTCATGTGGCCGGTGAAAAAAGTCACATTGAGGCGCAGACCAAGATCAGCGGCGATGGTACAGACGCTCTCGAGATGGCCGAGTGCCTGTTGATTGACGTGTGTTGGATCGGGCTGCCAATCCTCCCACAGCAAAAAGAGGCGGACCTGCTCCAGGCCGATATCGCGGATGATGGAAAACTCCTCACGGACTTCGACAGGATCGAAATCGCACCACCAATACATGGCTTTGCGGCGCGGCCAATAATTGACGCCCAAAATGAACGGTTCCTGCGGCATATAGTTTTTCTCCAGGGATGGTTTTATGTGCATCGCAATCGAATTGTTGGTCGCGAGGGTGCCGAGACGATAATAAAACCCGTCAGGAATCATTCCATAATGCCAATAGATACTTCCCGGCGAACTTGCGCACGCGACGGTCTATGAATCCATCAAGCCAAAGAGTACTTGACCAAAAGTCTGATGGGGACTAAATTTCAAAGAGGAGCCCTTACGAAAGAGTCCATGGACACAACCAGGCGCAAATTGCCGATGTTCTCATGATGGATGTGTACCCCCCCGCCCTGCAGATGTCCATCCATCTCCCGTAACAGGCACCTGACGGGATTTCCCCAAACCGCGGGACCGCACGGCATCTGCAGGGCGTGCGGCGACGCGCACTCCTTCCTCATATCATGAAGAGCATTTCGGAATAGCGCGGCAATGGCCAGAGATCATCGGCGACAATGTGCTCCAGTTCATCGGCGGGTTTGCGCAGCCCGGACATCAGCGGCACGATATGATCGGCGATGAATTTGGCCTTCCTGGAAGCGTCGTCGATGCCATCGACTTTGTCCAGGGCGCGTATCAATTCCTCCCCTTTGCTGCGGAGGACCTCGATGGCGTTGGTGACCTGCTTTAACAGCGCCACTTCACCGCTGCAGGAAACCTCCCCGGCCAGTTCGGCGAGGTCCCGCAATCCGCGAATCGCCCCCACCAGCTGGGCTTGATAAGCGATCGCGGCCGGGATCACCATGAGATTGATCATGTGCAGCAGCGTATCGGCTTCGATTTCCAGCGTCTTGATATACTGCTCGAGTTTGGTGTGATAGCGGGATTCGATCTCGCCGATGGTGAAGACGCGCTGCCGCGTCAGCATCTCGACGTTTTTGGGCGCCACCAGCGCATCGAGCGCATAGGCGGTATTCTTGATGTTGGGGAGATTGCGCCGCGCAGCCTCCTGCTCCCATTCTATGCTGTAGTTGTTGCCATCAAAGCGAATGGACTCGCTTTCGCGGATGTGCTTGCGCACCACCTGCATCACCACGGTATTGAAATCACCCTGTTTGCCCAACTCCTTTTCAATTTCAGCAACGATAATCTCCAGGGAATCGGCCACGGCTGCATTGAGAATGACATTGGGCAGTGAGACCGAAGCGGAAGAGCCAATGGCGCGGAATTCGAACTTGTTGCCGGTGAAGGCGAATGGCGAGGTGCGGTTGCGATCCGTATAATCACGCAGAATGGCGGGCAGCTTGCTGACGCCGAGATCGATGATGTATTCCTCGGTGATTTTGGCGGCGCGGCCCGATTTGATCGCATCGAGGATGGCGGAGAGTTGCGTGCCGAGAAAGACCGACATGATGGCGGGCGGCGCTTCATTGGCGCCGAGACGGTGATCGTTGTTGGCCGAGGCGATAGAAGCCCGCAGCAGGTCGCCGTAATAATAGACCGCCCGCAGCACCGCCGCCAGAAAAACGAGAAATTGCAGATTCTCCTCCGGTGTCTTGCCGGGCTCGAGCAGATTGTTGCCCTCGCTGTCGGACAGGGACCAGTTGTTGTGTTTGCCGCTGCCGTTGACGCCCGCAAAGGGTTTTTCATGCAGCAGCAAAGCCAGGCCATGGCGGTCGGCGACTTTTTTCATCACCTCCATGGTGAGATGGTTGCGATCGGTGGCGACATTGGCGTCGGCGAAAATCGGCGCCATCTCGAACTGATTCGGCGCCACTTCATTATGGCGCGTCTTGACGGGGACGCCCAGTTTATAAAGCTCGATCTCGGTGTCCTGCATGAAAGCGAGCACGCGCTCCTTGATGGAGCCGAAATAGTGATCCTCCATCTGCTGACCCTTGGGCGGCATGGCGCCGAGCAGCGTGCGCCCGGTGCTGCGCAAATCGGGGCGCAGATTGAAAAAGGCCTTGTCGATGAGAAAGTACTCCTGCTCCGTGCCCGCCGTGGTGATGACGCGGGTGGCGACGCTATTGCCAAAAATGCGCAGTACCCGCAGCGCCGCCTGGGATAGCGACTCCATGGAGCGCAGCAGGGGGGTTTTCTTGTCCAGTGCCTCGCCCGTATAGCTGATAAAGACCGAGGGGATACAGAGGATATTCGTACGCGGGCCTTCGATGATGAAAGCCGGGCTCGAGGGATCCCACATGGTGTAGCCGCGCGCTTCGAAGGTGGAACGCATGCCGCCGCTGGGAAAGGAACTGGCATCGGGCTCCCCTTGCACCAATTGCTCGCCGCGAAAGCGTTCGATGACCGCGCCTTCCTCATCGACCTCGATGAAGGCGTCGTGTTTCTCGGCGGTCAGTCCCGTTTGCGGCTGGAACCAGTGACAGAAGTGACTGACGCCCTTGCTGAGGGCCCACTCCTTCATGGCGTGGGCGACCGTATCGGCGATGCTCATGTCGAGCTTTTCCCCGCGCTGAATGGTGGCGCGAAGCTTTTTATAGACCTCCTTGGGAAGCCTTTCCCGCATGACGCGGTCGTTGAAACAATTACAACTGAAATAACTGGGAATTGACTGCGGGGTGCCGTTTTCACTCTTGCGGTTCTGAGCCAATTCCAGCATGATGCGCTGGCGCGTCGTCGCGTGTGGCATGGTCGCTTACCTTTCTTTCAGGACATTTCATTCCGTATGGCCGGTTTTGCAGGCGGTTTTTCTTTCATTGGCAAATAGAATGCCAGAAACGCCGGAATCGTGCAGGAACGCGGAGGCATTTCGTGCCTATCTTGCTGTCATTAAACAACCTGGCGCTTGTCTGGCTGGCAAATATAATTTTTCTTCGAGACAAATTCATCCCAAACAATGAATAATCATTGTGTCAGACCAAGAGTCCCTTTCCGGTTACGCCGGATGGCAAAAAGGGGCGCCGATGTACAATTGTTTGTATTGTATTGTTATTATTTTACTTGCTTCTATCGGAAGCATTCGGGTGGCATCCTCCAGGCTTGTTCACCCTACCGGATAGTGACCGGACTGAAATTTCGCTGGACTTTTTGATATATATTTATTACATTTTTGTAGCGTAATAATAATAGTCAACATTTTTGTATCATCTGCGCTTTCAAAATCGCCGCCAAGGCGCGCAGGCCGTATTGCACAGCCCGGCATCTTACCCCACCGGCGCACTCTGGCCGGTTTGGAGTTACAATTTTGTGACTAATAATTAATTCACTTCATTTTTGTAGTAAAATAACATGACACTCTCCGCCTCCCCAAACAGCCGCGATATTGCGCACAGCAAGCTCTCCATCCTCGTCGATATTCACCAGGCGCTGAGCCGCAGCCTCCAGGAAGAAGAGGCCTTTCACATCATCCTGCAAATCCTCCACACCTCTCTCCCTATCCGCTCCGGCGCCATCTATCGCGCCGAGCAGGAAAAGAGCGCCCTGCATCTGGCGACCTCGGTGGGACTGGACATCCCCGCCGACCAGCAAATCTTGCGCTTCAACCAGGGTCTCATCGGACGCATCGCCGAAACCCGCAAATCCATCGTGATTCCGAAAATCAGCAAGGAACCGTCGCTGCAGGACCATCCGCACCTCTACCATTCCCCCGCGCCCGAGGAACAGACCTTCCTCGGTGTTCCCATCGCGCTGGACTATCAGCTCCTCGGTGTGCTCTATGTGAACCTCTTGTATACGCCCAAGCGCGACTATAACAACAGCCTGCATTTTCTCACCCTGGTCGCTTCGGCCCTGGTGCAGCACATCCACATCCGCCAGCTCGCCCAGCTCGAACAAAAAAAACTGCTCACCGAAAATGTCATCCTGCGGCAACAATTGAAGCAGGAGCACCGCTTCCAGAATATCATCGGCAACAGCAACGAGATGCGCGAAGTCTATGAACGCGTCGCGCAGGTGGCGGGGACGCAAACGACGGTTTTACTGCGCGGCGAATCGGGCACGGGCAAGGAACTGATCGCCCAGGCGATTCATTACAACTCTCCGCGGGGTGAATCCCCCTTTGTGCGCGTCAACTGCGCCGCCATCCCGGAAAACCTCATCGAGTCGGAATTCTTTGGCTATGAGAAAGGGGCGTTCACGGGCGCTCTGACGCGCAAGAAGGGACGCTTCGAATTGGCCGACGGCGGCACCATCTTTCTCGATGAAATCGGCGAGCTCAGTCCGATGACGCAGGTCAAGCTCCTGCGCGTGCTGCAGGAACACGAATTCGAGCGCGTCGGCGGGCTGGAGACCATCAAAGTCGACGTCCGCATCATCGCCGCCACCAATGCCGATCTCGAGGGACGCATGGCGCGCGGCACGTTCCGCGAAGACCTCTATTACCGGCTCAATGTCTTTTCGATCTTTCTGCCGCCGCTGCGGGAGCGCAAAAGCGACATTCTCCTGCTCGCCGACCACTTTATGCTGAAATACGGCCGCCGGCAGGGCAAATCGATTCAGCGCATCTCGACCCCCGCCATCGACATGCTGATGCGCTACCATTGGCCCGGCAACGTCCGCGAGCTGGAGAACTGCATCGAGCGCGCGGTGGTCGTATGCGAGGATCAGGTGATTCACAGCTACCATTTGCCGCCGACGCTGCAGACCGCCGAAAGCAGCAACACCCTGCCGCGCTGGTCGCTGACCGAAGCGGTCGCCAAATACGAGAAAGAACTGATTCAGGATGCACTCAAATCAACCCGCGGCAACCAGGCCAGGGCGGCCAGGCTCCTCGGCAGCACCGAACGCATTATCGGCTACAAGATCACCAAGTATCAGATCGATGTGATACGCTACCAAAAATAATCCATAGGACGAGGAACCAACCAGCGCTTGCGGACGTTTATCACTGTCGTGACCATTCCCCATCATTATCAGGCAGGGCACCATGAAAAATCGAACCATTCCGGCATTGCTCCTCTTGGGCACGCTCTCTCTCAGCGCACAGACGCCCCGGCCGGCGGATACACGCCACATCCGTCCCGCTTTCACCATTGCAAAAGGCCATCTCATCGGCGAAGCCCAAATGCGATTTTTCTTCCAGGATGAAATCACCGAACTTTCGACGGGGCTGCTGACCGGAGAAACCTATTGGGATATCCAGAGCGGTCTTGCGCTCCATTATGGCTTGAGCCATAGCGTCGAACTGCACCTCCTGCAAATCATCTATCAGGATAATCACAAAAAGGGGCCGGGGTATAATTTGCCGGATGATCTTTTCCTCGGCTTTCAGACCCATCTCTGGCAGAACCGGCCCGGCACCTGGCGCAGCGGCGCACAACTGCAACTGCGCCTCCCGGTGGCGGAACACCACAATGTTCCGCTCGAGCCCTATTCAAGTGGACGGGTGGGGGCCGGTGTGACCATGCTGGCTTCCCACCTCTCCCGGCCGGATTCGCCGGGTTTGGGGCTGACGCTGAGCAGCAATCTCGGCTTTTACCATCACAACGACCGCGGCACCAGAATCACCAATGTGCCGGGCAGCAGCGCCACCGCGCGGCGCCATACGATCGAAATGGTCTATGGGATCGCCGCGCAACAAACCCTGAATTCCTGGGCGTTCTTTGCCGAATTGTCCGGCCGCCATTTTCTGCAAAAACCGCCCGCCACCGCCTATACACGCGAGAACAGCCTCTATCTTTCGCCCGGCATATCCCTCACCCTGCCTTCACACCTGCGGCTGCGCGCCGCGGTGGATGTGCGCCTCAGCGGCGATCACGATGAGACAACCTATGGGCCCGATGGACTCGCCGCCATCACCACCCCCTGGGATCGTCTCCCCAACCATCCCGACTGGCGCATCAATTTTTCCCTGCAGCTGCCCATTTATCCCGCTCCCTTCAGCAAGGATCGCATCGACCCCATCAAGAAGGAACAGCAGGATCAGATCAGAGCGGAAAAAGAGGAACGGGTGCTCGATGTGTTGACGCGGGAACGGCAAAAAGCCGAGGAGGCGGAAAAAGAGTTGGCGCGCATGCAGGCGGAAAGACAGCGCATCGAAGAGGCCTTGAAAAGAGTGCGCGAACTGCTGCAACCCCCGGCGCCTGAAGAGAAGCCGAACCAGGCGCCGTGATCAAGCGCGCCTCTCCCGGCCTGCGGCATCCACAGCCGATCGCCGGCACGGAGTGGGCCCGTGCGGGATTGCTGTTGGCGCTGGACGATAAAGCCCGACCTGCGGTATCCACAGCCGCTCGCCGGTACGGGCAGGCCGCACGACCCTGTCACCGTATGATGCCTTCTGTTACGTTCAACGACCTGCCGGGCGACTGGCATCGCCAGGACAGCCATCAAGGGCGCGCGCCCTCAGCGTTGACCTGCTCGCCGTAAATGATACCCGGGAGCAACAGACCCGCTCCGGGGTGGAGGGCCCTGGCACTCAGCGCAGCGCCCCGCCGCGACAATAAAAAGCGCGCGGCAAGAGACCAACCTCTCGTCGCGCGCTTGACGGACGCATGCACCCCTCAGCGGATGATTTCCACGCCCATATACTTGCGCAACACCCTGGGCACGACAATGGTGCCCTCGTCGGTCTGATAATTTTCCAGAATGGCGATCACGGTGCGCGGCAGCGCCACGCCCGATCCATTGAGGGTGTGCACATATTCCGGTTTGGCGCCCTTGAACGGCCGGAAGCGGATATTCGCCCGCCGCGCCTGGAAATCTTCAAAATTGCTGCACGAAGAGACCTCCAGCCATTTCTCCATGCCTCTGGCATAGACTTCGAGATCATAGCATTTGGCGGCGGCAAAACTCATATCCCCCGTGGCCAGCAGCACCACCCGGTAGGGCAGCTCCAGCAGCTGCAGCACCTCCTCCGCCTGGGCGGTCAGTTTTTCGTGCTCTTCATAAGAGGTCTCCGGCTTGACGAATTTGACCATTTCCACCTTGTCGAACT
>DCUM01000173.1 GCA_002327255.1 bacterium UBA2214 | reverse complement strand
CAGGTGCATCCGGCTGGTTTTGGATATATTCCGGTCGCCTCGGCGATCACCGGACGGGAGATCGTCGCAGCGGTCACCTCAGAGTTTGCGGAGGGTTTGGCGGCTGTCAACGGCCGCGCGCTGAACCAGCCCGATGCGGAGCTTCCGCTGGTCTTTCTGGTCATTTCCGGCGGCACCGAGGCGATGATTTGCGAATGGGTCGCGCAGAGAAACGAGTCCTTCGGCCGCGAACCGGTACTGCTGCTGGCGCACCCGGGCAACAACGCCCTGGCCGCGTCTCTGGAGGCGTTGGCGCATCTGCGGCAAAAGGGTCACAGGGGGGAGATTCTCTTTTTCAGAAACGGGCGGGATGCAAAAGCCCTCGAACAGCTTCAGGAGCGCATCCATTTCATTTCGGCCCACAGAAAATTGGGCAAAAGCCGGATGGGCTTGATCGGCAGGCCGTCGGAATGGCTGGTGGCCAGCACCTATGACAAGGTGCTGTTCCAAAGCGTCTGGGGGGTCCATGTCGCGGCGTATGAATTGGCGCATGTGTTCGGCGAGTCTGCCGGCGCGATGCTGCAGGATGCAGAGACCCCGTCTGTTTCCGGATACGCGTCGTCGGAGGCGTTTCAGCGCGCCTACCGGGTCTATCAAATCCTGGCGCAGTTTGCCGCGCGCGAAAGACTCGATGCGCTGAGTCTCGAATGTTTTACCCTGTTCCTGCAGTATGGGACGCACGGCTGTTTTGCGCTGTCGCGGTTGAACGATGATGGCATTGCCGCCGGCTGCGAGGGCGATCTCGCGAGCACCCTGACCCTGCTGTGGATTCGGCATCTGCTGGGGCAAAGCGCGTGGATGGCCAATCCGGTGGAGATCGATGTGGAGAGCCGCACCCTGTGGCTGGCCCATTGCACGGTTCCGGCCACCCTGGTGAGCGCTTTTGTCGAGGCGACCCATTTCGAAACCGGCTGCGGCGTCGCCCTCGCCGGACAATTTGCACCCGGGCCGGTGACGGTCGTCAGAATCGGCGGCGCGCGGCTCGACAACATCTGGCTGGCGGAAGCGGAGATCGTTGCGACCGGGGAGAGCCCGCATCGCTGTCGCACCCAGGCGCTGCTCAACTTCCGGGAGGCCTCTCCGCTGCAGGAACTCTTGAAAAATCCCCTGGGGAATCATATCGTGTTGACGCCGGGCCATCACGGCGACGCGCTGCGGCGCTGGTGGGAGCTGTTTATCGTCTGAAGAGCTGTTCGTTTCACGCGGTGGGCGCCACTCGTTGTCGATATGCGCCACCGGCTCGGCCGTATTGGGCGTACAAATCGGCAGGCTCGACCTGCTTCTGGTGGGGTGCCCCTGTGCCGCATCGTTGAACGTCCCAATCGGTGGGCTTGTCCTGTTTCTGGTGGGGCCCGCCTCTTGCTCACGAGACATGGTTCTGTCTTGGCTGCCCTTTTTTCTCCTGTGAAAAATGGCAGTTAAGGCCTGTTTTGGCCCCTTTCTGTTTATTAAATTCAATAATATCAATATTCGGCTGAGGTCCGACCCCGAATCCGACCGGCTCCCAGGTTTATGGCACACGCCGAGCATACAAATCAAAAGGGGACTGCCCACAAGAGGCCGTCCCCTTCATTCTGAAAGAGAAAGTGAAAGGACTTATTTGACCAAAAGAATCCGCTGATTTTTTTGATAGACCCCCGCCTGAAGCCGGCACAGATAGACACCCGATGGCAGGTCAGCCGCATGCCACTGAACGTTGTGCAGTCCGGCCGGCTGCGTCGCATCGACCAGTGTCGCCACGGTTTGCCCGGCCAGGTTGCAGATGGTCACATGCACCGCTCCACTCTCCGCCAGCTGGTAGGAAATGGTGGTAACCGGATTGAATGGATTGGGATAGGCGCCCAGCAGAGCTGTGCCCTGCGGCACCGGCAGCAACGGTGCTGATTCGCTGATCGGCTGCGATGGTACCTGATAAGGAGGCTCAGGCCCTTCGTTGATGCAGAACTCGACAATCTGTTTATAGCCGTGCGGAGCATATTGCGGCTGCAAAATCTTCAGCATCACATACCGTGCTTCCGCTGGCTGCGCCAGATTGAACCAGGACATCAAGGGCTCTTTCAGTTTAAATACGCCTGCCGAGGAAAAATCGGCCGCCTCCATGCCGGTATTGGACAACAAGATCTCGACCACCGTGGCCCGGCGCGCCGGATTTTCATCAGGCTGGAAATTGCCGGTTTGCACACCAATCGACTTTACCAGATAGGTCCCATCAGCGGCAAAACGGAATAATGCCCAGGGATAGCCTTTGCTGCTGTCATCCAGAACGGTTGCGGTGCCTTCCCAATCTTCAATATCACCATCCACCGCATTGCACCAGGGTTCGCTCGGCCAGCTGGGAGAGCCTTTGAGAAAGGCCAATGCAAAGGGGGCCTCATTTTCAGGCGGACAGACCAGTTGCGCTGGTGCTGGCGGCGCCTCCGAGCCGTCGCTGCGTTCCAGAATAAAGTCATTGCCCTCAAGGGAATAAAAATTACTGCCGCCAGGTACTTCCAGATTCAGATAATCAGGGCCTGTAAACCGCCAGCCCGCCGGCGCCTCAAAGGTCATCTGCGCACTTGCACCGGCATAGGGAATGCCGCTGCGACACAAAGCATTATACGGATGCAGATTCCAGAGGCTCTGCCATTCATACAGGCTGACGATTTTGGCATCCTGCTGCTGCGGGATGGAGAGCCTGCCGATGACATCGCCGACGGGCATTCCGGCCCGGTCCATGAAGCGCAGCGCCACGGTCAT
>DCUM01000034.1:202-18275 GCA_002327255.1 bacterium UBA2214 | reverse complement strand
ATCGTCTGCGCGTCCAGTTGCGTCAACGCCTCTATGCTCTGCTTGTCGACACTCTGCAGCGCGGTGATGGTCTGCGGATCCAGTGTCGTCAGGGCGGTGATCGAGCGTTGGTCCATACCCCGGATGGCGCTCAACAACTCCTTGTTGCTGATAATCTTCTGGATGCCATCGTTCTGCAGCAAATTCTGCAGGTCGGCATCGGTCAGCACGACATCCTCCCGGTCAATCTGTCTGGTTTGCAGCTTTTCGGCTTTTTGCACCCCGCCGAGGGTGCCTTGCAGGTTGGTGGCCGGGGGCCAGGGGATGAAAAACGCCAGGGCCAGTCCAACCAGAACGACTGCTGCTGCGCCGATCAATAACCATTTATACTTGGGTGACATTGGAACCTCCTCGTTTGTAAAAGGGCTGTTTATGGTATGATTTTATGATAACTCAATTGACCGGATTGATAGATTTGAAACTGGAAGGGAGACGTGGTCTCATCGGCACTTGAAAAATCCAGTGTCAAGTTGCAGGGGCTGACCAGCTGAAAAGTCAGCGTTTCCGGCGTGAGACGCAGTTCCTTTATTTCTCTCAACCTGACTCCCCGGAAGGAGGTCAGGGTCATGTTGCCTTGCAGTTCTGTGAATGCAACGGTGACCGGGTGGGTTGGGGTGAGCCTCAGCTGCACTTCAATGCGATGCGGCTGTGAAATCCACAGGAGTTGCCCGCGGATTTGATCCAGTTCGATGCGTTCATGATGAGGCTGGCCAGGTGACGAGCCGATGGTGCCGGAGACGAGATCACTTCCGGGGATCATATTGCCGGGTGAAAGCTGCAGCACCGCAACGAGTATCAGCAGACCGAGTGCCAGGCCAGCCGCAAAACCATAGGCGGGTCTCAGGAACCACCCCGGCTGCCACAAACCGCTCCGTTTTTGCCAAAACGAGATGTATCCGGAGCGGCGATTTTTCACCGCGCGAAGAATTTTCCCGGTGAGGTGGGGAGGCGGTTCGGCTTCCGGCATATCCTGCAAAAGCTGCGCCATATTTACTTGTTCAGCGAAGGCGGCCTCCACTTCGGGGTGCAGCGCGAGATAAGCATGCCATGTCTGCTCTTCCTCTTCATCCATGGTTCCATCCCATGCTTTTTGCATCAGGATTTGGATTGATCTGCTATTCATGAGTTATGCCCATTTGGATTAGGTGCCTTTTAAGCGCATGGCGCGCCTTGAACAGTCGTGATTTAACGCGGCCTTCCGATAATTTCATGATGAAGGCGATGTCCGCATACCCCAGATTTTGAAAATGCCGCAAGATAATCAGGGCGCGGTCATCCGGCCGCAACAGCATCAGTGCTTCCTGGATCGCATCCGCCAGTTCGAAAGAGGTGTCGGCTTCATAAGCCATTCGTGTGGTGTCCAGTGCACTGCGGCGGCGCGCCCTCCTGTATTCGTTGATGGCTTCATTCAGGGCGATGCGGTAAAGCCAACTGAAAAAAGGAAATTCACTCTTGTAAGAGTCCAACTTTTCAAAGGCCTTGACAAATGTGACCTGAGTGACTTCCTCTGCCGTAACGTTTTGATGCGTTATCCGCAAAGCCAGATTATAGATGGGCTTTTGGTATCGCATCACCAGTGCTGCGAAAGCCTGATCATCTCCCTGGCGACAGCGTTCAATCAGTTCAGCCTCTTGATGTTCTACCATACATACAATCCAATCATGGCAAAGTTGCCATCCTCAGAAAAAAAAGTTTCATTCTATTGAAAAAATGGTATCCAGACCGGCGTATTTAAAAATCTCTGCGATGTGGGGATTGAGATTTTGCAGCCGCAATTGGTGTCCGTTTTGCATCAATCTTTTCTGCGTGGCGATGAGCACGCCGATGCCGGCACTGGAAATATATTCCAGTTTGCCAAAATCCACGCGGACGGTGTCCGTAATGCAATTGAATTTCTCCAGGGCCGCTGTTTCCTGAGAGGCATCAAAACGCCCCTGGAGAAAGAGGTTGCCTGCATCGTCAAATGTCAATTTCAGCATATTTCCTCACGCATTCGTTTAGCCAAAATAATGGTACTTATCCTGTTATGATAATGATACTCAACGCGATCCATGATCCGGTGCACCAGAAACAAACCCAGGCCTCCGGCCCGGCGCGCCTGCAAAGGGGCCTGGGGATCGACTGCAGGCGGTGCGCTGATATCGAAGTCATCGACGTCAAAGTCCTGCAGCCGTACGACGATTTCCTCTTCCTGTTGTTCAACCTCCAGACGGATATCTGCTATAGTCCTCTTGTTGTATTTAACCAGGTTGGTGAAGACTTCTTCAACAGCCAGTTGCACGGCATAGACGGTCTTTTGATCAATCTGCAGCGCCATCAGAAACGAATTCAGGTCCCTGAATATCCATTCCAGCGATGAAATTTGACGTGGATAGAGACGGTTCACACTTGGCCCGCGTGATTAGAAGTGATTCGTGAAACCTCAGGTTCATGCATTGGAAGCGTGAGCAGCGTCGAGTAACCGGATCGAGCAGCCCGTTGCGGCATGATACGCAGAGAGAGCAAATGACAAGTTTTCAAAACAGAAAGGCGATGTTGGGATGCGTGGATGACAGGGAATTGGGGGACGAATGGCTGATTCCGGTGAATGGATGGTTGCGCCAATAATTCTGACAACTCTGTTATTTTGTCACCGGGGCGCTGAAAAAGCCGGTCAACGTCCAGCCGATTATTCAGGGCGCCGGATTTCATTCACCACTCGCGAGCGGAATACATTTTGCCATACGAACCCAAGCGGCTGACCTCCTCACTACCAAGAAAATAGCGATACAGACAATGAAAATCAAGTCAAAACAATGTCGGCCGCGCAACGGACAGAAAATTTGATGTCGGCAGGGGGCATAAAATCGAGGAAAACATCCTCTGCCAGGTGAATCCCCAACAACTGCGCCCGCTTCTGATCGGGACAGCAGCAACGCTGCCCCTTTTCGCTGGCGCGATGAGTACCTGCGCTTGGTGAAGTTACAAAGGTCTTGTTCCAAATTGATGTTTATTGGTCACAGGAACCAGTTTCGCAAAATTTTGTGAATAATGCAGGTTAGTTGAATTTCGCGATTTGGAGACAACCTCAACAGGATTCTCTTTGCAGAGAACAAAAGCTGGAGCAGCCCCAAAAAAATATTGACAGATTTTTCCAAATGAACTATATTATTACTATATATGAACCATTTCCTGAACCATGAGGCCCCATTATGAAATCCATTACAGTGCACCAACTTGATGAAGAACTGGTGAGTGAGATCGAGAAAAGGGCGAATGAACACAGCACAAGCCTCAACCGGACGATCAAGCAGCTTCTGCGTCAGGCTCTCGGCCTGGAGAAAGTAAAAAAACCGGCCGTCGATTTCAGCGACCTCTGCGGTATCTGGTCGGCTGTTGAGCTGAAGGAATTTGAGGAAATTACCGAGGACTTGAATCTTGTAAAAGCCGGGGACTGGTCATGAAACTGCTCCTGGATACCAACGCCACAAGTCGTTTTTTTAGCGGCGACAAAGCGGTATTGGCCGCCCTGAATCAGGCCGATACCGTGTATCTTTCCATATTTGTTCTGGGTGAGTTGTGGGCCGGGTTTTATGGGGGAAGCAGACAAAAAGAGAATCGTGCCATATTGCAGCGATTCATGGATAAACCCAATGTCACGGTCTTGACGGCTGATGCGGCGACGGCCGACCTTTTTGGACGCCTCACACACCAACTCACAGCAATTGGCAAACCGATCCCGATCAACGATGTCTGGATTGCTGCGCATGCCCTGCAGAATGGCGCCACGCTTGCCACGTTTGATGCCCATTTTGCGCCGATCATCGGTCTTTCGCTCTACCCCTTCTCTTGAGTCTGCATGGCCGGTCATGGGGTTCTCATGCCAACATCTGTCTTCTGTGGTGACAAAACGTCACTGGCAGCCCTGAATCAGGCTTTTGCGGTTTCCGCAGGCCGCGGAAACCGCACGCATTCGCTTTTTCCGGCACGGTAGATCACCTGTCCTTCTTCCGTGACCTTGATCATTGGCGCCAGCGAAAAGGGACAGCGCGAAACACAGGCGACAAGCCGCTGCATGCCCTCTGTATCCTCTGCCCTATTCGCACCGGATTGTCGATGCTGGATCCAGAGTGCGCCATCACCGTGCCCTGATCATGTATGAAGGCATGGTTATCCTGGGCTGGACAGTCGTGTCAGTCGCAGTGCTGACAGGCATCATGGCGGAGCATGATATTATCATTTGGTCCGACCCCAATTTAACTATGGATGCGTCCATTTCGATCGATACGATGAATTTCAAAATATAAAGGCACTTTTTTTAGGCCTGCAATTTCTCTTAGAATGAATATTTCCGGGTAAAATTTGCATTCCAAGGCCCGTTTTGGGGTAAATAAATGAATTATATTATTTATAAACAATTATTTAACTTGGTCCGACCCCAATTTACTCCCCAATTTCTCTTAGAATGAATATTTCCGGGTAAAATTTGCATTCTAAGGCCCGTTTTGGGGTAAATAAATGAATTATATTATTTATAAACAATTATTTAACTTGGTCCGACCCCAATTTACTATGGATAAATACGTGAACAAACTGACGAATGAAAACAGTCCGTATCTGCTACAGCATGCCCATAACCCGGTGGAGTGGTATCCATGGGGCGAAGAGGCTTTTGCCATAGCACGAAGGGAGAACAAGCCGATCTTTCTCTCGGTAGGCTACTCGACCTGTCACTGGTGCCATGTAATGGCGCATGAATCTTTCGAGAGCCCGGCGATCGCGGAAGTGCTGAACCGGTATTTTGTCAGCGTCAAAGTGGATCGCGAGGAACGACCGGACGTGGACAGGGTGTACATGACATTTGTCCAGGCCACGACCGGTGGCGGCGGCTGGCCTATGAGCGTCTGGTTGACTCCCGACCTTAAACCGTTCATCGGCGGCACTTACTATCCGCCCGAGGATCGCTGGGGGCGGCCCGGGTTCAAAAACGTACTGCTCAAGATTGCGGAGGCGTGGAGAAAGGATCACGCCGGCATTATCGCTTCCAGCACCGACATGCTTGAACGGTTGAAGCAGGCAACAGCGCCCGAAACGACGGATGCCGTGCGTCTGGAACAGGCCCTGCCCGACCTTGCTTATTCGCAGATGAAGGCATCCTACGATCCGGTCCAGGGCGGTTTCGGCGGGACACCCAAGTTCCCGCGTCCGGCCGCTCCGGATTTCCTGTTGCGCTACTATGCTCGCACTGGCATTCGCGACGCCCTGGACATGGTCTTGTTCACACTGCGTAAAATGGCCAACGGCGGCATTCACGATCATCTGGGCGGCGGCTTTCATCGTTACGCAGTGGACGAACGCTGGCATGTGCCCCATTTCGAAAAAATGCTATACGACCAGGCCCAGTTGGCCAACACGTATCTGGATGCCTACCAGATCACCCGTGAAGCGTTTTTTGCCGAGGCAGTCCGCGATATTCTTGATTATGTGCGGCGATACATGACCGGCGCGCAGGGACAGTTCTATTCCGCCGAAGACGCGGACAGCGATGTGCCCGGCCGTCCGGGCGAACATGCCGAAGGCGCTTTTTATGTTTGGGAGCATGACGAGATTGTGTCCATGCTCGGGCAACAGAAGGCAGCGATATTCAACTGCCGCTATGGTGTCGAAAGGAACGGTAACGTCCGCAACGATCCGCACGGCGAATTCCGCGGCAAGAATGTACTGATCGTCTCTCACTCTGTCGAAGAATTGGCTGAACGATTCGGCCTGAACCAAGCCACTATCGAAACGATCATCTCGGAATCCCGTGCGGTATTGCTCGAAAATCGGGATGTCCGCCCGCGCGCGCACCTGGACGATAAAACCATTACCGCCTGGAACGGGCTGATGATCTCCGCCTTTTCCCGCGCCTTTCAGATTCTCCAGGATGAAGATTTTCTGGTGGCGGCGACGGCCGCCGCGGCTTTTGTGCGGAAAAATCTTTACACACCGACAAACGGGATATTGCTTCGCCGTTATCGCAATGGGCATGCCGCGATTGAAGGGTACGCTGATGACTATGCGTTTTTGATCCATGGTCTGCTCGATCTTTACGAAGCCTCCTTCGATGTCGAGCGTCTGAACTGGGCGATTGAGTTGCAGAAAAAGCAGGACGCTTTATTCCTGGACCATCGCGAAGGAGGTTATTTCAGTACGACCGGAAAAGATAAAACCATCCTGTTGAGAATCAAGGAGGACCATGACGGCGCGGAACCATCCGCCAATTCCGTAAGCCTGCAAAACCTGTTGCGCCTTGCACTGATGACCGACCATCAGGAATGGCGCGAACAAGCAGAGCGGATCATCGCGGCATTCAGCCCGAAACTCGAACAGGCTCCATACGCAATGCCTCGCATGATTTCAGCATTCGATTTCCATCTCGCCACACCCAGGCAGATCATCATCGCAGGTAAACCAGGCGCCGTGGACACCGGGAACCTGCTCCGGGCTCTGCACGAGCGGTTTATTCCCAACAAGACCGTCATTCTCGCGGATGGGGCAGCCGCTCAGCGCAAACTGGAAACACATTATAAATTTATCGCATCGATAAATCCCGTGGATGGCAAAGCGACGGCCTATGTGTGCGAGAACGGGGTTTGCAAGCTTCCAATCACGGATCCGGCTGCGTTGCGTTCCTGTCTTGAACAGGTCTGGGAGCCTGTCGGATTTAAATTATAAGTACTTGATATTATTGCAACACTACTTTCAGGGCCAAATTTATAAGTATATATTAATCAATCAATTGTAATTTCGCAAAACGTCAATTCCGGCAGACTCCTGGCGTGTTGCCCTTCAATCATGAGTCCGGTCCAAAACCCTTCCCTTGCGCGAATTTTCAGATTTGCAACTGCTTAACTCCTATAAATACAATTTGTGCTGGTTCAAGCCGGCGGCAAAAAACAGATAAACGAACACGATGCCCCATCCCGGCACATTCATGCCGCCGGACAACTGGACCGCCGGCGTCGCCACCAGGACGACGGCATCATAGCTGAACAGATGCCAGATATTCACCTGCCGGCCGGAAACTGACAGGGAATTTGATTTCGCCCTGCAAAATAATATTTATTATCAGTTTATCAGTTCTTATCAGTAAATGCCCGCCGCCGCAGAGGGTGGCCCACGCCGTTTTGCGTATTTCATCCTCGGAGCGGTTGTTGTTCTTATCAGTTCTTAAGAGTCCTTTCCCGATTTCTGCACAAGTTGATCAGCTGATCCCGCAGCGATTTCGCCCATTAACATGTGTTTCAGGGATTTTGCTTGTTTTTCAGGTCTCTATTGACTAATTTCCCGGCAAGTGCATATACCGGATATGGCCCTGGCGCACTGCAAATGGAGAAATGGCTGGGTATCAGGCGCCTGGCAGAGGATGATTCACTCGATTTTTTGACTCCCGGCAAAATCAAATTTGCTATTACCAATAAAAAGAAAGGACGAAGAGAAAAATGGTGGCCATCATGGACGACTATTTTCTCGTGGCAGGGTATGATTTTTTCCGAGTCCGATTGATTATGGAAAATAATGCGACGCAGGGTATGCGTGAAATATTTGACAATGGCAGCATCACCCATTTGACGAAAAATAATTCCGGCAACACCCCCTGATATTTTCCGATATCAATAATGGAATGGAACGCCATTTACTTATTATGGTGACCAAAAGCATATCCTGTTACTGACCATTGTGGTTTGATTAGACTGGACAAATCTGTTTGCGAATTGGACAAGGAAACGATGTGAGACACACAACTTATCTAGGCTTTTTTTGCATTTTATTGGTTTCACAGCCGGAGCCAGCCTGCCTGCAGACCAACAAAACCACCATCATGATACCCATGCGCGATGGTGTGCAGCTTGCGACCGACATCTACCGCCCCGCTGACAATAAAGCACGTCCCGTGCTCCTCTATCGCACACCCTATAATAAAAACAAAGATCATCTCGACGCAGCCAGCATCACCCTGATGCAGTTGCTCGGATACGCCTATGTGGTCCAGGACACCCGGGGGCGATTCGCTTCCCAGGGTACTGATTCTGCATATTTTAATGACGGTTGGGGTGCTTTGCAGGATGGTTATGACACCATTGACTGGCTGGTACGAAGGCCCTGGTGCAATGGAAAAATAGGCCAGTTTGGCGCATCGGCCAGCGGCATTACCACCTACCGGGCGGCTGGCGCAGCGCATCCCAGTCTCATCTGTGCTGTATCCATGATCGCAGCCTCTGACTTTTACCATCAGGTCGTATATCCCGGTGGGGAGTTGCAAAAATCACGCGTGGAAGAATGGATTAATGGTCAGAATTCCCAGCATATGCTGCCCTTTTTACTCAGCATGCCCTATTATAATCGCTACTGGGAAGAGATGAATCTGCTGACACGAGTCGATCAAATAACAACCGCCATTCTCCATATCGGTGGTTGGTACGACTGTTTTTCAGAGGGTACCCTTCAGGCTTATTCGACGCTCAAGAGCCAGTCTCTGGCCTACCCTCAGAAATTGCTCATGGGACCCTGGACGCATACGGGCATAGGCGAAACGCGAGCGGGAACACTCACCTATCCGGGCGCAGCACTGGATTTCTTGCCGGCGGCCGTGCAATGGTTTGACTATTGGCTGAAAGGTGCAGACAATGGGGCTGTGAGTTCATCAACCGCCTTGTATTATCTCATGGGCGATCCGGATCGCACGGACGAAATCGGCTGCCAATGGATTGAAGCGGATACATGGCCGCCCCAAAGCCAAATGGTTCCCTACTATCTTTCTGCAGAAGGCGCCCTGAACGAAGCAACACCTGACATTTCAACCAGCTATTCATATCCTTTTGATCCCGGCAATCCTGTTCCAACCATTGGCGGCAACAACCAGAAAACAGCCTCCATCAGCGATGGCCCACACGATCAGCGCTCCCTCAATCAGAGAGCGGATATCCTGGCTTTTGCCTCAGCGCCATTGATCCAGCCCTTACGCGTCGAAGGCACTGTAAAAGGCATTCTGTTTGTCTCCACAGACCGGCCCGATACGGATTTCACCCTCAAATTGATAGACGTTTATCCGGATGGACGGGAAATGATTGTATGCGATGGTATTCGCCGGATAAGGTTTCGAGACGGATACACAGCGGAAAAGGAGCAATTTGCCCAATCCCGGGACACATTGTCTGTGGAGATCACCCTCCCACCAACGGCCATTGTATTTAACAGCGGCCACCGGATCAAAGTTGCCGTTTCCTCGAGCAACTTTCCCCGTTATGAAATCAATCCCAACACCGGAGCTGAACCCAACCATCGCTTAAATCCACTGACAGCGATCAACACCGTTCATATTGGACCGCGCTGGTCATCCCATATTATTCTGCCCGTTGTGCGAGATGCGAGCCGTGTCAGCCGCTTCGCCCTCGATGTTCTCCCGGAGAACCTGCACCTGTACCAGAACTATCCCAACCCTTTCAATCAGCATACCATCATCCGCTTCAAGCTGGATCGGACCGGTCAGGTTTCACTTCGGATCATCGATTTAAAAGGCCGGTTGGTAAAATCTCTTGAAATGGGGATCTATCCAACAGGCACGCATACTTTATTCTGGGATGGTCGTGATCAATGGGGCCAGCCGGTTCCTTCGGGAATTTTTTGGTATGTGCTGCAAGCGGGGCAAACAAGCAGGATAAGAAAACTCAGCGTACTGAGGTAGGTGACTGAGCCTGATTCCAACTCTACTAAACGCCTGTGACAGTGGCTGTCTGTAAAATGCAAAAAAATCTTGCCGGAGCAGTTTCCCCTATTCCTGGAAAGGGGCAAGGTGTGTATCATCGCGGCGCTGAGCATCGAGTGCCTGTGCCTTCGCTTCGCTCGGGAAGAACAAGCAAATTCCTGAAAAGCACGTTAATTGTCGATATCGCTGCCGGCTCGGCTTGCGCAGAAATCATCCACCCTATTCTTACACCTCAAAATTCCTTTTCACGCTGAACCAAGACACATCCACCCAACCTTTTTATCCTGATCTTGACATTTCAGGCCCCCAATATCTCTATGCTCGTCCTCAAATTGGTATACTCCCAGACCGGTGATTTTGGCATACTATTGAACCGGTGGCAATAGTTGTTGGCAGATCTACTATGACGTCATCTGTTGATCCTGGTTATGTTCGCTTTTTCCCGTACAAGCACCTTGATCCTGATGATAGAATGAAAGAGGTGGTTGACTGATTTTGCCGTGAAGAGTAAAAAAAACATTTTTAAGTTCGTATAGACGAATTAATATATTCAAGCCTGATGTTTTATTATTTAAATGAAAGGAGGCTGTCATGCTCACCAATAATCAGCATTACCGCAAATCCTTCCGGTTTTGGAATGGGTTTATAGGGATCCTGCTTTTATGCGGTTCCCTGTTTGGTCAATCCAATTTTGAACTCGGATTCGACAAGGTTAGCTACATCAACCATATTCCTGTCGATTACGCCGGTCTGATCAACATTGCCTATGATCCGGGCGCCGAGGGAGCCTTCTTAAGCGTCGGTCTCCAGGATGCGACCGGCTCTGCTTTCTGCATCGGCGTTTCCAACTTGTTTCTGCCGCCCGCGGCGATGAGCCCCGTTCGTCAGCAGGTTTCGGTTCCATTCGATTTGCTGTGGCTGGCACCGACGCCGGAGCAGTTTCCTCCACAGTTGATCGGTTATATCCATCTCTTCACGACGCCACAGGACTATCCTTACAATCCTTCGACCCATATCGACACAAAACTCATCACGGTGATGCCCCTGGTGGATGATGCCATGGGTTCGCACCTGGCACAGGCTCCACAGCCGCCTCAGTTTGGACCCAACAAAATTGCCGGGACAAAAAAAGGAGACGAATTATCTGAAGTCTATTACTATGGTTGTGAAGTGCCCAATATCGACCTCGATGATTCAAAACATGGCGATAGTCCCACGTACGCTGGCGACAAGAATGCCTGTGTGCCGACCGCCACGGCCAACAGTCTTTTGTGGATGGATAAAAAATATAACATCTTTTTGGGCTTTCCGCCACCGGAGCATGACCTGGTGGAACAATTGAGCAAAGCGATGAAACGTGCCAATAATGAGGGTACCTACACCGACAAGATGATACAGGGAAAGCTGAATTATTTCCAGGAACGCAATTTACCCATCGATGTCAAGTTCCAGGTAAAGAAGGATTATATCAATAACGACCTGAAAAGTTCGGATGGAAAGAGTACCGCCACCTGTATGAATTCGGGCGATTATCCGACCTGGGAATTTCTCAAAGAGGCACTGAAAGAGGGCTGCGATGTGGAGATCAACTATGTAGCCAAAGACCAGAGTGGCAATGCCTATGCGCACAGCGTTGTTGTGACCGGCGTGGAAGATTATCGACGTGCAGGACTGAGATATTTGCATTTCAAACACGACAGGAGGCAGGGGGCTGAAGGCGGTACGCGGCAGGAGGTGAGCCAAATTTTTGTGGACGACGATGGCAAGTTGCGCATTGCCAGCCGCAATCAGGCTTACATTCGCGACATTGTTGTGGAATGCCCGAAAAAGACCGGTACCGGCATTGAGTTGGATGAAACGAGCAAGCCAACATCATTTGCCCAGGTGATGAATTACCCCAATCCGTTCAATGCATCGACCACGATAACGTTCACCCTGCGTGAGCCAGGGGATGTCAATCTGCGGGTCGTTGATGCGCGCGGTGTACTGGTGCGCCGATTCGATCTGGCGCAACAGACCATGGGCGAGCATCGTGTCGTCTGGCATGCCCTCAGCGAATCGAGCGGCGTCTATTTCCTGATCTTGAGCAGCAAGAGCCAGACCATCCGGCACAAGCTCTTGTTGATCAAATAACAGATTTAATTTATTTAATAACAACAATATAATTTGGTCTGACGCCAATTTAAAAAGGGCTTGATCACCGATCAAGAAACTGCTATATTTGACTATCGCATCAGCGGCGGCTGGAGGATGAAGGCCACCGTGGCAGACACCGGGGGTGCAGCGAATAATGGGGGATCAGGTCACCAAACGTCTGTATCGCCCCCACGTAACCGGGTTCTCCCTCTCGCCGGACAGTCGCGTCAGTCGCAGTGCGACAGGCATCATGGCGGAGAATGATAATATAATTTGGTCCGACCCCTTATTGGCCTTATTGGTCCTTATTGGGGTCGGACCAAATTAATTATAGTTAAAACAAATGAATAAGCCATAATTATGTATAAAATAGACCTTAGAATACATTTTTCTTCCCAAAAAATCGCTCTTAAGTCATAGAAGTGATAAAGTCAGCGATGGAAGCGTCCATTTCGATCAATACGATAAATTTCAAAATATAAAAACATTTTTTTTATGCCTGAAATTTCTCTTAGAATGAATATTTCCGGGTAAAATTTGCATTCTAAGGCCGGTTTTGAGGCAAAAAAAAGATTTAATATATTTAAAAACAAAAATTTAATTTGGTCCGACCCCAAATTATATCAGGAGCTATTCCATCTCAACGCTTCTTGCTGAAAAAATCAAATCCGCGGCCTTGAACCTCGGATTCGACCGCGTTGGCATCGCCCGCATCGAAGCCCTGCCGCCGGCCCGTTTGCAGCAGTGGCTGGCGAGCGGCTGCCACGATGGCATGCACTATATGGCCGATCGCATGGCGCAGCGCCATGACCCGCGCCTCCTCGTGGAAAATGCGCAATCCATCGTCGTGGTGGCACTGAATTACTTTGTCGCGCGCGCGCAACCGCCGGGCGCTGACGAGGGCCGCATCGCCCGCTACGCCTGGGGACGCGACTATCACGAGGTGATGCGGGAGCGCCTGCAGCAGCTCCTGCACAAAATCCAGGCGCTGGCGCCGGGCAGCAGCGGCCGCGGATTTGTGGATTCCGCGCCGGTTTTGGAAAAGGTCTGGGCACAGCGCGCCGGCATCGGCTGGCAGGGCAAAAACAGCCTCGTCATCTCCCCCGGTGTGGGCTCGTGGATGGTTCTCGGCGAATTGATCATCGACATCGCATTGCCCGCCGATGTCCCGGCCCGGAACCGCTGCGGCAGCTGCCGCCTCTGCCTGGATGCCTGTCCCACCGGCGCATTGGTGGCGCCCGGCCTGCTCGATGCCCGCCGCTGCCTCTCCTGCCTCACCGTCGAGCGGAAAGCGGAACATTCCATTCCGGAGGAATGGGCACATAAAATGAACGGTTTTGTCTTCGGATGCGATATCTGCCAGGAAGTATGCCCCTTCAACCAACGCTGGGCGCACACCACCGCCGAACCGGCCTTTCGGCCCCGTCCCTGGCGAACGGGCATCGCCCTGACGCAATATGCCGATTTGCCGGAAGAGGATTTTCAAACCCTGTTCGCCGGCAGCAGCATCAAACGGACGAAATACGCCGGATTCATGCGCAACGTCCGCGCCGCCTTGGGGGTGTGAACTACAGTTGCGGGTATAAAAGAGGTCCATCGTGGGGAAATTATTCCGCATACTTAATATCTCGTGAGATGGGGCAGGCCGAACGCGTCAGCACCCCCGGGGTCGCCATACAGCGACGCCCGGGGCAACGTCCGCGCCGCCTTGGGGGTGTGAATCTTTTGGCGCGCCGCTTCCATTATGGCCTTCTCATCCGGTCTGCATGCCTCTATGTGATTCCTGTTCGTCGGGCCGGTGATTTGCCTGCGGCTTCCTTCAAGCGCCGGGTCGCCCCGGTCATCCTTGCCGTCCGGCTAATGATTCCCCTTACCGGGCTCATGGGAGACTTGCACTCCCAGGTCTATGGAACATGCCGAGCACACCATTGAAAACGGCGGGCCCACAGCCCGCCGTTTTGCGACAACCCTCCCTCTGACCCTCCCCGGGACACCTGATACTTATCGCAGCAATACCAGCCGTTTGCTGTCGACAAACGATCCCGCCTGAAAACGGTAGAAATAGACGCCGCTGGCAAGATTTTCCGTCCGCCACACAGCACGGTAAAGTCCGGGCGTCTGCAGGCCATCGACGAGACTCGCCACCTCACGGCCCTGAAGGTCATACACTCTCAAGGTGACCCGGCACGGCGCCGGGATCTGGTAGCAAATCACCGTTTCTGCATTGAAGGGATTGGGATGATTTTGCTCCAGCCTGTATTCGTCAATAAGTCCGGCCACACTGGTTTCCAAACCGGCGGGTGCCGCGCCCTGGCGCTCTCTGGTATTGACGCCGAACTCGACAATCTGGCGCCAGCCTCCCGAAGTGTATTTGGGATCGTGAATCAGCAGTTTGACATAGCGCGCCTGCACCACTCTCCCCAGGGCATACCATTCCATTTGGCCGCCCGAACGCACCTTGATCGCCGTCACGGATGCGAAATCCTCCGCCTGCTGTCCGGTGGTTGAAACCAGCACTTCGATCCGCTGCGCCTGGCGTTCGCACACCGCATCATCAGAGACGCCGTTATCGGTCTGCAGGGTGATGTAATCGAATTGATAGAGGCCGTGGTCGCCGAAACGGAAAAGGGCCCAGGCCGTGCCGCCGGGATCGTCACCCCGGGGTTTGGTAGTCACCGTGCCATCCCAGCCATCGAGATCGCCATCCACGGCATTGGACCACTCTTCGCCGGGGTAAGCCGGCGAACCGGAGACAAAAACCAGGGCATTGGCCGGCACTGTGGCGGGTGGCGGCACGGGCGCGGGCAGCGGCAGCGGCTGTCCCGCACGAACCATGGCCGCGATGAGCGCAGCGATGGAGCCGGGCTCTGTGCCGGCCTTGCGCTGGTTAAAGACCCGCTCAGGCACTTTGAGGTCGCGGGCCGTCCACTGATTGCCGCACGAGAGGCCGCCTTTCCAGCGCATCGCCTCCCGCTGCGTCAGCCGCGTATAGAGGTCCCGATGCAGGATGGACTGCTCCAGTTGCGTGCCGCGGTTGAAATCATTCCAGCTGTGCAGCAGCACATAGCGCGGCCGGTTCTTGAAGGCCTGATCCCAGGTGAAAGTGTAGGTCCTGCCGTCCAGGCGTTCGATCCAGTGATCCTGGCCGTTGACAAACGCGCGGTCATCATAACCGGGATAGACACCGCCGGTGACGAAGGACAAGCCCAACTCGGGCGCCCGGGCGTAGAACTCGGCCAGATATTCATCGCCGTTTTTCAATCCATACAGGTCGTCCCAATTGGATCTCTCCGGCAGCGGCCAGGGATAGACGCTGTCGACATAACCCTTCAGCGCGGCGTTGAAAGGATCCCAGTTCCACACAATATAGACCGGGACGCTGATATTCCGGGCCACGGCGGCGCGGAAATCGGCCGGATTCAGCTTGCCGGTGCGGCTGTTGACGAAGAGAATGGGACGCAAGCCTTCCTGGTGATTATAATAAGCCGGATGGGTGAAGAGGGAATCGCCGATAAATTCAAGATTGGCGTCCAGGCCCCCCTCGCTCTCCTCGTTATAGGCGATGAGAATGCGGAAATCGAAACCCTCGGCAGCAAAGGTTTCATGCAGCTGCCACGCCGCGTCCATCAGACCGCGGGTGGCAAATTGTTCATAGGCCGCGATGCCGTGCCAGTCGACGACAAAGGCGTCGATATGGGCGGCCCAGGCTGAAAGAATGTGGTATTCGCAGATATCAGCGTCGTAGGAATCGTAGCGCGAGGGGCGCAGCAGGGGATCAACCTCCGGATAGTTGCCATACACCGTGAACGAGGCCGAATCGGGCGCAGCGCCGAGATTGCTGGCCAGCCAATGGCGGTACGGTGAGCGGCCGTTGGCATAGGACCCATACCAGGGCTGGTACCAGGCGAAGACAGTCTGGCAGCCGGTGCCGATGCCAGAGGCGAAACCGAAATCCGCATCACGGAAGCGGTCGCCGTGCGCGAGATGAATGGGGAAAGGCAGGTTTTGCGTCGTCGTGGCCATGCCGGATGGCAGGCTGGCGGCATCGATTGCGATGGTGTAGGCACCGGAGGGAATGGTATTAAAAAGAAAAAAGCCGTTTTCATCGCTGACAACGTTGTCGACCGGATAACCCAGGTCGTTGATGAGCCGCAGCACCACGCCGGGGAGGCCCGGTTCGCCGGGATCCTGGATGCCGTCCCGGTTCAAATCCTCCCAGACAAAATCACCCACCGAGCAAAAGTGTTCCGGGGGAATGGGCACATTGATGATCACTTCACCGCTTGAACCAACGCCGGCGATGTTGGTGAAGAAGCGAAAGTTCTTGGAGTTGCCGAGATCGACGCCATAAACGATCACCTGGTAGATACCCGCCGGAAGCGAATCCGTGTGATAGTCCATCACAGCCGGGTCAAAGGGCGCGGTATCGACACGGAATCGCTCCCATTCGCGATTTCCCGACGGATTGTCGTTGCGAAAGACCTGGCCATCGGGTGCGATCAATTCGTAGTACACATGGGGTGTCCGGCGGTAGATAGGGGATGAGGAATCGTCAACCGGTGCGCCAAAATTCACGCCTTCCGGCAGGGTCTCATCGCCGAGATAACCCCAGGGCGGCAGCACATCGTTGGGGGTATTGGGATCATCGGTATCGTGGGGCAGACTGAGACTGGCCTGGCCGTAATCGAACTCGCCATCCCAGAATTCGATATGGGTGACCGGCCGGGGCAGGTAGAAATACCAGTGGAAAATGCCGTCATAGGTCGTGGGTTCGAAGGGGCCGTAGGGCGGGGTCAGGATGGTATTGGGATAGATATAGGGCAGATCGGGCAGGCCGTTGAGCGCGCCGACAAATTCAAAGGTATTGGGATAGATCTCCAGTTTGCCATTGACCCGTATTTTGAAACGGTTGGCATAAAATTGGGGAAAATGGGGATTGGTGGATGTGATCTGCAGCCGGTAGACATAGTTGCCGTTTTCCGTGCGCGCGTCGGGCGACAGGGGCACGACGCAATCGAACCAGGCGTCATCGGGCATCATGTCGCTGTCCCAGACGCCCTTGAGCTGCAGGCCGCTGCCGTCGCTGTTGGGATCAGCAAACACCGAGTAGATCGTCCTGGGCGGAATGACCGTGGCCGACCTGCCATCCCAATGGCCGGTACCGGCATACCCGCTCGCGTTGATGCTGATATCGCCATCGAAAATTCCCAGGCGCAGCTCGCTCCAGGAATGGCTGATCTCAAAACGGAACTCGAGCGTCTCGGTGCCGATATCGCCGGTAGCGCCGGTGCTGATCAGCTCGAACATCTTGCCATCGCGCAGCTCGGCAGTCGGCAGATAGGAGTACTCCTGCGCCTGCACGGTGCCCGTCAAAAAAATCACACTCAACAGCAGTAACCATTTTTTCATAATCCAGACTCCTCTCATCGTTGATCCGGGGCACTCTGCCGAAAGGTCAGTCCATGCGAATGCCCCCGAGGCCAACGGTCGAACCCATGATGACCCACGCACCACCAGGCACAGCCGGCACGGCCGGGCAGCCGGTGATGAAGCCAATGCAACAGACTGATTCTTGCAGACAGAAAATCACCTCTCCTCACAGAGGTGATTGCAGCGGAATGCTGGTAAATCCCCTACAAGGATTATGCCAATTGTTGGCATTTTTATCTACATTATTTTATTTGAGTTATAATAACGATTATCTGGTGGTGAGATGGAAATTTGTCGTCATTGAATGACAGGCGTCATTAAATGACACCAGTTGCGGGTATGAAAGAGGTCCATCGTGGGGAAATTATTCCGCATACTTAATTTCGTGAAATGGGGCAGGCCGAACGCGTCAGGAAACCCGGGGCCGCCCTAACAGCGACACCCGGGGCTTGCCCGCCGACATGACCGGGGCTCGAGGTACCGGAAGCGCGTGATTCATGACGTTGAACGCATCCCGGTTTGCACAGCAGCCGGACACCCGGGCTGGAGACGCCCGGGGCTTGTCCGAAGTTTTCAGACGCTGTGGAACCGTGGAACGATCATGCCCTTTTGATGTAAAACAACCGCCACTTCAATTCAGAGGGATGAAGGGCGACATCGATGCGGGCGTGCGCATCGCCCTTTCGATGCAAAAACAACCTCTATTTCAATTCCGAAGTGCAGTGCCCGCAGCGGGTCGCC
>DCUM01000034.1:0-175 GCA_002327255.1 bacterium UBA2214 | reverse complement strand
GGCAACGATGAGAAAATTGATGACCGTATTGATGAACTGGCCATAATTGATCGTGACCGCGCCCGCATTCCGGGCTTCGGCCAGTGCCGCATAGGGTCCCGGCACCGCCCCCTCCTTGAGGAGGATGAAGAGATTGCCGAAATCGACATTGCCCAGCAGCAGGCCGATCGGCGGC
>DCUM01000205.1 GCA_002327255.1 bacterium UBA2214 | reverse complement strand
GTGCGCAAGGCGTCGAATCGTTGGCCGGCGATCCCGGGGCTGCAAAGCCCCTGCGCCGGCGCGCGGGGTGAGAAAAGAGAGGGCAAGCCATGAAGTGTTTTCACTGTCAAAATGAAATCGCCCTGGAACGCGCGGTCGGCCGCCAGGAGACCTGTCCGCACTGCCACAGCTATCTCCACTGCTGCCGCAATTGTGGCTTGTACGATGTAAAAGCCTGGCATGAGTGCCGTGAGCCGGAGGCGGAGTGGGTCAAGGAGAAGGAGGGCGCCAATTTCTGCGTCTATTTCACGCCACGTCAGCAGGGCGCAGGGCGTGTGCCGGATCGCAGCGATGCGGCCCGGCGCAAACTGGATGATCTCTTCGGATAGAAGCGTCCGAATTAGAAGATGCGCTGCAATTTACCGGTGATATCCTGGATGGCCTCTCCGCACAACATGCGTATTTCGAGGTGGTGACGTAACAGGGCATACGCTTCACTTTCGAGGATTTTGACGCAATCACGGAACTGGTCGTAATCATCGATCTCATAGAAATGCAGCATGCGCCAGTCTTCATCGCCCGGCGCGGGCAATCCGTTGGCATCACTGATAAAACACTGCTGCGGCCGGCTGTAAGCCAGCCAGCGACTGTTGACAATACGCCACTGATTTTCCAGGGATTTCAGCAGCTGAACCTCTCCGTCGGCGGGCAACTCCATCACCCGCGAAAGGCCTGAATGACGGCGACGCACGGCTACGAGCATCAATTTGGCTTCTGCGCGCACGGCCGCTCTTTTTCGCTTGCGGAGCACGTTCCAGGCGACGAAAATCATAAAGCCCAACAGGATGGCCAAAAAAAACAGTTCATGGAATTTCATGCATTCGCTCCCGTTTTCGTATAAAAAGGTAGACCATTCTCGGATCAAGCGCAAGAGAAATTTTAACAAACCTGTTGAATCTTGCTTGCTTCTGGAAAATTTTCTAATTATATTATTAAAAATAAGCACTTGCTTATAGGCCATCGGATTGGCGTCATGGTTCGGCAGCTGGCAGCCTGGGGTGCGGTGGACTGGCACGTGAATTGCAATTATTCGCCCTGTAATCGGGAAGAATGACTTAAACGAAGATTAATCAATTAAATGATAATTAGACGATCCGGGCGGATCTGCATGGAACTGTGACAGTCGGATAAAAGGGTGTACGATTCAGGTTACACAACCCCCATGAACAGGGAGATGTTAACAGGGAGGGTCAGGGCATGGTGGACGATACCGTCAATCCAGCCGACTTGAACAAGCTTAATTTGAGCAGCAGAAGCAGTATCGAGCAGATCCGCGAGATTCTTTTTGGTGAAAAAGCGGCCGAATGGGAACGCCGCATGAATACGTTTCTGCAAGGTCTGCGCGACCTTGACACCAAGTTGATCGAAACGGAAAAACGCCTCGCCGAGGCGAATTTAAAAATTTCGGCGCTGACCGAACGATACACCCAGAGTGATGCGAGCTGGACGCAACTGCACGATCTTTTAAAACTTCTGGACAAGGATCTCAACCACAAGATTGCCCAACTCCAGGATGCCAAAACCGATCGAGAGACGGTTGCCCGCGCTTTTGAAGATTGGGCAACACGGATTCGCAGTTTGCGTACTGAATAACATCACTCCGGGGTTATGAATAAAAATAAATCCAAAAACGCCGACGCGGAATTGCAGCAGCTGCGCGATCTGTTGCTGGGGCCGAACAGCGATCTGGCCCATATCCGCACCGATCTCGAGCATCTGCGCTCGCAATTCGCCGACAAGGAGGCGATGATCGCCTCCCTGAATCCGCTGCTCAGCGATCTGCTGGAACGCACCATCAGCGACAACAAGGAAGACGTCGCCGGCGCCCTCGCCCCTGTGATGGGTGAAGCCATCAAGCGCCAGGTGATCGAGACGCGCGAAGAAGTGGTGGATGCACTCTATCCCATCATCGGCAAGACCATTCGCAAGTCGGTCGCCGAGGCCATGAGCGACCAGTTCTCATCGGTCAATAAAAAGATCGAGAACAGCATTCGCCGCTCCTTTCTGCCCACGTGGCTGCAGGCGAAACTGCTTGGCATGAAACGCGCGGAACTCCTCATCAAGGATTCGCTGCCGTTTCGCATCGAACAGATCTTTGTCATTCATACCGAGACCGGACTGTTGATCGCCCATGTCGCAGCCGATCAGGATCAAAACGGCAACAGCGTCAATCAGGAACTGATCAGCGGCATGCTCACTGCCATACGCGATTTCGTCGCGCATGCGTTTCAATCGCATGACCATGAATTGCAGGAGATTCATTACGGTCAATCCAAAATAGTACTCGACCTCGGCCGCTATGCCTATCTGGCCGTGGTGGTCTCCGGATATGAACCGGAAAATTTTTACAAAGAGGTCGGCCGCCTCAATCAGAAAATATACAACCGCTATTATCGCGCTCTGCGGCAGTTTCAGGGCGATGTCAGCGATTTTGAAAACATCTCCAGCCCCCTGCGCGGTTTCATGGAATCATACAATGGCAGGTCACAGGCGGCTGAAAAGAAGAAATCCAGACCCTATCTGCTCTATCTGTTCTTTGTTACCGTGACGCTGGTGGTGTTGATCCTGGGTCTCCTCTTTCTGCCCGGCTATTGGCGTGATTACCAGCTGCAAAACGCCATCGCCCACAAACTGCAGACCGTTCCGCACATGCAGGAACAGAAAGTATCCCACGAATGCAATGATGGCAGGGTCACGCTCCATGGCCAGGTGAACAGTTTCGCGCTGAAAGCCAAAATCGACAGCATTGCCCAGCGTGTGCAGGGGGTGCGGCAGGTCGACAACCGCATCGCGGTGGTCGTTCTGCCGGCCACGGAGCAGGAGATACTTGGCTCGGTGCGACGCCGGCTGGCGGCTTATGACAGTCTGGCCTATTTCAAGCCCCGCTTGATGGTGCAGGGCGAAGAAATAGTCATTCATGGTTTTGTGCCGGACGCGCGGCTGAAGCGCGAAATTGGACTGCTGCTGAGCGAAGTGCACGGTGTTCGCGTGGTCACCAATAATCTGGTGGTGCTCAATGCCGGTGAACTGGTGGAGATACGCAGCTTCCTGCGCGAAAACTCGATCCTGTTCGCTTCGCGGTCGGCAACGTTTGATGAAGCGCAACAGAATAAACTCGAAACGGTCGTGGCCGTCTTCCGTGTCTTCGCCGGGGAAAATGCCAAACTGGTCGTGCGTGGCTATGCCAACGATTATAAGGATTTTTCCAGAAATGTATTGTTATCAAAATTGCGCCTGCAAACCGTGCTGGGCAAACTGGAAGAGATGAATATCACGGCGGAAGTTATTATCGCGGTTTCGTATGGAGACAAGGTGCCGGAGCTCATCGATGTAACCGGCGTGGAAGCAAACAATGCGCCCAAATACCGCGTTGAATTTGATCTGATGTTGGGGAGAAATTGATCCTTCATGGCGCTGGAAATCAGTAAAAAAATATGCATGCTCGGCTCCTTCGGCGTTGGCAAAACCAGCCTGGTGCGGCGTTTTGTCCATAATTTATTCGACGAGAAATATCTGTCCACCATCGGCGTGCAGGTCACCCAGAAAAAAATACCACCCATGGAGGCCTCACTAAAATCACAACCGGTGGCGTTGAAATTCATTCTCTGGGATCTCGCACATATTGAAAAATTCAATGAATTGATCCGTAACTACTTTCGCGGGGCACATGGTGCCCTGGTTGTTTTTGATATCTCCAGACCACTTGCCGTCCAGGATCCGGATATCTTTTTCAAACCCTTTATGGAGATCAATCCGGACAGCAAGGTTATTTTTATAGCCAACAAGGTCGATCTGGTGGACGTCCATGGCGTGGCCGTTGAACAGTTCAAACAATTTGCCCAATCCCTTCAGTCGCCGTGTTTCTTCACCAGTGCCAAATCCGGGGATAATGTCGAAGCAGCGTTTCAAAAACTGGCGGAAATGATCCTCAAGGCGGAATAGTCGTGCTGGAAGTCCTGGAATATATCCTGGCTGAAAAAAAAATTGCCTTTGCCCTTTTTGATGAGCAGGGGCATTTGCTTCAGTCCAGCCGTCATTTTACAAAGCTTGTCGAGAGCGACAGTGCAGCCGCTTCGGCCAGACTTTTGGAACTTTTTCCCGAATTTGTGGGCAGCGAAAACNNTGGGACGCACCACAGCCAGCGGTCACTCCTCCTATTTTACCTTTACCCTGCTCTCTCCCCGGCAGATACCGGATAAAGCAAGGAATCTGTTACTGATCGTTCAGGATACCAGCAAAGAAACCGGTCTGGAACAAAAGATACAACAACAGCGCTATGAGATACTGCTGCTGCAAGCGTCACTTTCCCGCGCCGCGAATGGCGGCGGTGTGACCATCATCGGCGATTCGATACAGATTCAGCATATCCGCGATTTCGTCACCAAGATCGCCAAATATCACAATTCGATGGTCCTGCTCGAAGGCGAGACGGGAACCGGCAAAAACCTGGTGGCGAGAATGATCCACAATAACTCCACCCAGGAAACTGCACCTTTTATTGAAGTCAACTGCGCCTCCATTCCGGACAATCTCATCGAATCGGAAATCTTTGGTTATGAGAAGGGCGCTTTCACCAACGCCGTGGGCTGCAAAAAGGGATTGCTCGAGGAAGCCGATGGCGGCACTCTTTTCCTGGATGAAATCGCCGAACTGCCGCTTTCCCTGCAATCCAAGTTTCTCTCCTTTCTTGAAACAAAAAAATTCCGGCGCCTCGGCAGCACCCTGGAGCGCTCGGTCACTACACGCATCATCGCGGCTACCAATCGCGACCTCCAGAGCGCTGTGGAACGCAAGGAATTCCGCCTCGACCTTTTTTACCGTTTGAATGTCCTGCGCCTGTGTCTGCCGGCATTGCGCGACCTGGGCGGGGATATCCTGCGCCTTGCGGATCATTTCATGGAAATCTATGCCTACGATTTTAAAAAGAAGATCCAGCGCATNNCGCAATGTCATCGAACGGGCGATCATCTTTGCCGACGGAGAAATCATCGATGCCGGCGACATTCTTCTCATTGACCACGATCAGCAAAGCGGGGCGGAAGCAGTCCAACCATCGTCGACTTCCGAAGAGCTCTCCCTGACCGATATGGAGAAAAGGCTCATCGCTCAGGCTTTGAGCCGTACGCGCGGCAATCAAACCCGGGCGGCCCGGCTGCTGGGATTGAGCCTCGACACCCTGCGCTATCGCCTCAAAAAATACGAAATTACCTATTGATCTTCACTGGCACCGACTTTTCCAAACCATGAAATTGACCGCCGCTCCTTTCCGGCCCTGCCGCTGCAAATTTCCGGCTCAACCCGCCGCTCCTCCCCGGCACTGCCGCTGGACCATTCGGCTCAACCCGCCGCTCCTTTCCGGCCCCGCCGCTGCAACATTCGGCTTGACCTGGTGCTCCTCTCCCGCCCCGCCGCTGCAACATTCGGCTTGACCGGCAGGTCTTTTACGGCACTTCCCACCGTTTACGCATTCCCGCGTTTTTGTGGTAATTACTATTGTGCGTCAAATCACATCATCACCTGGACAGAAATTCTCCATTTAAAAACCGGGATGCAACATGTCAAAGCGATGCTATGCTCTCGTCCTGCTGCTTCTACTGGAGACGCTACCCCTCGGTGCGCAAATATGGGAATCCGGAAAAGGCGTAGGCCTCTACACCAGCGCCGTCAAATTCATCGGCGATACACCCGACCGCGCCGCCCTGGGCGCCGTCACGGGGATCGGACTGCGCTATGCCCCGACCATGTATCTCCAGTTCGAGGCGACTGCCGCCTACGGCAGCTTCAAACCCACCGTCGAAGGCTCGCGCTACAAAAAAAGCGCGGCCGATCCCTACCGNNTCGGCGCCGGACTCCTTTATTGGGATTTGCGCTACATCGAAACCGATGACCTCTCTTTCTGGGGAGATCACCTCTTGCGCTGGGGCGATCGCGTCAGCGGGCTGCGCAAAAATGCGCTCCTCTATCAGGCCCTGGGCGTGGAGTGGTTCATCACATCAGCCCTCTCTCTCGATATTCAGGGACGCTTTACCTCTCTCCTGCATCTGCGCAGTGATAATGTCGGCTATGATGACGTCAACAACCAGATCATCCAGGCGCAGGCCCAACTCACTTATTATGTGGGCTATCTGCGCGACCGCGATCGCGATGGCATTCTCGACAAATTTGACGCCGACCCCGACCGCCCGGAAGATTTTGACGGCTTCCAGGATGAGGACGGCGCACCGGATCCCGATAACGATCTCGATGGCATTCCGGATTTTTGTGATCTGGCGCCGCTGGAGCCGGAAGACAAGGATGGTTTCATGGACCACGACGGCGTACCCGATCCGGACAATGATGAAGACGGCATTCTCGATGAAGACGACCTTTGCCCCAATGAACCCGAAGATTACGACGGCTTTGAAGATGAAGACGGCTGCCCCGATGTCGACAACGACGGCGACGGCATCGTGGATGCGCTGGATGCCTGTCCCGACGCAGCGGAAGACTTTGACGGCTGGGAAGACAAGGACGGCTGCCCGGACCTCGACAACGACGGTGATCTGATCGTCGATGCCATCGATAAATGTCCGGATCAACCGGAGACCGTCAATGGCTATATGGATGAAGACGGCTGTCCTGACGCGGATACGGATGGAGACGGCGTTCCCGATGAACGCGACCGCTGTCCGGGGGAGGCGGAAACCTGGAATGGATTTGAGGACGACGACGGCTGTCCCGATGAGTTGCAGCTCAAGCCGCAGGAGGAGAGCGGTCCGGGCGAGGCCGCTCTGGTGCTGCAGGGTGTGACCTTTGCCTCGGGCAAGGCGGTGCTGACCCCGGAATCGCTGCCGGTTCTCGATGAGGTTGCCAACGGCCTGGTTCTGAATGATGCGGCGATGGTGGAAATTCGCGGTCACACCGACAACATCGGTGATGCGGCGGCCAACCAGCTCTTGTCTGAGAAACGGGCCGAGGCGGTGCGGCAATATCTTCTCGGCAAGGGGATCGCGGCGGAACGCGTCACGGCCGTCGGCTTTGGGTCGCGATTCCCGCTGGCCAGCAACAAGAGTGCGGATGGCCGCGCCAAAAACCGGCGCATCGAATTCATCCGGGTGAAATGAATCAAAAGGCCTGCTTCGTGACCAGAAGCAGGCCTTCTTTTTGGGGGGGTGATCCTGTTTTATTCTGGCGAGCGGCGGCGCTCCCGCCCGTCCTCGCGCTATTGCAGATAGTGTTTTCCTTGCGGATTGTAGATGATCTGTAACGCCTGTGGCAGCACCTTGACCTCGAAGTGGCGTGCGTAGTACAACTCTCCGTCCACATGGAACGGCACTTCGGTGGAAAATTCCAGCGACAGCTTGTCCGTCTGATAATAGCGCACATGTTTATCGTTGATATGGGTGCCTTTGGGGACCATGGGCAGGATATGCAAGCGCTGCAACAGGGATAATTTTTGCACCGAACAGACGTCGAGCAGGCCGTCATTGGCCAGACTTTTCGGCGTCAGGTAGAAACCGCCGGCAAATCTTCTGCCGTTGGCGATGGTGTTGATGAAGCAGTCGGTTTCCGTATGCTCGCCATTGGATAACACGGTCATTCTTTGCTCTTTATAGAAGAGCAGGGTTTTGAGGATGTGCCAGATGTATTTGCGTTTGCCGCCCGCCTTGACCTCACCGGGCGCGGTGTAGTTTTCCGCGGCCACCTGGGCGTCGAAACCCAGGCCCATGCCATTGAGGAAGATCTTGTCGTTGCATTGTCCGGCATCCACGGTGGTGGTGTGCAACTGGAAAAATGCCTCCCACTCCTCCTCGCCAAATTGCCCGGGAAAGCCCGTGATCTGGATGAAGTCATTGCCGGTGCCGCCGGCGATCACTCCGATGATGACTTCCGGGTTGCCGATCAGCGGTGCGGCGATTTCGTTGATAGTGCCATCGCCGCCGACGCCGATGATGTAGCGGCAGCCTTTGTCGGCGTACGTTTTGGCCAGTTCGCCGGCATGGCCTCTTCGTTCGCTGTAGACCAGTTCGGCGTCCAGGTCGTGCTTGGCGATCATTTCGGTAATTTTACCGGCCAGCGAGAGCGCATAACCGTTGCCGGCGATGGGATTGATGATAAAGACCCATCTCTCTTTCGGTTTCATAGGATTCCTGCAGGTTAGTGATTGGCGGAGAGGCAGCACATGGGAGGGCCGGGTGGCCGGCGCTGCACCTTTACAACCCTAATATACAAATGAATTGGATTCAGCGCAAGGGAATGGTTCTCAATTTATCATTTTGCGCGAAATATAGGGTATCATTTTCAGGGCGGGTGCGGTTCGGCCCGGGGAGATCCGGGCGGTCGAGGCTTATCACCACTCATGATCATTCTGATCGTCCGGGGACTCTTCTCCAGGCGCAGGGCAAAACACGATGGTCCGGGGACTCCCGCGATCATTCAGGGATTTTTCCCCGGGCGCAGGAAAACAAAATTGACCGGGGACTCACACGATCGTCCGGGGACTGTGACCCGGACGTATGGAAAAACACGATCGTCCTGGGGCTCTTCCCAGGACGCAGGGACAACGCTAAAAGTAATACCAGATATTGCGATATTCCTGCACATTCTCCCCGCGCCGCTGCATCTCCCTGAGATAATCCAGGATCGGCACATCCTTGTGCAGGTAGGTGGGTGCCAGGCTGAGATTTTTTTCCCAGGGATGGAATTCATAGAGGCGGCTGCCGTCGGGCAAAATCGTCACCAGCGAATGGTGTTGTTCGGCGCGGATGTAATTTTTCCCCAGCCGCGGCACGTTATAGACCGGCTCATCGCTGCGCACCAGGCCCGGCAGCAGACGCGCTTCTTCCTTGGCCTCCTGCTGCAGCCGTGCCAGCGGCACCTGATAGTCGCGGGTCTCTTCCTTGCCCTTGGCGCAAAAGGTATAATAGGCATCGACGCCGATGAGGCGCAACAGCCGCCGCAGCGCCACCAGCTCGAAGCGGCGGCTGTTCTCGATCGTATAGACCGCCTGGTTATAGACGGAGAGACCACGCCGGCGCATCTTCTGCACCGATTCCATGGCCTCCGGCGTCACTTCATAGGGATGTTCGAAATGGGTCACCAGTGCCACCTCGCGCCGTCCGGGTTGATGGTGGCGGGCGATGATGTCGGCCAGGGTTTCGGTCACCCGCTGCGGCAGGGCGACAAAAATGCGCGAGCCGATGCGAATGCGTTCGATATGCTCGATCGCTGCCAGGCGTCCGAGGATATTGGCGATGGTTTTATCGGGCATCACCAGGGGATCGCCGCCGGTGACCAGGACTTCGGTGATGGCGGGGTGTGCCTGCAGCCACGAAATGGCCTGGTCGATCTGCTGCGGCAGTGCCAGGGCGCCTTCGAAGAGGACGTCGTTGATTTCCCAATTGCGCTGACAATAGACGCAAATCTGGCTGCAGGTATTGTAGGGTTTGAAAATCGCGATGTGCGGATAACGCCGGGTGATGAGATCGATGGGCGAGGTATCCGTTTCGCGCATAAAGTCAAAATAGGTGGCGCGATCCGCATCATGCTGGCTCATCTGCTGAACGTAAAGGGGAGGGGGCAGTACCTGGGCGCGCACGGCATGGTCGGCACGGCGGTCGGAGCTGTAATCCATCAGGGAGACGTAATAGGGTGTGACGCCGAATGGCAATCCCGCTGTTTTGGCCTGATCGATGGCATCGCGTTCCCTGGAAGTCAGGAGAATCAACTCCTTCAGGACGGCGCTGCTACGGACCAGGTGATGGAGATGCCACTGATAGTCGTGCCAATTTTCTTCAGTCCCGCCAAAATGTTTCAGGATGCGCTTTTTGTTTTTTTGCCGTTGTTGCACGACCTTTTCATCCAGGCCGTGCGGATAGCGCCGCATATGCGAGAGGGTTTTCGCGGCCAGTTCATCGAGGTCCGCGGATCGGGCGATGGCGGCTTCCCGGCCGTCCATTTCGAGGAATGGCGGCAGGCTTTGCTGGGCGTAGGCTTCACTCTTGCCGGTCATGCCGTTGAAAATCTGGATCAGATCAGCATAAAAAGCCTCACTGAGCGGGTCTTCATTTTCCTTTTCGCGGCGATGCACCGCCTGCCAGAGTCGTTTCATGATGCTGAAGCGGCTGATGCGTTCGCTGCGCAGCGAGATGATCTCCTGCAGCGCCAGGAAGCAGGCGACCTGTTGGTTCCAGACCAGACTGTTTTCCTGGCGGCCGGCACGGAAGAGAAATTTGGAATGCTCCGCCAGGTAGGCCTTGACATAATCGCGGGCCACATGCGGGGTTGGGGCTTCCTGGATCAGGCTGATGAATGTGGGATGGCTTTGGGTGAGATGACGCAGATTCATTTTCGGCATAAAATACCTCCTTCGGGTTATCATTCAGGGTGCTGTAATTTGCTGGCCTCCTTGTGGTTTGGGTTGAGGGCGACGGATGGAAGGTTATGGAATTATTTCCCTCAGAGCCGGTGAGCTTTAGCCGATCGATTTGTTTGAATACATCAAGGTTCGGCATGAGTGGTTGATGGCCGGGTGCGCCTGGCCCACCGATTCGCTATTGCTAGCCACATCGTTTTGTGTACAGAGTGCGGATTTGCCAAAGGTAGATCGCGAGAAAAAAATGGCGGGAATGTGTGGGAATCGAACCCACCCGAGACGTAACCGCCTCACAACGGATTTGAAGTCCGCGGGCGCCACCAGGCTACCGTGCATTCCCGTGAAAGAAAGTTACGAAAAAGGCGGCTGGAAATCAAGCAAAATATTGAGTTACAACGTATTTTGCCTCGGCACGTCAATCCTGGATTCGTTTATNNTTCATGTATTTTAATTAATTAGCGAAATACGAAGCAGGAAATTGAGCATGGTTGCGAATAAAAATCGGCTCAAAATGGTATGGCATATCATGGGTAGAATCGGTAGAATCGGGAATCGGGGTCGGAATCGGGGTCGGACCAAGATTATTTGATGTATTTTAATTGTTTAGCGAAATACGATGCAAGTAATTGAGCACGGCTGCGAATGAAAATTGGCTCAAAATGGCATGGCATATCATGTGCAAACGATACTGAATTAGTCACTGCGCGGTTTCAGAGAATCACAGAGGGAAGAAAAACGAAAAAAATGCCTTGATCTTGGATGATGAGATTGTAACAAAAAGTCAAATCAAATATCATCCTGTAACACCAACAGATCCAGCATGGCGATCTCCACTCACCCCATGTTTTATGAATGGATCAGGCTACTAATGCAGTAAAATCTGGATTTTTATGTGGTCTTAACTCGAATATTTGTGTGTCGATGTGCAATAACAAGGAATCTAACTGATTATTTATCAAATAATTGTCCTGGTCCGACCCCAAAGAATTCTCGCCTGAACTCAAAGACGCGCCACTTTCCAAATTCTGCGATCGGGTGCAGATGCGGTTGCGAGGATAACCATTGTTTGTATTTTGCAGTGCGAAATACATAGAATGTGAATGGATCAGCGTCCGGGATCGTACCCTCGCCGGCGTTATCGATTTGCAGGATCGCTGCCGTCGGCAGTCTTGGATTGATACCCGTATTGGCGATGAAACGGTCAGGATAATTCGAAGCAATCGATATATCAAGATAGGCCCAGTCGGGGCTGTCAATCAGCACTCTGGCCGAGGGCTCTTCGGCCAACCGTTTCTTGAGAACCATTCCCAAACTTCTTTCATCTCCTGAAAAGCTGGATTCTTTGGCCAATTGGTCAATCTGCTGGACAAAGAATATTGTGACGATCGCATAGAGTATCATCCGGAATAAAAAATTGACCAGCCGTCTCTTGTGTTTGCAGGCATCCTCAATCAATACCATCGCGTGAGCCGTAAACGGTATCAACAATACAGACCAGACTGAAGCAAATCTCCAGGCATTACTCGGAATCAGGCGAAAGGTAGATCCCGGAATGGATAATACAAGGAACCAGACGATCGACATGATCAGCAGCGCCCATCCCGCGATGGAGAGGGTGGCATGCGTCCGTTGATTCTTGTTGAGCGTGAGAAAAATGGAAATAAATGCCAAACCATTCAAAGAGGCCATATTTTGTTGGATAAAATGATAAAGTACATTCATCTGCAGGGTCTCTTTGAGGATCGGGAGGAATGTCAGATTTTTCCATACAAGAGCACTGTTTTCACTGGTGACGGCTCTCTCCGTAAATGCCAGGGGATTCCCGGTGGTGTAAAATTGCAGGGTTAACCAGATAATCGGAAAGGCGCTCACCAGCACCAGCAGCACGAGGCGCTGCCGTAGACCAGGGAGGCGACTATATCGATGCTTTAACAGCAGAAAATAGAGGATCAGACCTGTTGCAAAGGCCCAGCCCTCGTATCTCGTCATGGTCGCCAGGCTCATGCAGACTCCGAGCGCAACAAGGTACTTGAATTCGGAGCGCTCGACCCACAGATTCAGAAATATAAATCCCAGACAAATGCTGGAAATTAAAAAAATTTCGGAGAGCGGCACCGTTGCAAGAATAACACGTTGAGGCAAGAGGGCTGCCAAAAATCCCGACAAGATGGTTGCGCGTTTATTGCGAAAAATGCAATGCGTGAGAATTATTACAGAGACCAGAACCAGGATGCCAAAAGCGTGGCTTAATAGCCTGGGTGCCAAAAACAGATTCGGCCAGATCTTGAAAAGTGCCCCTAAAAGAAGCGTGTGGAATGGCAGCCAATTGCCTACTGCAAGGTGGTTGTTCCGGGAAAAATCATAGGCGATTCTGGTTCTGCTCGATTCGTCAGCGGATATGGAGTATAAACCGCCCTCATATAATAAAAATTGAACCAGAATCGCGAGCGCTATTGAGAATCCAATGGGTATTATGAAAGGATTTTCAATTCCCCTGACTTTTGCGATTATTTTTATGATCGATCGATTGTTGTACATCATCCAATAAGGTTCATCAAGTTCACATTAACCCCGTACGCCATGGTCTTCGATAGCATCCACGCCTGTTTTAGTTCACCCGTTCTCCTGAATGGTAATGAAGTCAGGATTTATATCCAAGTAAAATATGAGATTTTTTGATTACCTGTGGGCCATGATAGCCGTCAAAGAAATCAGAACGCAAGGATCTTTCCATGGCTGCTGCCAGGATGCAGGCTGTCAGGTCAGCAGCGGCGGATCAGCCATCGTGAATCACGACGTGCCTCTGCGATTGATCGCCCCTCGATGACGTTCTGCGGCGTCGTATCTCGTTCTGCGCTGCTATTTCAAGCCTTCCAGCTCAAAAACCAGCGGCCCGATCGTTCAGATCGGGCCGCGTCGCAGTAACCACGCGCTAACGCTTTCCCAATAGCGCCT